>NZ_CP059450.1:880000-1180000 GCF_022023855.1 Azospirillum brasilense
GCGGGAAGAGCGTTCAGGATGGTGCTGCCCTCCGGCGGGTTGCGGGCGAGGCTGACGTCGGACGCGGCGATGCGGGCGCGCCGTGCCGTTCCCTGCGGTCCGAGGTCGCCCGGAACGAGCAGGTGGCCGCCGTCCAGCCGCAGCAGGGTCAAGCCGTAGGCGTCCTCTCGTCCCGCCACCACCGCGGGCAGGGTCACCCCGGCTTCGGGCATGCGGGCGATGGGCAGGGTGGGATCGGCCTGAAGTTCCTGCATCGGGCCGGCGGCAACGACGCGCCCCTGGCGCAGCAACACCAGATGGTCGGCCAGCCGCTCGACCTCCGCGATGTCGTGGCTGACATAGAGGACGGGGACGGACAGGACGCCGTGCAGCCGTTCCAGATAGGGGAGGATTTCCTCCTTGCTGAAGCGGTCGAGCGCCGCCAGCGGCTCGTCCATCAGCAGCAGGCGCGGCTGCGAGAGCAGCGCGCGGCCGACGCCGACCCGCTGGCGCTCGCCGCCGGACAGATGCTCCGGCGAGCGGTCGAGCAGATGCCCCAGCCCCAGCAGGTCCACCACGTCGTCCAGGCGAATGTTCTCCGGCACGCCGCGCCCCACCGTCCGGCGATGACCGAACAGCAGGTTGGTGCGCACCGACAGATGGGGGAACAGGCTGGCTTCCTGGAAGACGTAGCCGATGGGCCGCTTGTGCGTCGGCCGGAAGGTCCACCCCTCCTGCCAGACATCGCCGTCCAGGGCGAAGCGCCCGTTCAGCCGCTGCAATCCGGCCGCGCAACGCAGCACCGAGGTCTTGCCGCAACCGGACGGGCCGAACAGCGCGGTGATGCCGCGGCCCGGCGCCTCGAACGCCACGTCCAGAGCGAACTGGCCGAGCGTCCCGTGGAAATGCACCGATAGGCTCATTGCCCGCCCCGCCCGATGCGCTTCTCCAGCATCATCATCGTCAGGATCACCGTGAAGGAGAAGACCAGCATGCCACCGGCCAGCAGATGAGCCTCGTCCCATTGCAGCGTCTCGACATAGTCGTAGATGGCCACCGAGAGGACCTTGGTCTGGCCGGGGATGTTGCCGCCGATCATCAGAACGACGCCGAACTCGCCCATGGTGTGGGCGAAGCCCAGCACGGCGCCGGTCAGGAAGCCACGGCGGGCCAGCGGCACCGCCACGGTGAAGAAGGTGTCGAGCGGCGAGGCGCGCAGCGTCGCCGCCGCCTCCAGCGGGCGGTCGCCGAACGCCTCGAATGCGTTGCGGATCGGCTGCACCACGAAAGGCATGGAGTACAGCACCGACCCGATGACCAGCCCTTCAAAGGTGAAGGCCATGGAGCGGGCGCCCCACAGGGAGGCCAGCCACCCGCCGGGGCCGTTCGGTCCCAGCAACATCAGCAGGTAGAAGCCCAGAACCGTCGGCGGCAGGACCAGAGGCAGCGCCACCACCGTGGCCACCGCCTCCTTCCACCAGGCTCCGGACCGCGCCAGCCACCAAGCCAGGGGAGTGCCGACGATCAGCAGGATGACCGTCGTCAGCGCCGCCAGCTCCAGCGTCAGGATGATCGGTTGCCAGCTCATCGGCGGGCTGTCCTTACCAGGGAGGCCGGCATGGTCAGTTCGGCGCCCTCGTGCCGTAGCCGTACTTGGAGATCACCGCGGCGGCCTCCGGCCCCTTCAGGAAGGCGAGGAAGGCCGTGGCGGCCTCGTTGCCGGCGCCCTTCTTCAGCAAGACGGCGTCCTGGAAGATCGGGTCGTGCAGCGCTTCCGGAACCGGCCAGCGGGTGCCGTCCGGCTTGGCGATCACCTGGGACAGGGCCACGAAGGCCAGCTCGGCGGCGCCGGTCTCGGCGAACTGGAAGGCCTGGGCGATGCTGTTGCCCTGGACGATCTTCGGCTGGATCGCCTCGTAGACGCCCATCTTCTTCAGCGTCTGCACGGCGGCGAGGCCGTAGGGCGCGGTCGCCGGGTTGGCGATGGACAGCTTCTCGAAGGCGCCCTTGCGCAGCGTGTCCTCGCCCAGCGGCGCGTCGCCGGCCTTGGTCCACAGCACCAGACGGCCGACAGCGTAGGTGAAGCGGGACTCCGGAACGGCCAAGCCCTCCTCCACCGCCTTCTTCGGGGTCTCGTCGTCGGCGGCGAGGAAGACGACGAAGGGCGCGTCCTGCTTGATCTGGGCGTAGAACTGGCCGGTCGCGCCGAAGCTCAGGACGGCCTTGTGGCCGGTCTTCTGCTCGAAGGCGGTGGCGATCTCCTTCGCCGGGGCGGTGAAGTTCGCGGCGACCGCGATGTTGAATTCGTCGGCCCGGGTCGTCGCCGAAACGGACAGCAGCGCGACGGCGGCAAGCAGGAAACGCGTCATTCGAAAACTCCTTCCGATCTATCGTCAATCCACCGCAAGAATGATGTGCGATGCGTCGATCAGCGCGCAGGCCGGGTCGCCGGGCTTCAGGCCGATGTCATCGGCGCTGCGCAGCGTGATGATGGCGGTCAGCGTCTTGCCGCCGCCGATGTCCAGGGTGATCTCGCTGTTGACCGCGCCGTCCTCGCGGCGGGACACCACGCCTTCCACGCGGTTGCGCATCGAGGTGCGCTTCGCCTCGTCCGCCGGGGCGAGGATCACGAAGGGCGCCTTGATCAGCGCCGTCGCCGCGCGCCCCGGGAACAGGCCCAGGTCGCGCACGCTGTCGCGGGTGATGATCGCGACGATCGAGGTCTGGTCCGAGACGGCCAGGGTGACTTCGGCGTTCACCGCCCCATCGGTGATGGCGGTGATGGTTCCGCGAAGGGCGTTGCGGGCACTGGTGCGCATGAGGAATCCCCACATCAGGCTGGCCGCCGACAGGCCGGTGCCGTTCAGTTCCGGTTCCAGCACCTGGAAGGCGCGGACCATCTCGCTTTGCAGACGGTGGAAGGTGGCGACCAGCCGCACGCCGTCCGGCGTCAAGGCGGTTCCGCCGCCGCGCTTTCCGCCGGCCTGCGCCTCGACCAGCGGGCGGCCGAACAGGTTGTTCATGGCGTCGATGGCGTCCCAGGCCGCCTTGTAGGTGACGCCGACCGACCGCGCCGCGCCGGAAATGCTGCCCTCGCGCCCCACCGCTTCCAGCAGCCGGATGCGCTCCGCGCCGATCGGCGACGCGTGCGGCCCGGCGAACGACACCTGCGGTTGGACGGACATGAACGGGCACTCCGAATTCGCTATATATATTGGCTATATAACCATGCTCTAAGCAGGTGAACTAGCGCTTTCTGCCAGAATCGTCATTTTTCGAGGAATTTCGGCGAGAGGGTGCAGGATGCCGATCTGAACAACCGATCAGCCCACGAAATGCATCGTACAAACGATGCATGACATCCGCCCATTTTGCCGATTTTCTAAGCGAATTTTGGTGCCGGACGAGAGTTTGTTGTTCGCTTGGCGGCGCAATCGACGGATTACAGAAACAGGATTTTCAGCTTCCGGGTCATCACGACCCATGCGCTACCCGCAGGCCGTGCCGCCCGCCGCCTTGTGGGCAGGGGACGGCCGAATGCAGCGAATCCAATATGTAGATGACCTATACAGCGAGAGGGTGGAGGGAGCGCTGACGCTCCGTCAATCCACCAGTTCCCAGTCGAGCGTGGACACGACGCGGACGATCTTGTCGATCTGCCGGCTTTCCATGATGCCGGGCGCCTCGTCGCGGGCAAGGATCTGGAACAGGCCTTGGTTGGCGCGGCGGATACCGCCCAGAGTGGCGCCGCTGTCGGTCGCGAACTGGGTGGCCGCCTCGCGCGCCTTGGCCGTCGCCTCGGCGATCATCTCGGTCTTTACGTCGTTCAGCCGCGTGAACAGGTAGTTGGGGCCGGAGCCCATGCCCGGCTCCCCGCCCAGGGTAACGCCCTGGTCGAGCAACTCCGCCAGATTCTGGCTGGCGCGGTCGACCCGCTCCACGTCCGGACTGCGGATCATCAGGGTGCGGGTGAGGATGTAGCGCTGATCCGCCGGCCCCTGCCGGTAAGCCTGGGCGAGCAGGTCCACGAGATCGAGCGAGCGCGAGACGACGGCGTCGGCGCCCAGCCCGTAGCGTTCCAGAAAGGCCAGCACGGCCTTTTCATCGGCCGCCGTCTTCGCCTGGACGGCGGACAGGTCGTCGCCGGTGGCGACGAAGCGCACCGGCCAGAGCGCAAGGTTCGCCTTGACCTCGCGCTCGGCGGAGCCCTTCACGGTGACGAAACGGTCGGCCAGCCGGACCTGGGCGACCTCCCACCCCGCCGACCAGCCCGCCACCGCGATCCCGATGGCGAGAAACGCCGCCGCAGCCAGCGCCGTCCGGTTTCCGATCATCCCACTCTCCCTCGTCGCTCTCTGCGGAGCATGGCGGAGGATTGTGGCGAAGCTCAGGCCGGAGCGGTGCCCCGCGGCGGTATCAGATCACCAGTGTCACACCGTCGTCAGCCAGACGCACAGCAGCGCGTAGGTGACGGGAAAGACCACCAGACACCAGCGGTCCAGAAGCAGGGACTTCGCCGCGTTCCGCTCGTAGATCATCAGCGACACCGCGCTCTGCATCAGGCTGAGAAAGATCATGCCCATGGAGGCGAGGTTGACCCGGTCCGACAGGGTGAAGCCGCTGCTGCGCGGCAGGTCGCTGGCGATGACGAAGTAGCAGGCGACCACGGCGAACAGCGCGCCGATGCCCAGGCCGAAGCGGGGGTCGAGGTCCACCGGCTTCACCAGGAAGGCCAGGAAGGCCACCACCGAGGAGATGAAGATGGTCGAGAAGGTCTTGATGTAATAGACCGAATCCGGCCGCTCCAGGGTGATCGCGTGGGTGTAGCGGGAATAGACCGACTCGTGGTTCTTCGGCAGGGTGATGTCGCCGTAGTTGGTGCGGTAGCGGTGCGCCGAGATGGTTGCGCCGTTGCTGGTCAGCGTGTAGCCCGAGACGTCGACATCGGGATCGAGCGTGCTGTTGTCGGTGTCCGGCACATAGACGAAGTGCTCGGCCGTCAGGTCGCTGTCCTCGATCACCAGACGGATGGTCTGGGTGTCCAGGGGGAAGCGGCTCACGTCCCAGGGCTGGTTCAGAACGGCCTGGACGCGCGCCTGCCCGTAGTTGGTGTCCTTCAGCTTGCGGACCGGGGTGGGCGTGCGGGACTCGATCCGCCCGTTCATCAGCTCGAACGTCTCCAGCGGGTTCAGTGAGTCGTCGTCCCAGCGGAACCAGACGTAGAAGTCCACATTGACCTGATTGTCGCGGAGGTTCACCCCGGTGATCTGGTTGACGTAGGTGCCGACCACCACCTTCGCCGGCTCCGCCCATGACGCTCCGGGCAGGCCCGTCATAAGGATGGCGAGGAACGCCAGCGCGTACCGAATCATGATGTCCTCTCCTTTCCTGCCGGATGTCAGTGCGCGTGGCTCTTCTTGACCAGCACGTCCATGGTCGCCAGCAGCACGCCGGAGACGATGAAGGTGACGTGGATGGCGACCAGCCACATCAGGTCGCGGTCGGACACCTCCGACACGTTCATGAAGGTCTTCAGGATCTGAATGGAGGAGATCGCCACGATGCTGGCGATCAGCTTCACCTTCAGCGCGCTGAAGTCCAGCTTGCCCATCCATTCCGGACGGTCGGCGTGGCCGGCGACGTCGATCTTCGAGACGAAGTTCTCGTAGCCGCTGAAGATCACCATCAACACGAGGTTGCCGACCATCGTCAGGTCGACCAGCCCGAGCACGATCAGGATGATGTCGTTCTCCGTGCCATGCATGAGAAGCGGCAGCGCGTGCACCAACTCCAGCGCGAAGCGCCAGCCGATCATCAGCAGCGCGCCCACCAGGCCGACATAGAGCGGCGCCAGGAGCCAGCGGCTCTGGAACATTACCTGCTCCAGGAAATGTTCGGCCCGGCGCCCTGGGCCGCGGCGCTCCGCGCCGTTGCGGGACAGGACGGTGGGGTCGCCGGCCAGGGCCGACGGGTTCGACTGGGTCATGACTTGCTCGCCAATGTGATGTCGCCACGGATTTGGCCGATTTTCCGGCCGTCGATCTGGTGCTGGTAGGTCATCTGCAGCTGGTCGAAGGCCAGCGAGATGGTCTCGGTGCCGTTGCTGCTGTCGTCGTCGTCGACCGACAGCACGTACTCCGTGATCTGCGTGTTCTTCAGGATGATGGTCAGGTACGGCTCGGCGAAGATGTCGCTTTCGCCGAAATGCTCGCCGCCCTGCAACTGCGCGAAGGTGCGGAAGAAGTGGATCGTCGCGGTGACGTCCTTCTTCTGCGGATCGAAGGCCGCCTGCATCAGCTTGGGCGAGGCGAGGTCGAAGTGGCGCTCCAGCTTCAGGCTGTCGACGCCGAGCTTGTCCTGCTTCTGAGCCTTGCGGCTGCCGAAGTAAGAGTTGCCCTCGATCGGGTCGTCGTAATTGAAGCCGCCGACCTCGCGCTTGCCCGAGGACAGGTCGAAGCTGACGCAGTCGGCCAGATTCTTGTAGTTGCGGATCAGCGACTCGCCCTTGATGCCGGGGTAGTCGAGCAGGATGCGGGGCATGGCTCAGCGCTCCTCAAGCCGCAGAAGACCGAAGATCCGTCCGACCTCGCCGCGGTCGCCCAGCAGTTCGGCGTAAAGCTCCGGCAGGGACAGGTTCCCCCAGGTCGCGGCGCGGCGGACGAGGTAGGAGGTCGGGCTGTGCGGCTCCTCCCGCGCCAGGAAATCGGCGATCTGGTGGAGCATCGCGTAGGCCTCCTGCCGGGTCCGCGGCCCGCCGGGGCGGGTGAAGGCGGCGGCGGGGATGATCTCGGCGGACGCGTCGATGGTGGCCCCCTCCCCGCCCTCGGCCTCCTCCGGCGCGGCGGGGGCGCCGTCCGGATCGATGCCGCGCTTGGCGAGCGCTTCGCGGTGGAACTGGATCAGGCTTTCCAGGGTCTTCAGAAGCTGGCTGAAGCCGGGAGCGGCGCGCCCGGCCACGGCGTCCAGTTCCGCCGCCAGGGTGCGCACCGCCGTCACCGTGTCGCGCAGATGACCGTGCTGGGTCTGGTAGAAGCCGGGCGGCGTGCGGTCCTGCGCGGCGAGAATCTGCTCGACCGTCACCTCGCCGTCGTCGACCGCCGCGTGGAAGGCGCGCGGATCGCGGGTGGCGAGCTTGCGCAGGCGCTGGGCGTTCTGCCAGTCCTGGAAACGGTGCGTCTCGTCGGTGTGCGGCCCCGGCTGGGTGATCGCAGTTGCCATCAGGTCACGCGACAACTGGCTGTCCAGCCAGACCAGCGGCGCCAGCCGCGGCTCCGGATCACCGTCGTCCAGGCGCGGGTAGAGGCCCTCCCAGAAATCTTCGACCAGTCCATGGACCAGCAGGAGCCCCGGTGCCAGCCCCGCCGGACCGTGCAGGTGGCCCAGCGCCTGGACTAGCCACGCCGCGACTTGAAGATCCTTGGTGCGGGTCGTCAGCAGGTCCGACGCCTGCTGGACGACGCCCTTCCAGTCGGCCTTCTTGATGGTGGTCTGCCAGATGCCCTGGTCCAGATCGTCGTCCATCCGGCGCGCCTCGGTCAGCGCGTCGAACTCCGGGCCATGGCGTAGGTCGTCGCCCGCCGGATCGTCGCCCGGGATGGGCTGGAGCAGGGCGCCGATGTCGATCAGCGGGTGGGATGCGGTCATTGGCAACTCATGGAGTGCTGCTCACGGGAAGCGTTGGGCCGCGGGACGGAGCATCGGGGAGTGGGACGGCGGGGTGCCCAGATCAAAGAAGGCGCGGTCCGCCGGAGCCACCGCGCCCGATGGCGCCGGCCAACCGGCCAGACCCGGCATCCGCCGCATGGTGCCGACCGGGGCGAGCGGCGGCGCCTGCGCGGGCAGCGCCGGCACAGCCACCTTCTCCTCGCGCGGCGGCTTGCCGTCGGCCAGGACGGTGCGCTTGACCGCCAGCGTCATGAACACCCGCACGTTGGGCTTCACCGCGGGTTGCGGCGTCGCCTGCGCCGCCGGAGCGATCGGCATCGGGGCCGGATTGGCGCTTTCCTTGACCGGGCCGCTGGCCGTGGCCTCGAACAGCAGAAGCGGTTCGGTGTCCGGACCGGGGCGGCGGTCGCGCTGCGGCGCGGTCTGCCGGGCGGCCAGGGCGAACAGCGCCCAGGGACCATCGTAGTCGAAGCGCAGCGAGGGTCCGTCCACCGTCACCCCCACACCGACGCCGGACACCGGCAGCACCGTGCCGTCCTTGGCCCAGCGCAGCGTCACGCTCAACCGATCGCCGGGGTACCAGCGCAGCGGCGTCCGCGGCAGCACGCTGGAGAGCGCGCCGTTCGGCGTGGCGAGCTTCCATTCGATGATGTCGCTGCCCCCGGCTTCACGGCCGCGATTGACTCGGAAGGCGGGGTCGAGCGCCAAGCCGCCGCTCTGATCCGGGGTCACCGCGGCGATCAGCAGCGGGCGCGCCCGTTCCATCGTCTCCACGAAGCGAAGCGCCTCACGCCCGGCGGTGCCGAAGCGTTCGCCGCGGCGCAGCCCCTCGAGCACGAAGGCCGACCGCGCGTCGAACCGCTCGTAGAAGGCGCGCACCGCCGCCGGGTCGGCGTCCTCGCCCGGCACTGCGGCGGCGGCGAAGGGGAACCGGCCGGCCAGCATCTCGTTGAACGAGGCGGCCATATCGACATAGGCGTCATAGACGCGAGCGTCGGCGGCCAGCACGCAGCGCGTGGCGATCCACTGCTTCAGCTCGGCCAGACGGCTGCGGAAGAAGTCGTCCGGCACCCCGTCGATGGCGCCCAGATTCTGGCAACCGGCGGCGTCCACCGCGGCGCTTTCCACCGTCACGAACTTCTCCAGCTGCGCCAGGGAGCTGTTCGGGCGCCCGCCGTCGTACTTGTCCAGTTCGGCGATGATGCGCGCCCATTTGGAGGCGGCGCCCGAACCGGTCCCGGCGCCCATCACCGGGCGCTCCAGGATCTCCACCACCGGGGCGGCGATGTCGCGGGCGAGCACCGTCACCTCCTGCCGGGCGTTGCCGAGATAAAGCGCCAGCCCGGCCGGCGTGGTCTGCCCGAACAGCAGGTGCGGCACCAGCGGCCCGTCCACCCAGACGTCCAGCGCGTGGGCGTCGGGCCGGTAGAGCTGGTCGCCTTCCAGCAACCGGTCGGCCTGGGCCAGCACGGCGTTGGCCTGCCGGGCCACCGTGTCGCGGATGGTGTCGGCGGAGGTGGTCAGCCCGATCTGGCGGAAGGACTGCATGGTCTCGGCCAGCACCGGGAAGGCGGTGCGCAGCGCGTGGGCCGAGGCGCGGAGCTGCGCCAGCCCGCCCGCCCGGTCCACCCCACCGCCCGCCGGGCTACCGGCCAAAGCGCGGGCGAGGATGCGCTCCACCCCCTGGCGGAGCTGGTGCTGCGCCGCCACCCGCATGGAGGTGCGGAGCATGGCCGGCGCCTGGAGCAGGTCCTTGGCGTCGAACAGCAGATAGTCCTCGACCAGCGGCGGGATGCTGTCCAGAGCAGCGCGGTCCCAGCCGGCGCCCACGGCGGGCATCGCCAGCGCGCCGGTGTCGTCCGTCTTCATGAAGCGGCGGGCCATCCACACCGACAGGGTGCGGCGAAGCTGCTCCGCCGCCGGGGCCAAGCGGGCGCCGCCGTTCGGCGCCTGCTCCAGCAGACGGCCGATCACGGAGTCCAGGCTGCGGGCGCCCACCCCCGCCTCGTCGTAGCGGCGCTGCGCCAGATCCAGGATGTCGGCGCGCAGGTTGGGGCCGAGCAGGTCGGACTTCTCCAGCCGGCCGAGCAGCGCCTCGAACTCCGGCGGCAGGGCGGGACCGTTGGCGCCGATCCAGGCGCCGCGCTCCGCCCCCAGGCCGCGGGCGGCGTCCTCCAGGCTCGACAGCACCTCGGCGTAGGCCGCCGCCGCGTCGGCGCCGGAGCGCGCCCCGCCGGCCAGCAGCTCCAGCTCGTTGGCGGCGACCGACAGCCGCGCAGCGGCGAGGCCGCCCATGGCGAGGTCGCGCAGGTAGGCGTCGGCGTACTGCCGGAAGCGGC
Source organism: Azospirillum brasilense (assembly GCF_022023855.1). Taxonomy (NCBI): domain Bacteria; kingdom Pseudomonadati; phylum Pseudomonadota; class Alphaproteobacteria; order Rhodospirillales; family Azospirillaceae; genus Azospirillum; species Azospirillum brasilense. The sequence goes on from NZ_CP059450.1 coordinate 889,984, forward strand.
GGCTGACCTCCGCCCGGTGGGCGGTCAGGTCGATAGGGCGCTGCGCCCCCGGTCCCGGCGCCGGGATGGCTGTGCCGCCCGGCGGCTGGTCGATCTCCCAGCCGTGCAGCCGAGCCGAGAAGCCGCGCGCCACGCCGGAGCCCAGCGCGAAATCCAGCACCTCGTCCAGCGGCAGGGTCGGGTCGCGGGCGTCCACGTTGTTGTAGGCGCGGGCCAGCCCCTCGGCGATGCCGACCTCGCCCGCGAATGCGCGCAGCCGTTCGAAGGCACCAGCCCCCACCGGACCCACCCCGCCGTCGCGGGTCAAGCGGCGCAAGCGGTCCTCGGCCACGTCGCGCACGGTGGACAGGGCCAGCCGGCGGTAACCGACAGCCAAGGCCCCCGACACCGAGTCCGGAACGCCGCTGATCCAGGAGGCCGGCAGCGGGTTGAAGGTCCAGTCGGTGGGCAGCATCGTCACGCCCTGCACGAAGCGGGCGGCTGGATCGCCGTAGGCGGCGGTCATCGGCGCCCCGGCCTCGACCGCCGGGCGCTGGTCGGCGAGCTGCTGGAGCCCGCCCGGAATGTCGGCCAGGACCGGAACCAGCCGGTCCGACAGGGTGGAGGCGCGCTGCACCCCCATCCACAGCAGCAGGATCGCGGCCAGCGCGGCGGCCCCCGTCCCCACCGGCCAGGAATAGCGGCGCCACGCGCGGGACGCGGCCAGCGCGCGGGTCGGCTTGGGCAGACCGGCCTCGGGGAAGATCTTGCGGTTCAGCAGGTCGCGCCCGAACAGCGCCGCCGCGTCCGGATCGGGACGGCCCGTGAAGTAGATGCCGCGGACGTAGAGCGTTTCCTGATAGGCGGTGCGCTTGAAGGCGGTGCCGAGCAGGGCGCGCAAGGCCGCCTCCGTCCCGGTCAGCCGCTCCGTCAGGGCGAACAGCGGGGCGCCGTCCGGCGTGGCCGTCGCGCCGAACACCTCCAGCTCCACCGCCAGCAGGCCGTCCGCCAGCGACTGCAGCGCCTCGCCGACGAAGTCGGGGGAGAACGCGGTCTCCAGCGCGTAGGGGCTCGACCAGCCGAGCATCCCGCCGGTCAGGGACGGGGGCAGAGCCTCGGCCAGCGCCGCGAAGCCGGGGGCCTCCTCGCAGCCCGTCACCACCACATAGACCGGCAGGGCGAAGCCCAGCGTGCGCTGGATCTCCCACAGCCGGGCATACAGCTCCGTCCCGCGCGCGGTGGCGCGGCGCACGTCGTCCAGCTCGGCCAGCGGAACGGTCAGGATCAGCCCGTCGGCGGGCAGCATCGGGCGGCGGCGCCCCAGCAGGTCCAGCACGCCCGCCCAGGCGGCACGCGGATCGTCCACATCGATGACCACCGCCCGGTCGTAGAAGCGCCAGGAGAAGCCGGCGTGCCGCTCGGCGGTCACCGGGGGGCGCACGTCCTCCGCGCAGGACAGCAGGCCGGCGTCGTCCGACGCGGCCAAGCCGGTGCGCAGGTACCAGGGCACCAGATAGACGTTGCGCGACAGCGTCTCGCGATAGGCGGCCAGACCGTCGCGGAACAGGCGGCGGATGTCGCGGATGGTGACGTCCGGCGCGGTGGCGACCAGCGCCGGGACAGCCCCGCCCTCCTCCACCGTCGCGTCGGGCGGCGGCAGGGCCGCCGGCTCCGCCGGGGCGGGCGGCGCCGCGCTGCGGGCGCGCAGCAGGATCGCCGCCATCACAGCGATGATCAGCAGCACGAGGACGAGAAGCCCCGCGAAGACCCAGATCTGGTTGCCGGCGATGCCGGACAGGACCGCTGCCAGGAGTTCCATGACCGTCCTCTCCCGTCAGCGGGTCACGCGGACGGATGCCTGAAGCACCGCGTCCGCCGCGTTGGAAAGCTGCGCGGTGGACATCCACCAGAGCGCCTGCCCCAGCACCAGCCACAGCCCGGCGATGGCCCCCAGCACCAGCGGCCAGCGCGGCCCGCGCGCCAGCGTGCGCGCCTTGCCGTCGGTCAGCGTGTAGGCGTAGGCGGCGGGGATCAGCGTCCGCCCGCCGGGCAGCACCCCGGCGCCCAGCTCGGACTCGCGGCCGGCGATGAACTCGAACAGGCGGGCGCTGTAGTCGCGCAGGGTGGACTCGCCGCCCGGCACCCGGCAGCGCCCCTTGAAGCCCATGCCGAGCACGCAGAGATAGACCGCCGCGAGCTGGACCAGCCGCCGGTCGTTGCTGGCGAGCAGCGCCTCCATCCGGTCGAACACCCGCTCGCCGGCCAGCCGGGTGCGGAACACCGCCTGCTCCAGCAGCACGCTGCGCCACAGCTCACGCCCGTTCCATTCCACGTCGTGGATGAACAGATCGTCGGCCAGCGCCGCCATGGCGTATTGCGCCTCGCGGTGCTGGCTGATCATCAGGTCGGTGCCGGTGCGCCCGACCTGGACCGCCTGCGCCTCCAGGAAGTCCTGAAGGCGGCGGATGATGATCTCGGCATCGGGCTCCAGCGCCAGGGCCGGCACCGCCGCAGCACCGCGCGGCGCCGGGATCGCCAGGGCGTCCTCGGTCAGGAAGGCCGGCAGGCTGTCCGCCGTCTCCCCCGCGGCGCCCTCGGGCTTCGCCGCGGCGGCGGCCGGACGGCCCGCCCCGATCGAAGCGCGATGCTTCTGGAGTTCCCGCGCGAAGGCGAGGAAGTGATCGACCAGATCCCGGCGGTGCAGCATGGCGGTCATTCCCAGCCTCAGGCGCTGACGAAGAGGGTGATCTCGACGGGGCGGAAGCGGCTGCCCAGCGAGTCCGGATTCCAGATCTCCAGCCGTTCGCCGGGGACGATGTAGCGGGGATCGACCTTGATCTCGAACGGCACCACGCCGCGCGGGGCGGCCACACCGCCCTCGCCGCTGTCGTCCAGCGCGACGCGCTCAGCCCCCTTGACGCGCAGGCCGGACAGCGTCTCCAGCCGCGAGCGCGAGGCGACGATGCAGTTCTCCATCCAGGCGGCGACCTCGCTGACCGGGGCGGAGGCCGGGCCGCGCACCCCGACGACCAGCCGGCCCTTCAGCCAGGCCTCGTCCATCGGCAGCCCGAACATGCCGTCCTCGAAGGTGAAGGGGATGCGGGCGACGCCCTCCTTCACGCGGTCGATCATGCGCAGGATGAAGTCGCGCACCTCGCCGAAGCTCGCCATCGGGTCGTCGTGGTCGTAGCGCGACAGCTTGGCCGGCACGGCGCCGCTGGCGAAGGCCGACAGGTGCCCGGCCAGCGTGCACAGCGACATGTAGACGTCGAACGGGTGGCAGACGCCGACGCCGAGCTGCGCCTCCAGCGGCGGCAGGCCGGTGACGAGGCTGCGGATCTCCGCCCGCGCCGCCTCGGCCAGCTCGGTCGCCGGGTTGCCGTTGCCGACGCCGGAGCGCTCGGCCAGGAACAGCGCCTTCTCGCGCACGCGTCGCACCACCTCCGCCCCCAGCCGGCCGAGCGGCGCGTTCGCGGCGACGGTGAGCGCCGGCGGCACGAAGTCGGTCAGCACGAAGGCGTCGTTGCGGAAGGTTGCCTGCGCGACCGGCATCGAGACGAACTTCTGCGGCGGCTTCTGGGTCGGGCCGGTGGTGGCGAACAGGGCCAGCCGCGGGCGCAGCCGGGCGATGGACAGCTCCTCCCCGCCATGCTGGTCGGCGACGGGCGCGCCCTCGACCGAGACGTAGCGCGGCGTCTCGCCCGGCCCCGGCGCGCGGTCGCCGCGGGCGGCGGGAACGATCAGGTGGATGGTGATCTGCGTCTGCCCCACCGGGTCGGCGTAGGCGGAGATGTCCACCTCCAGCGGCTCGTCGACCCCGGCGCGGTAGTCCACGACGAGGCCGTCGGGCAGGATCGCCTCCAGCTCCCGCACCTGGACCAGCCCGGAGACGAGCTGCACGCGGTCGACCTGGAGATGGACGACGCCCCAATGGAAGGGCCGCGCCTGCCGGACATGGTAGGTCAGCTGCCGCTCGTGCCGCAGCGCCTGCTGCTGGAAATGCTGCGGGGCCAGCAGCATCCCGTCGTGCCAATCGATGGCGTCGGGAATGTCGCGCGCCTCGGTCATGCGGTCCTCACGGAATGGGAAAGAACATCACGGAACCAGTTCGACATCCTTGTCCCCGGCGGTGAGGGTCAGCGTTCGTGTGTCCGGCACGCGCAAGCGGTGCGGTCCCGGCGTGGAATAGTTGGCGAAGACCAGCAAGGCCCAGGCCGGTTCGCCCGGCGGCAGGTCCGTCTTCAGCGTCTGGCCGGGGACCAGTTCCCAGCTCGTCACGCCGAGCGTGGCCGGGTGGTCGCGCATGGACTGCTCGCGCTGGCCGAACCACTCCGCGGCGGTCAGCGCCCCCAGCTTGTCCACCAGCGCCTTGTCGCGGACGGCGACGAGGTCGATGGCGACCGGCGTGGTGTCGTTGGCGGCCGGGGCGACCGTGAAGGACACGCTGTCCAGCGCGGCGCGCGGCTTGTCCGCGCATCCGGCGACCAACAACGCCAGCGCCAGCGCGCCGGCCAAACCAAATCCTTTTCCGTTCACCGGAGTCATGGCGTTCAGCGCTCTCCCGCTTCGGCAAGGGTCACGACGGTTCCAGACACCCCGTTCGCCCGCGTCAGCGCGTCCAGCGCGCGGGCGGCCTCGTCGGCGGCGGCGTAGCGTCCGGTGCGCACGGCGTAGGGGGCGTTGCCGCCCGGCAGCGGCGCGAAATCGACCGTGCCGCGCACGCCGCGCTGGGCGGCGGCGGCGGCGAAGGACTCCGCGTTGGCCGGGGTGGCGAAACGCCCGAGTTCGATGGCGTAGTGGCGGACCGGCGACGCCCCGTCCTCCTTCATCGCGTCCAGCCGGTCGTTGAGCGTGTCCTCGACGATGCCTTCCACGCTGTTCCCGGCGAATTCGGTGACGCGGTAGCCGGTCTTCTCGATGACGTGGGCGGCGGTGCCGGCCATCCAGCCGGGCAGGAAGCGGCGGGCCGCGTCCGCGGCGCCGCGGGTCATAGGCTCGGTCGCCGAAATTGCCCGTCCGCGCGCCTCGTCGCTGAAGATGTCCGCCGTCTCGATCACGCCCTGGCGGGCCTCGAAACTGTCGGCGACGCTGCTGCGTGCCATCGCACCCAGTCCGCCCCCGGCCGCGTCACCGGCCGCAGGTGCGCCGGCGGATGCCACGGAGGAAGCGGCGGCAGAGGCGGGTGCGGACGCCACCAGCGCGCCACCGCCATTGCCGCCGCCCGTCAGGATCAGCGCCGCCATCACCGCGCCGAGCAGCAGGGCCACGACGGTCAGCACGGCGACGCCGGCGGCCAGAGCCGCCACCTGCCATCGTCCGAGCGTGATCGTGGTCATCGCGGGAATTCCTGGGGAAGAAACCGTCGGATGGACCGCCTGCCCCACAGGACGGCGGCCCAGCCTGATAGAAGCATCCCGGCGGCCCAAATCCGCGAGCTGTCTGGTTCGTTCTGGCGTAGTCCGGCGAGGGTTTCCCGGCGATGGCCCGGAGGCCCGCCCCGTCCTGCGGAGAAGCCCGCAAATCCGGCGGGTTACCCCGTTGGTCCGAACTGGATCATTCGCCGCCGCCGGCCTTCGCGGGATGGGCGGCGGCAAGCGGTTCCTCGACCACCACGCCGCCGATCCCAGCGGTCCGCTCGAAGGACGGGCGACGTGCCTCGGCCTGCCAGCGATCGGCGAAGGCGCCGGCGCGCACCCGATGCCATTGCCCGCCGGCGGCGTCCATGGTCTCGACGATTTCCACCGGAAGGCCCCGCCCGGCCAGCGCCGCCGCGAAGTCCTGGGCGTTCCCGGCGGAGCGGAAGACGCCGAGTTCAATGGAGAAGCGCGCCGTCGCCGCCTTCACTGACGCGACCGGACGGACCGGGACGGCGGCCGGCGCGGCCTTCTCCGGCTCTGCCTTTGCCGTCTCCTGCGGCACAGCGGCGGGCGCTGTCTTCGCTTCGGCGGGCGCGGGGTCGTCCGTGGCACCCGGCACGCTGCCCCCGGCCAGGAAATAGCCGCCGGCGAAGGCCACCAGGAGCAGGAGCAGCGCCAGCACGCCGACCAGGAGTTTCTTCATGGCACCGCGCTCACGACTCCGGGCCGCCGCACAGCCGGCGCATCTCCGCCGTTTCGCGCTGGTAGCCGAGCCGCACCCGCCGGTCGAGCACGAGGCAGAGGTAGGTGTCCTGCGCCGTCGGGTTGCTGGCGTGGTAGCGGCGCACCGCCTCCGTCCAGGAGCCATGGCGGTCGTACAGCTCCCGCAGGAAGCGGGCGGCGTAGGCGACGTTGACCGCGGGGTCCAACATGTCCTCGCCCCCCGCGAAGGACCCGGCGTGCCAGCGCGTGTGGATCTGCATGCAGCCGACCGCCACGTCGCCGCGCAGGCCGCCCTCGCCGTCCTGCATCAGCCGCAGCGCCTCGCGCCGCGTCGCCGGATAGTGCGGACGGCCGGAGACGTTCAGCGCCCAGGGCCAGGGCATCCCAGCCCGCCCGGACTCCACGACGCTCATGGCGTGCAGGATGCCCGGCGGAATGCCGTAGAGCGCCTCCCCGTTGCGGAGGTAGCGGCTGCATTGGAACAGCGCCGGTCCGCCTTCGGACGCCGGGGCCAGCTCCGCCGCCGCCGGCCCGGCGAGCAAGGCGCCCATCAGGGCGAGCGCGCCGGCCAGGACGTTGCGCGTCCTCATGCCCGCACCCGCAGGGCGACGCACAGCCGGTCCACCGCCATCGCGGCGGCGCCGCCATGCTCTGCCAGTCCGGCGGACACCGCCGCGGTGACGCTGGCGGCGGACAGGTCGTCGAGGTTGCCGAGGATGCCGGTCAACCGCGCCCGCCCGAAGGCGACGCCGAAGCGGTTCTCGCCGTCCAGCAGCCCGCCGTTGCACAGCACCAGCGTCGACGGCACCGGCAGGTCGAGCGCCGTCTCCACCGCCGTCATCGCCGGATCGAGGCCGAGCGGCGGGTTAGCCGCCACCGGCAGGTCCACCACGTCGCCGAAGCGCCGCAGCAGGAAGGGTTCCGGCACGCCGGCGGCGGCGAAGACCAGCCGGCGCGAGCGCGGCGACACGATGCCCATGGCGAGCCCGATCGACAGGCCCGCGGCGTTGTCCGCCGCCAGCAGCCGGTTGGCGCCGGTCAGGCAGGCTGCCGGCCCAAGCCCGGCCGCCGCCAGCGTCCGCAGCGCGGCGCGCGCCGTCACCGTCATGAAGCCCGCCGCCAGACCGCCACCCGACACCTGCCCGATCAGGACCGCCAGCGACCCGTCCGCCGTCAGGAAGAAATCGTAGAAGCTGCCGTCGAATTCCGCCGCCGGACGCATCAGGCCCGACGCTTCCAGGTCGGGCGCCGTGGTCAGGTCGCTCGGCAGGATCGCCGCCTGCATGCGCCGGGCGATCTCGAACTGCTTCTGCAGTTCCACAAGCTCGGTGCGGGTGTCCAGCGCGGACTGAAGCTGGCGGACCATGCCGTCGAGCGCCGTGTGCTGGTCGCGCACGCGCTCCGCCATCACCTCGAAGGCGACGGCGAGCGCGCCGGGATCGTCGGTGCGCGCGCAGGGTGTCCTCCCCTCCGACGCCGCCTCGATGCGGGCGAGGTCGGCGAGGAGTTCACGCCGCCCCTGCTCAGGCAGGGTTTCCGACAGGCGGAGCATCTGGCGGCGGATGAAGGACTGCTGGCGCAGCCAGTGACGGGCGCGCCGCTCCTCGGCGTCACGCAGCGCGCGGCTGCGGCTGCGGAAGACCTCGACGGTGCGGGCGAGCTGCCCGGCCTCGTCGGCGCGCTCCGCCCCCAGCACGGCAACGCCGGTGTCCCCCGCCGCCAGGGCCGACAAGGCGGACATGGAGGCGTAGACCGGCGTGAAGACGCGCCGGAAATACCAGTCCAGCCCCAGCGTCCCGGCCACCAGCACCATCAGCACCACCAGGATGGCGGAGCTGTCGAGCAGGCTGTCGGCCATGGCGGCCAGCGTGGTCTCGCGTACGGTGACGAGGTACAGCGCGCCGTCCCCCTCCGTCCCGGCCGCCTTGGGCAGGCGCAGCTTGCGCACGCCGTAGCCGCGGGCGCCGATGGTCGCCTGCACCTCCTCGCCGCGCTCCGCGGCGGGACGCACGTCAGCCCAGGCCAGCGGCCCCGCATGGCCGTACAACGTGCCGTCGCTGCCGACCAGGAAGGCGGAGCCGCCGAGGACGCCGGCCAGTGCCTCCAGGCCGCCGGTCAGCGGACGGATGGCGATCAGAGCCCGGTCGGCCGGCCGCTGCGCGCCGAGGGGGCGGGCGAGCAGAAGCTGCGCGGCGCCGCCGGTCAGCACCAAGCCGTCCTGCGTGTCGTTGCGGGCCAGCACCTGCCCGATGCGCCTCTCGTCGAGAAGGCGGATCGGCTGGTCGGCCGGGACGGAGAGCAGGGTCTGCCCCGCGCCGTTGACCACCGTCGCCGCGGTGAAGCCCAGCGCGCCGAGCCGCTCCGCCGCCGCCGCGGCGTTGCCGCGCTCCAGAGCGTCGGTGAGGCGGGGATCGCCCACCGCCACCCGAGCGGCGGCGGCGGACTGGTCGAGCAGCCCTTCCCACAGCCGCAGGGTCATCCGCCCCTCGTCCTCAGCGTGGCGGGTGGCCCCGCTCTCGATGCGCAGCAGCGCGAAGACCGCGGCGGTGACGAGCACGGCGAGGACCACCGCGGCGGCGGCCACCGTCATGCGCTGGCGAAGACCGGTCATCGCGCGGCCTCCCCTTCGACCGGAACGCGCCGGCGCGGCGTGGCGTAGCGCCACAGGGCCAGGGCCAGCGGCGGCAGCGCGGCGATCCCGGCGAGCAGGGCGAGGGAGGGCAGCGTTCCGGCGGCCACTACCGTGTTGCTTCCGCCGGACAGCCACAGCACGCCGAGCGTTCCGGCCAGGGTCAGCGCGGCGCGGACCGCGGTCAGCCCCCCCCAATTTCCGGACGCCGCAAAGCCCGCATGGCCGGCGCCGAGCGCCGCGGCGGCGCCCAACGCGACGGCCGTTCCTGGCTCCACAGGGCCGAGCGCCAGGAGAAGCCCGACCGCCGCCGTCGCGCCCAAACTCAGCAGCGCCGCAGCCCCCCGCGGCACCAGCACCGCGACCAGTGCGGCGGCCAGCCAAGCCGGGGTGGCGTGCAGCCAGAAGAGTTCCGCGACCCGGCGGGCGTCCATCGCTCCGCCGCCGTCGGCCCGGCTCAACACCGCCAAGGCCAGCGCTGTGACCAGCCACAGCCCCCAACCCTTGGGACGCAATGCCCCGTCCACCCACCAATGGTCCGCCGCCAGCAGAGCGCGGAGGGTTACGCGCGGCAGCGTCAGACCGCTCCGCCGCTCCAGCCGGACGGCGGCCAGCAGACCGGCCAATCCGGACAGCACCGCGCCGGCCATCAGAACATTTGGCACGCCACCGCCGATGCACAGGACCGACAGCCCCGTCCCAGCGACCAGACCGCCCGCGGCGGACACCGCCGGTCCGGCGCGCAGACTTTCCGCGGCGGGACGCGCCGCCTGGAAGGGAAGCGCCGCGGAAAGCCCGCCCAGCACCGCACCGCCCAACCACAGCGCCGCCCCGTCGCCGAGCCCGTTCAGCAGCGCCCAGCCGCCCAGCGCCAGCACCCCTGCAATAGGTGCCCGGCGGCCGATCGCGAAGGCGAGCGGCACCGCCGCGGCCATGCCCAGAACCACCCCGCCGAGCGCCACGCCCGGCGGCAGGTGCCGCGCCGCCATGGCCGCGGCCACGGCCGCCCCCACACCGGCGCAGAAGGCGGTGGCGTAGGGCAACGACCCGGCGTCCGGCGGCGCCAGCGCGGTCAGCCGGTCGGGCGAGAAGCGGCCCAGCCGCTCGATCCGCTCGATCAGCGGCGCCACCTCCGCCGCGGCATCCTTGTTGAAGCTGAGATCGCGCACCTCGGCCAGATAGCTGCGCAGACGGGCGAAGCGGTCGTTCACTCCGGTCACCACCCGGTTCATCTCGGCCAGCAGAGTGCCGATCAGGCTCTGTTCCACCGGCGGGGCGATGCGGTCGTAGGCGGAGCGCGCGAGGCAGGATTCCAGCGACGCTGCCAGCCGGAGCGGCGTCGTCACCTGAGCGTTCAGCATGGTGCGCAGCGCCAGCCCGCCGAGCGCCAGCGCGATGCTCAGCGCCACCGCGAAGTCGATCAGGATGCGCGGCGCGTTGGCCGGCTGCGCCACGGCGCTGCGACCCAGCAGAACCTCCCCCGCTGTGGCGGCGCCCTGGCGGATGGGAAAGCGTTGCAGGACCAGACCCAGCGCGGACCAATCGGTTTCCGCTGGCACCAGCCGGACCGACAGGTCGGGGCGCGCGGCGTCGGACTTCTGGAACAGCGGGCGTCCGGCGCCGTCCACCACCAAGATCAGCTTGATCTCCGGGAAGACCCCACCGGCCTCGCCCAGATAATCCTCCATCCCGGCCATGCGGTCGAGCGGCAGGCCGAGGGCCAGCGCCTTCTCCAGATCATGGGCGATGCCCGTCCCGACGATCTCGGCGCGGGAGGCGGTTCCCCGGTCGGCCAGCCCCGCCGCGGCGATCAGCGCCGCTGCCAGCGTGGCGAGCCAGGGCACGACGACCACCACCGCCATCAGCGAGATGAACCGCCGCAACATCCCTCGATTGAGGAACGGAGTCGCCGGGCGGGTCATCGCAGCACCTCCCCGTCGATGCGGGCGGCCTCGGTCTCCGCCGCGCGCAGCCCGGCCAGGACGGCGGACAGCGCCGGATCGCCAACCGCCACGGCGGCAGACGCATCGGCCTGAAGCTGCCGCGCCTCGGCAGCATAAAAGGCCGTCCGCGCCAGAACGGACCGGCAGACGCCGGACAGCAGCAGCCGCGTGCCCAGAACAGCGAGAAGCCCGATGGCCGCCAGGAAGACGGCGGTGACCGTCGCCGTCTCGCGTAGCGCGGCCAGAACCTCCACCCGCGCGTCCTGCTGCGGGGCGAGGCCCAGCACGGCGCCGGCGGGCTTGCCCAGGGCATCAGCCACCGGCACGCCGACCAGCACGCCATCGCGATCCGCGAGGTCCCACGGCTCCGCCGGCAGCCCAGCCGCGCCCCCCATCCAGGAGGCCGGCACCGGCGTCCCCGCCGCCTGGGCGGTGGCGAACAGCACGGTCCCGCGCGGGTCCACCACATAGAGCCGCAAGCCCCCGCCGCCGGTGGAGGCCACCTCGATCAGCCTTTGCAGGTCGTTCTGGTCGGCGAGCGGAAAGCCGATGGCGGCGCGCTCCGCCGCGCTGGCGGCCACGCGGCTGGCCAGCGCCGACGCGCGCGCAGCGATTTCCGCCGTGTGCGCCTCCGCCACCGCGTTGTGAAAGGCGAACAGGGTGAACGCCTGCCCGCCCACGGCGCACAGCCACAACACAAGCGCCAGACGCCCGAAACCGTAGAGCATGGCCAGCCTCCCAAGGGTCCGGCTATAGCGGCTTTCCGCGGGGGCATCCCGTTCAGATTGGCCCAACTTGGTCTGATCTGCTTTTGCCGCTCCCCGGCCCCTGCGATACTCCCCCGGCCAACTAGAAAGGACGCGCTCCATCATGAACCGGCCATCATGAACCGGGATGCCCGCCTGCACGCCATCCTCGCCCGGCTGCGCAGCGACTCCTCCGGCGAGCGGCTGGCCGCCCTCTCCGCGCTGGAGCGGCTGATGCCCGCTGGGACCTCCCTCTACGAGGTCATCCAGGTCGGGCTGTTCTACACCGACCGCGGCACCGTCGCCCCCTCGCTGGTCGAGGAGGTGGACCGCCTGCGCGGCGAGGCGCAGGAGGCCACGCGGCGGGAGGAGCGGCAGCGCCGCCGCGTCCGGGCGCTGGAAACCGGTATCCGCGCCGTGATGGAGGAATTCCGTGGCGGCAAGGACGCCTGACTGCCTTCGCTCCGCAACGGACGCAGTTCCGGCGGCGTGACTCCGGGAGTGGACCAACAAGGCGTTCCGCGGCGGCCCGCCATCGCACACCTTGCGGGGCATTACCGCCGTGCGTACCCGGAGGCCCTTTGCCCACCATCACAGCACCCTGTCAGCATGCCCTTTACGCCGCCGTGGACTCCGCGGCGGCGGCGCGCGGCATGACGGTGCCCGCCCTGATCCGCTCCTGCCTGACGCTGGTCGGGCCGGAGGCGCTGACCCATCTGCCCGATCCCGGCAGCCCCGAGCCGGTGGACGTCTCCCACCGCACCGTGACGCTGAAGAGCGGCGGCACCCGCCGCGTGCGGGTGGTGCCGAAGCTGCGGGTGCGCCACGCCACCCCACTGGACGCGGCGACCGTGCGCAAAGCCGCCTGGGTCGCCGCCACCATCGGCAATGACGACGGCGCGCACCTCATCACCGCGGGCGAGCTGAACGCCGTGGAAAGCGAGATGAGCCGCTGCCGCCTGCGGCTGGAGCAGTTGACCGCGGCGCTGGAGACGTTGGCCTTCCGCCCACTGCGCCAGCCGATCCGCAAGCCCTGGCAGGCCACCTACGTGCTGGGCTTCACCCACGAATGGGGGCTGGACACGCAGACGGTCAACAGCCGCTTCCGCACGCTGGCTCCGATCTTCCATCCCGACACCGGCCTGCTCTCCAGCGCCGAGCGGATGAGTCAACTATTGGAGGCCCGCAACTTCCTCTTGCAGCACCTTCGAAGCTGAGCGGGCGATGCTTCGTACGCCGGACATTCCCTCCGAAACGGAGGTGTTCCGGGGCGATGTCGTCCAATTGGGGTCCATCTCGGCTGGCCTCCGCGGGGGTGCCTTTCGAATGATGGCGAAGCTCGACAGCCGGCGCGCGACGCGCACAACCCTATGAGGTCGTCAGATATGAGCGAGAGCAGTCAGAAGAAGTTGGAGCGCGTCCGCCCGCCGCGGGTGAAGCTCACCTACGAGGTCCACACCGGTGGCGCCCAGGAGATGAAGGAGCTGCCCTTCCTGGTCGGCATCCTGGCCGATCTCAGCGGCAAGCCGGAGAAGCCCCTTCCCAAGCTGAAGGAGCGCAAGTTCGTCGAGATCGACCGCGACAACTTCAACGACGTGATGGCCTCCGTCGGACCGCGCCTCGCCTTCCAAGTGGACAACAAACTGCAGGAGGACGGCGGCAAGCTGAACATCCTGCTGAACATGCGCCACATGGACGATTTCCAGCCGGTCGAGGTGCTGAAGCAGGTGCCGACGCTGAGCCGCCTGTTCGAAGCCCGGCAGAAGCTGTCGGACCTGCTGGCCAAGCTGGACGGCAACGACGAATTGAACGGCCTGCTGAACGACGTCATCACCAGCACCGAGCAGCAGGACGAGCTGAAGAAGCTCCTCGGCCCGGTGGCCGGTGCCCCGGCCGGCGAGCCCGCGGGCGAGCCCGCCTGATTCCCCGTCCCGTCAAGCCCAATCAGAACCCCCTTCACGGAGCGAACAGGTGAGCACGGAAACGTCCGTTGAGAGCGCCGCCAATCTGTCCCTGCTCGACCGCATGATGGTCGAAGGCAAGATGGCGCGCGAGGAGGGCCAGCGGCCCTACGCCCGCGACCTTCTGACCGAATTCGTCGACCAAGTCCTCGCCGAGACCGGCGACGCCTCCGCCATCGACGTGGTCGAGGCGATCAACCAGCGCATCGCGCAGATCGACGAGCTGATCAGCGACCAGCTGAACGAGGTCATGCACCACCCCGACTTCCAGAAGCTGGAAGGCACGTGGCGCGGCCTCAACTACCTCGTCATGAACACCGAGACCTCGACGACGCTGAAGCTGCGCGTCCTCAACGTCTCGCGCAAGGACCTCCAGAAGGACCTGGACAGCGCGGTCGAGTTCGACCAGAGCGCCATGTTCAAGATGGTCTACGAGGCCGAGTACGGCACGCTGGGCGGCACGCCCTACAGCATGCTGGTCGGTGACTACGAGTTCGGCCGCCATCCGCAGGACATCTCCCTGCTGGAGAAGATGTCGAACCTCGCCGCCGCCGCCCACGCGCCGTTCATCAGCGCCGTGTCGCCGGCGATGTTCGACATGGAGAACTTCGGCGAGCTGGGCGCCCCGCGCGACCTGTCGAAGATCTTCGAGACGGCCGAGATGGTGAAGTGGCGCTCCTTCCGCGCGTCGGAGGACTCCCGCTACGTCTCGCTGACCATGCCGCACGTCCTGATGCGCCTGCCCTACGGCCCGAACACCGTTCCGGTCGAAGGCATGAACTTCGTCGAGGACACCGACGGCCGCGATCATTCCAAGTACCTGTGGGGCAATGCCTCCTGGGCGCTGGCCGCGCGCATCACCGACAGCTTCGCCAAGCACGGCTGGACCGCGGCCATCCGCGGCGTGGAAGGCGGCGGCAAGGTCGAGGGTCTGCCCAGCCACACCTTCAAGACCGACGAGGGCGACGTCGCCCTGAAGTGCCCGACGGAGATCGCCATCACCGATCGCCGCGAGAAGGAGCTGAACGACCTCGGCTTCATCTCGCTGGTCCACTGCAAGAACACGGATTACGCGGCGTTCTTCAGCGGCCAGACCACCAACAAGCCGAAGGTCTACAACACTGACGAGGCCAACGCGAACGCCCGCATCTCCGCGATGCTGCCGTACATGCTGGTGTCGTCGCGCTTCGCCCATTACCTGAAGGTGATGCTGCGCGACAAGATCGGCGCCTTCCTGACGCGCAACAACATCACGGACCACCTGAACACCTGGATCGCCAACTACGTCCTGCTGGACGACGAGGCGTCGCAGGGCACGAAGGCCCGTTTCCCGCTGCGCGAGGCCCGCATCGACGTCTACGACGTGCCGGGCCGTCCGGGCGTCTACCGCGCCAACATCTTCCTGCGTCCGCATTTCCAGCTCGAAGAGCTGTCGGCCTCCATCCGCATGGTCGCCGAACTGCCGGCGCCGGAAGCCTGATCCCCTCCCCCCGAACGCATCGTCCGGAGTAAATCCGCATGTCTATGATCATTCTCGATATCCCCAACGTCCAGGGGGAGTCCGCGGTGGAGATCGCCGGGGGCGTGGTGTTCAAGGACATGATCCTGTGCGAATCCCTGTCGCAGGACATGACCGTCGAAATGGAAGTGTCGACCAACGCCCGCCGCACGGTCCACACCCCGAAGGTCGAGAACATCACGCTTGAGCGCAAGTGGGACCGGGCCTCGCCCAAGCTGATCTCGCTGCTGCTGCGCTCGGCCAACTCCGACACGGCGAAGAAGCAGTGGACCATCCACTGCCTGAAGCCGATCGGCGACAGCCACCAGTGGGGCGAGTTCCTGACGATCGAGCTGACCAACCCGCTGATCGCCAAGCACAGCCTGAGCGTCAACGAGGGCGACACGACCGAGACCATCGAGATCAACGCCACCGAGATCTACTGGACCTACAAGCGCTACACCGAGGAGCAGAAGCACGAAGGCGGTGGCGGCGTGAAGTTCAACCTGCTGAAGGGCACCGTCTCCGACAGCTGAGGTGGTAAATAACCCTCTCCCCGCTGGGGAGAGGGAAGGGTGAGGGGGTTGTGCATGTCGGCACGTCCGGCACACGCGCACCCCCTCATCCTAACCTTCTCCCCGGAGGGGAGAAGGAATTGAAGCTCCAACGGACACGGCGATGACCCAGCCCAAGACGATGACCGGCGGACGGTCGCTGCTGTTCGAACGGCTGATCGACTTCGAACCGGACCACCCGACGGGCGACGAGCCGTCCGCCACGGTGCTGTCCATGCCCGACCTCAAGGCGTCGATCCGGCGCGAGGTCGCGCGCATCCTCGACAGCCGCAGCACCGGCACCCGCCGCTCCGACCTCGGCGGAACGGCACTGGACTATGGGATTTCCGACATCACGCATCTGGACGCCGCCTCCGACGCCGACCGCCGTCAGGTGGAACGGATGGTGCGACAGGCGATCATCGATTTCGAGCCGCGGCTGAAGCGCCCGCGGGTGACCGTCAGCGCCGGAACCGGGCGCGGCACCATGGTCACCAGCATCTCCGGCGAGGTCGTGGCGGGCACCGTCACCGAACGGCTGGAGTTCGACGTGGGTCTGCGCGGCCCGGCCCCCACCGAGCCAAGCCAGTCCGGCTGAAAGGACGCACCAGGATGCGGCGCGAGGATCTCCTCGACCATTACGAACGCGAGCTTCTCTACGTCCGCCGGGCGGGCGAAGCCTTCGCGCGCAGCTATCCCAAGATCGCGCGCCGGCTGGCGCTGGGACCGGATCAGGCCGCCGACCCGAACGTCGAACGGCTGATCGAATCCTTCGCCTTCCTGTCCGGGCGCCTGCAACTGAATCTGGAGCGCGAGTTCCCGCGCTTCTCCGAGGCGCTGCTCGGCATCCTGCACCCGCAGATGATCGCGCCGATCCCCGCCATGGGCATCGCCCGGATGGAGCCGGTGCCCGGCGAGGGGCGGCTGACCGGCGGATTCCGCGTGCCGCGCGGCACCCCGCTGCACGCCGTGGCCGAGGACAACATCCGCTGCCGCTTCCGCACCGCCTACGACGTGACGCTGTGGCCGGTCGCCGTGACCGACGCCGCGGTGGAGCCGGCCGACCGCTACGACTTCCTCGACGGCGCCGCCACCGCGTCGGTGCTGCGGCTGCGGCTGGAGACACGCAACCAGTCCTTCGAGAATTTGCCGATCGACAAGCTGCGCCTGTTCATCGACGGCGAGACGATCCTCACCTCCGCCCTGCACGAGCTGTTCCTGTGCGGCGTGGTCGAAATCGCCTACGTCCAACCCGGCAAGCCGCCGGTGCGGCTGCGCGGCGAGAACCTGATCGCCCCCGTGGGCTTCGGACCGGACGAGACGGTGCTGCCGCACCCCAAGCACGCCCAGCCCGCCTACGGTCTGCTGCAGGAATACTTCGAGTTTCCGCAGAAGTTCGACTTCTACGACCTGCCGCTTCCGCAAGGGCGGCTGTCGGGGGAGGTCGTGGACATCCTGATCGCGGTGTCGCGCCCGCTGCCAAACCGGCTGACCCTGCGCAAGGACAGCTTCGTTCTCGGCTGCACGCCCATCGTCAACCTGTTCAACCGCACGGCGGAGCCGATCCGGCTGAACCACCGGCGCACCGCCTACCGCGTCGTTCCCGACGCCCTGCGCGAGCGGACGACCGAGGTCCATTCGATTCTGGAGGTCAGCGGCCTACGCGACGGCGACGGCATGCACCACCGCTACGTCCCCCTGTTCTCGCACCAGCACGCGGAGGCCGAAACGGAACCGCGCGGGTTCTGGCTGGCCGCGCGCGAGCCGACCCAGCGCGACGACGTGCCGGGCACCGACCTGCATCTCAGCCTGCACCACCTCGACCTGACGCCCACCGACCCGGCCGACGAGACGCTCCTCGTCCGCACGTTGTGCACCAACCGGGCGCTGGCGGAGCAGGTGCCGGCGGGGGCCGCGCTGATGATCGAGGAAGCCGCCCCCATCGCCACCATCCGCTGCCTGCACAAGCCGACGCCCGGCCGCCCCGCCCCGGCGGGCGGTTCTTCGGCCTGGAAGCTGATCTCGCACCTGTCGGTCAATCATCTCAGCCTGACCGGCGACGCCGAGGGTCTGCGCGCCCTGCAGTCCATCCTGCTGCTGCACGCGCCCGATGATCCGTCCGCCCAGCACCAGATCCGCGGCGTGCAGGGCCTGTCCTCCCGCCCGGTGCTGCACCGCATGGGGCAGGACGCTTGGCGCGGCTTCGTGCGGGGGCTGGAGGTGACGGTGGCCCTGGACGAGCGGAACTTCGTCGGCGCCAGCCCGCTGGTTTTCGGCGGAGTGCTCAGCCGCTTCCTCGGGCTCTACATCAACGTCAACGCCTTCGCCCAGCTTCGGCTGCGCTCGGTGCAACGGGAAGGGGTGTGGAAGGCATGGGCGCGCCTTGCCGGCAGCCAGCCGGTCCTGTGACGGACCGTCCTTTCCCAACCTCCGGCAGCGCCCCTGCCCTGATCGATCGGCTGGAGGCCGAGCCCTGGGGCTTCGACCTGTTGCAGGCCATCGCCCTGCTGGAGCGCGCCGCCCCCGGCCTGGCCCCGCTCGGCACCGGCATCGACCCGGAGCAGGAGGCCGTCCGCATTGAACACGACCCGAGCTTCGTTTTCCCCGCCAGCGACGTGGTCGAGGCGCGGCGGACGGAGGACGGGCGCGGCGTGGTGCGTTCCCCCGTTCTCGGCGTGGCCGGCATCAACGGCCCCCTACCCTACGTCGCCACGGAGCTGCTGGTCGAGCGGGCGGCGCGGCGCGACACGGCGGGCTCGGCCTTCTACGACATCTTCAACCACCGCCTGATGTCGATCTTCTACCGCACCCGCCAGGGCAGCCTGCCCTTGCTGGAGCGCGACCCGGAACGCACCCTGTTGGCCCGCGTGCTGCGCGCTCTGGCCGGCATCGGCACGCCCGGCCTGGAGCAGCGCCTGCCCGGCACGCCCGACCGGATGCTGCTGGCCTTCTCCGGCATCCTCGCCAACCGCCGGCGCTCGTCGGCTGGATTGGAGGCGATCCTCGGCGCCGTCTTCCGGGTCAAGGTGCGGGTGGAGAGCTTCGTCGGGCGCTGGCTGCCGCTGGACGACGAGAGCCGGACCCGCATCGGGGGCGGCTTCGGCGCGCGCAACAACAGCCTCGGCCGCACGGTCGTGCTTGGCCGCCGCGTCTGGGACCAGCAGAGCTGCTACGCCATCGAACTGACGCTCGACAGCCTGGAGCGCTTCCGCGAGTTCCTGCCCGACGGGCGGCACCACCAGACGCTCTGCGCGCTCGCCCGCTTCCACACCGGGGACGGCATGGACTTCCGCATCGTGCTGGTGCTGGAGGCCACCAAGGTGCCGCCGACGCGCCTGTCCACCAAGCCGCCGGAGGGCAGCCGCCTCGGCTGGACCTCCTGGCTGCGGGCGCCGGATCGCCCCAACCTGAAGGACGGGCGCCTCACGCTCGACCCCGCCCCGCCCGCAACGTCATCCCAGGGAGCCGTCCCGTGACCGCCGACATCAAGTCCCTCATCGGAAAGCTCGACCGCGACGGGCGCAAGGTTCTCGAACGCTCCGCCGCGCTGTGCGTCTCGCAGACCCATTACGACGTCGAGGCGGAGCATGTGCTGCTGGCGTTGCTGCGGCTGAAGGACGCCACCGTCGCCGGCATCCTGCGCCATTACGGCGTCGAGGCGGGCCGGCTGGAGACGGAACTCGAAGCGGCTCTGGACCGCATCCGCCGCGGCAACAGCCGCACCCCGGCCTTCTCCCCCCGCGTGCCGGAGATGCTGGAGACGGCGCTGCTGATCTCCGTCACCCATCTCGACAGCCCGCAGATCGTTCTTCCGGCGATCCTCTGGGCCGCGGTCGCCTGCGATTCCGTGCGGGCGGTGGTGACGGAGTCCGCTCCCTCCCTGCTCGCCCTGCCGCGCGAGCGCACCGCGTCCGACCTGCCGGAGCTGGTCCGCGTCCTAAAGGAGGGCGGACCGTCCGCCGCCGCATCCGATTCCTCTCCCACGGCCCTTCCGGTCTCCGCCGCGTCGGACGGGCGGGCCATGCTGGACCAGTACAGCCAAGACCTGACCGCCCAGGCCAAGGCCGGGAAGATCGACCCGGTGATCGGGCGCGACCGCGAGATCCGGCAGGTCATTGATGTGATGATGCGCCGTCGCCAGAACAACCCGATCCTGGTCGGCGACCCCGGCGTCGGCAAGACCGCCATTGTGGAAGGTCTGGCCCTGCGCATCGCCGAGGGCGACGTGCCGCCGCCGCTGCGCGGCATGGTCATCCGCACACTCGACCTCGGGCTGCTCCAGGCCGGGGCCGGGGTGAAGGGCGAGTTCGAGAACCGGTTGAAGTCGATCATCAAGGAGGTCTCGGCCTCCCCCGTGCCGATGGTCGTCTTCATCGACGAGGCGCACGCTTTGATCGGCGCCGGCGGGGCCGCCGGCCAGGGTGACGCCGCCAACCTGCTGAAGCCCGCCCTGGCGCGCGGCGAATTCCGCACCATCGCCGCCACCACCTGGGCCGAGTACAAGAAGTATTTCGAGAAGGACCCGGCGCTGGTCCGCCGCTTCCAGCCCGTCTCGGTGCCGGAGCCGGACGAGACGGCGGCGGCGGCCATGCTGCGCGGCCTCGTCCGCCGCTTCGAGGAGCATCATGGGGTCAGCGTGCTCGACGACGGCATCGCCGCCGCGGTCGCCCTGTCCGCCCGCTACATTCCAGCCCGCCAGTTGCCCGACAAGGCGATCAGCGTGCTCGACACCGCCTGCGCCCGCGTCGCCATCGCCCGCAGTTCCAAGCCCGAAGCCATCGAGGCGATGGAGCGCGAGGACGCCATCCTGGCCCGCGAGGCGGAGCGGCTGGAGGCCGAACCCGGCACCGCCCACCACGCCCGCCTGTCGCAGATTTCGCAACGCCGCGGCGCGTTGGCCCTGGAGAAGGCCGCTCTGGACGAGCGCTGGACGCGCGAGCGCGATCTGGTCGATGCGGTGGAGGCCGCGCTGAAGGCCGGCCACGCCGTGGAGGCCGCTGCGGCTATGGAAAAGCTGAAAGCGATCCAGGGCGACAGCCCGCTGGTCCCGCACCGGGTGGACGGCGCGGTGGTCGCCGCGGTGGTGTCGAACTGGACCGGCATCCCGGTCGGCTCGATGTCCAAGGACGATCTGGAGGTGGTCGCCACACTGGAGGACCGCATGGCCGCCCGCGTCGTCGGCCAGCCGCAGGCGCTCCAGGCCATCGCGCGGGCCGTGCGCGGCTACCGCGCCGGGCTGGGCGAGCCGCACCGCCCCATCGGCGTCTTCCTGCTGAGCGGCCCGAGCGGCGTCGGCAAGACCGAAACCGCCCTGGCGCTCGCCGAGCTGCTGAACGGCGGCGAAGACAGCCTCATCACCATCAACATGTCGGAGTATCAGGAGGCCCACGCGGTGGCCACCCTGCGCGGCGCCCCTCCGGGCTATGTCGGCTACGGCAGCGGCGGCGTGCTGACCGAGGCGGTGCGCCGCCGTCCCCACGCCGTGGTGCTGATGGACGAGGTCGAGAAGGCCCACCCCGACGTGCTGGACATGTTCTATCAGGTCTTCGACAAGGGCGTGCTGGAGGACGGCGAGGGGGTGGAGGTGGACTTCCGCAACACGCTGATTCTGCTGACCAGCAACCTCGGCGACACCGAGCTGTTCGCTCTGGGCCGCGAGGCGCTCGACGCCGGGCGGATCGGCGAGGCGCGCGAGGAGGGGCTGGCGGCCATTTCCGACGTGCTGCGCCGCCGCTTCCGCCCGGCCTTCCTCGGCCGCCTGTCCGTCGTGCCCTACTACCCGCTGAGCGAGGCGCAGATCCGCCGCATCGTGACGATGAAGCTGGACAAGCTGCAACGCCGCACCGCCGGCAACCGCGGCGCCGAGCTGGCCGTCACCGACGCGGCGGTGGAGGCGCTGGTGCTGCGGGCGCTGAACTCCGATGCCGGGGCGCGCATGATCGACACGCTGCTGTCGGAATTCGTGGTGCCGGAGGTGGCGATCCGCATCCTCGACCGCGTCGCCGCCGGCCAGCCGGTGGGCCGCATCACCGTGGACCACGGCGCAGACGGGCGCTTCACCGTCGGCGTGGACGGCACGGCGGCCTGACCGGGGAGCGGCGAGGATGGCGAAGCGCTTTTCCCAGGACGGCCAGTATCTGTCCATCACCACCCCGCTGGGGGCGGACGCGCTGGCGCTGCGCACCATCGTGGGGGAGGAGCGGCTGTCGTCGCTGTTCACCTACCGCATCACCATGATCTCGTCGGACGAGGACATCGCCTTCGACCGCGTCGTCGGCAAGGCGGTGACCGTCGCCATCACGCTCGGCGACCAGGAGACGGTGCGCCACATCAACGCCATCGTCGGCCGGATCGAGCTGACCCACGTCGACGACCGCGGCCAGGTCGCCCATTACGAGGCGGAGCTTCACCCCTGGCTGTGGATGCTGACCCATTCCGGCGACTGCCGCATCTTCCAGGAGAAGACGGTCCCGGAGATCGTCGAGGAGGTCTGCAAGGGCGCCGGCTACACCGATCTCAAGAAGTCGCTGACCGGCACCTACGCCAAGCGCGAATATTGCGTGCAGTACCGCGAGACCGACTACAACTTCGTCGCCCGGCTGCTCGAAGAGGAAGGCATCTTCTACTACTTCACGCATGAGGACGGGAAGCACACGCTGGTGCTGGGCGACGGGGCCAACGCCTTCGCCAAGAGCCCGCTGCTCGACGCCTTCGAATACCGCACCACCGAAGGGCACGACGACGAGGACCATGTGCTGAACGGGCTCAGCGTCGAGCGGCGGGTGACGACCAAGAGCTACGGGATCGACGGCTACCATTTCGAGACGCCCTCGACCGACCTCTACGCCACGGCGGAAGGCGCCTCAGGCTTCGGCACGGTCAGCGACTACATGGGCCGCCACACCACCTCGTCGGATGGCGAGGCGATGGCCAAGCTTCGCCAGCAGGCACTGGCCTTTCCCGGTCGCCGGGTGCGCGGCAGCGGCGAATGTCGCTCGCTGGAGGCCGGCACGCGCATCACCGTGTCCGGCCACAGCAAGAGCGACCTGAACGCCGAGTATGTCCTGCATTCGGTGCGCATCGACGGGGCGAGCGGCCATTTCAACGCTCATTTCACCGCCTTCCCGCCCGACCTGCCCTTCCGCCCGCTCGACACGGCGGTGAAGCCGCGCATCCACTCCACCCAGACCGCCATCGTCGTCGGCAAGAGCGGGGAGGAGATCTGGCTCGACAAGTACGGGCGGATCAAGGTGCAATTCCACTGGGACCGGCTGGGCAAGAAGGACGAGAAAAGCTCCTGCTGGGTCCGCGTCGCGCAGAACTGGGCGGGCAAGAACTACGGCATCATGTTTTTCCCCCGCGTCGGGCAGGAGGTGGTGGTCACCTTCCTCGACGGCGACCCCGACCGCCCGCTGGTCACCGGCTCGGTCTACAACGCCGAACAGACCGTGCCCTACACGCTGCCCGACGATTCGACCAAGAGCACCATCAAGACCCAGACCTCGAAGAACGGCACCGGCAAGTTCAACGAGATCCGCTTCGAGGACAAGGCCGACGCCGAGGAGATTTTCGTTCACGCCCAGAAGGACATGAACGTCGAGGTGTTGAACGACGTGACCCGCCTCATCAAGCACGACGAGGTGGAGACGGTCGAGAACGACAGCACCATCGACATCCAGCACGACCGCAAGCTGACCGTGAAGAACGATCGCAGCATCACCGTGTCGGAGGGCAACGAGACGCACGAGGTCGCGAAGGGCACGCGCGCCGTGACGGTGAAGGGGAACGAGACCCACACCAACAAGGCGGACTTCATCCACAAGGCCGACGGCGACTACACCCTGACCGTGAAGGGCAATCTGACCATCGACGTGACCGGCGACGTGGTCATCAAGGGCAAGTCGGTGAAGGTGACCGCCACGTCGGGCGAGGTCGGCGTCAAGTCCGGAACGGACATGAAACTCGACGCCGGCGGCGCCTTCAACGCGAAATCCGGCATGGCCATGGAGATCAAGTCGGGCATGGGCATGGACGTGAAGGCGAGCATGGGCATGAACCTGAAAGCCGGCATGGCCCTGACCGCGGAGGGGCTGTCCGCGACGCTGAAGGCCCAGACCATGGGCGAGGTCAGCGCCGGCGCCATCATGACCGTCAAAGGCACCCTGGTGAAGGTGAATTGAGATGGCCGGTGAGACAGCCGACGAAGCCGTATCCGATCCCCAACCCGTGGAGGAGCGCGACGAGCAGGGCCGCATCGTGCGCAGCGGCGAGATGCGCGATGAGGAGTTTCATGGCCTTTACACCGCTTACGGCGAGGACGGTCACCCGATCCTGCGCGCCCGGCTGCGCGCCGGCAGGCTGCATGGGGAGGTGCGCAACTACGCCCCCGGCGGCGCCCTGGTCCAGGTGGCCGAGTATGCCGACGGCGTGCAGCACGGCCAGACCACCTTCTACGCCAACGCCCGCCCGACCTGCCGCATGACCTACCGCAGCGGGCTCCTCAACGGCCCGTCCGTCTTCTTCCATGAAAGCGGCACGGTGGCCGCCGTCTTCCAGTATTGCGACGGCAAGCGCGAGGGCGAGGCGCTGTTCCACAGCCCGCAGGGCCGCCCAATGCGCCGGGAGAGCTACGCCAACGACCGCCTGCACGGCCCGGTGCTGGGCTATTACGACGACGGCACGGTGAGCGAGCGTGCGGCCTTTCTGGACGGGCTTCAGGACGGGGTGCTGCGCCGCTACTTCCCCTCCGGCACGCTGATGCAGCACGGCGTCTACCGCCGCGGCCTGCTGATCGAACCGCTGCGGACCTATTCGGAGGACGGCAAGGAGATTGCCGTGCTTCAGCCTCCGGCGGGGTGAAAGCCTGAGCCGGCGTCAAGCATCCCCCTCC
This sequence comes from Azospirillum brasilense, assembly GCF_022023855.1. NCBI lineage: Bacteria > Pseudomonadati > Pseudomonadota > Alphaproteobacteria > Rhodospirillales > Azospirillaceae > Azospirillum > Azospirillum brasilense. The sequence continues at coordinate 914,264 of NZ_CP059450.1, forward strand.
CCCCTCGGGGTGAGAGTGGAGCCCCCGTGGCTTGGGTAATGCCGGGAGCGTTCCGACAAGCCGTCCGGACTTCCGGGCCAGCGGACCGCACCGTCGTCGATATCCGCGTGTTTGCGAGCCAGGATGTAGGCCGTACCGAAGCCCGATGAAAAGGGCATTTCCAGGAACGGGCCCAACCGCAGCCCCGGTTCGGGCAATATCGCCATGGGGTTGCACATGCCCCTTTCCAGGACCTCGAACCCCAGGGCCGGGCCGAAAAGGACCCGCAGCCCTTCATCCGACATTCGCCAGAAGTCGTTCGGCAGCTCATGAATCGGCCAGCACTGCGGAACGGCGTGGTACACCAGCCCCCCGACCTTCAGGGCTCGGTTCATCTCCGCCGCGGCCAACCACGGCGCCTCCAAATGCTCCAGCACCGCCAGTGAGCACACCCCGTCGAGGCTGCCCGGCGCGACGTACCGGCTCAACGCGTGGGCGTCGCCGACGATGTCCACCCCCGGCGCCGGGTGGATATCGAACCCGATGTAGCGGCAACCGCTTCCCTCCAGCGCTTGCCGGAACACGCTGGGCTGCGTGATGGTGCGGCCGCCGATCTCCAGCACTTGGCCGTGAGACGCCCGCATGGCCTCGATGAAGCGCTGGGTCACCGCGGCCTGGTCACCGGACGGGACGGCGTAGGGGTCGGCGTGCGTCGGACCGGACACCTCGATCATCGCCTCCCCGTCCGCCGTCACGAGGCGAAGTCTCACCGGCTGAAAAGGTGGGCAGGCAAGATGAACGGCAAAGCCGCTGTCGACGACGTGCGGCCAGTCCGGCCAGAAGGCCAGCAGGTCGGGCCGGGGACAGCGAGGGATCCGGACCCTGGCCTCGCCGGATTCCAGAAACATGTCAAGAATGGGGAGATGGTAGGCGTGGGCCCACCCCCGGACGTAGACTCCCCGGGCATCGCACCACAGCGCGTCAAACAAATGAGTGGTCCGCGGCGTCGGCGCACCGAGCCGGGCCGGAGATGAGGATGGGTCGGCCTGGAGTGTCTCCAGCCGTTCCAATCTTTGCCCGATGTCATTCAATTTGGCGAGAATTGACGCGAAAATGCTGCTGTCGTGCGAAGCCAAGACCAGGATTCCTTAAAACGCGTCCCACACCGGTGTCAGCCCGACGGCATGTTCCACGAAGCGGATGATGGATTGCTTCGTTTGCCGGCACCTGGAGTGCGGCCGAGACTGTGGCGCTCCAGCCGCACTCCCACTGAAAGCGGTCTGATCATACATCAAACACTCATCCGATTGGATAGAAACGCGAAGGGAATTTCAACCTTCACCGCTCATGCCGAAAAGCAAATCGGTCGGGCAAACAGCGTCGGAAGCGACCGCGTGATGGTGCACAAGGCGGCTCGCGGTTCCACGCTCCGCGACAAACGCCAGAAGCCTCAGCCCCTTTCGGCGTCGCGACCATGGCGCTCGACCGCACCCTTGTCGACATCGCTGACAGGCCAAACTTCTGGATCCACGCCTGTTCCTCCGGACTGGAAGTGGCCGAAGTTCGAATAGGAATCCATCACGGCGTCTGAACCGTGAACTGCCCCGGCACCACGATCTGGATCACCCCTCCCCAATTGCACATCAGCTTGCTGGTGGAGGTCAGGGCCGGCATGTTGCCGACCATCACCGTGGGCGCGCCGGGCACCCAGGGAGCGACGGTGCAGGGAACGCAAGGCTGTGGCTTGATCACACCCGGCGGCGGCACCGGAATCATCGAGGCGACCACCGGGTTGGCCGGGCTGGTGCACACGCCGAAGGGCGGGATGTTCATGATGGGCTTGTTGTCCATGATGTTCGCCATCGGCGGCCCGCCGGCCATCGTCCGGTTCAATGGCAGCACCACCAGGGCGGACGGCGCCGCCCCGAAGCTGCAGGTCATCATGGCTCCCGCGCACACCGCCTGACTCATCCCGTCTCTCCATACCGAAACGTCCAGGCGAAGAGTGGGCGCCTCTGCCGTCCCGCGGCAAGCGGTCCCTGGACCGGATTGGTCCGAATTCGCTTCAACCCGGCGGAGACGGGCCGAAGCCGTCGAACAGGCCCGGCTCCGCCTCGGTCTCCGGGTCGAGCAGGTCGGTGCAGCCGACGCCGATCAGGCGGATCGACCGACCGTCCGGCTCGGCGTCCAGCATCTCGCAGCCGGTCTGCCAGATCAGCCCCGCCGACCGCGCGGGCGGATCGACGCGGCGGGAGCGGGTGATGGTCTGGAAATCGGCGGTCTTCATCTTCAGCACCACGCTGCGCCCCCGCAGGCCTGCGGCCGACAGGCGGCGCGCCACCGTCTCGGCCAGCGGGAGCAGCGCGTCCTTCAGCGCGGCCTTGTCGGCCGTTTCCCAATCAAAGGTCGTCTCGGCGGAGATGCTCTTGCTCGGCGATTCCGGTTCCACCCTCCGGTCGTCCTGGCCGCGGGCGAAGCGGTGCAGCAGGCGGCCCATCTTGCCGTGGCGGCGCACCAGATCGATCTCCGACCAGCCGCGCAGGTCGCCGACCGTGCGGATGCCGTCCGACTGCAGCTTGCGCTGGAGCACCGGCCCGACGCCCCACAGGATCGACACCGGCTTCGGCGCCAGGAAGTCCAGCGCCTGCCCCCGCCCGATCACCGAGAAGCCACGCGGCTTTTCAAGGTCGGAGGCGATTTTGGCGAACAGCTTGTTGTAGCTGAGCCCGACCGAGGCGGTGATGCCCAGTTGGTTCTCGAAGCGGCGGACCAGCTCGGCCAGCGCCTGGGCCGGGCTGATGCTCAGCCGTTCCGCCACGCCCGACAGGTCGAGGAAGGCCTCGTCGATGGACAGCGGCTCGACCAGCGGGGTGAAGGCATGCATCAGCTCCCGAGCCTGCCGGCCCACCGCCTTGTACTTCGCCATGTCGGGCCGCAGCACCACGGCGTCCGGGCAGGCCTCCAGCGCCTGCCACATCGGCATGGCCGAGCGCACCCCCGCCATCCGCGCGATGTAGCAGCAGGCGGCCACCACCCCGCGCCGGTCGCCGCCGATGATCAGCGGGCGGCTGACCAGCTCGGGCCGGTCGCGCTTCTCCACCGTGGCGTAGAAGGCGTCGCAGTCGATGTGGCCGATGGCGAGGCCGTGCAGTTCCTGATGCCGGACCAGCCGCCGGCCGCCGCATTTCGGGCAGCGCGGCTCGCTCCCGCGGAGGGCCGCCGCGCAGTCACGGCACAGGACCTTGCAATCGTCGAACACAGACATGGCCGCAGTCTAGCAGCAGCGCGCCCGCGGCGGGGAAGGAATGTTCCTGTCCCGTTCCAGTTTTCCGCTCAGAAGCGGAAACCCCGGTTGAGCAGCCAGCCGAGCGGACCGGTAAAGACCAGGGGCTGGTCCTGCACCAGCAGGCACAGGCATTCCCCGTCCGCGTCGGCCACGGCGTGATGCGGCGTGCCGGTGTCGTAGGACGCCACGTCGCCGACCCGGTAGGCCCCGAACTCGTCGGAGAAGCCGCCCTTCATCACCAGCAGCATCTCGCTGTCGGTGTGGCGGTGGGCCGGCACCCGCGACCCCGGCGCCATGCGCAGCAGGCAGGCCGAGGCCGTTCCGGCGCTGACGCCCCAGGCCGACAGGTGGACGCCCGGAACGACGCGCACCCATTCCAGCGCCTCCGGCTCCGCCCCGATGGCGCGGCGCAGCGGGCCGGGAAACAGGCTCTTTCCGGCCGGTGGGGGTACAGGCGGCGGCGCGGCAACCGTCGCGTCGAGCCGGGTCATCAGGGCGCCGAACAGCGAATCAGACACCGGCTCCGGCGGCAGATCCGCCAGTAGGACGCCGCCGCAGGCTTCCAGCTCAGCGACCTGCGCGCGGCAGGCCGGGCAATAGGCGAGATGCGCGGCGACCAGCAGCGACTGCACCTCGCGCAGGCTGCCGGCGGCGTAGTCGAGAAGCAGTTCGGGGGCGGGATGATGGGCCGGCACGGTCACGCCCCCTCCCCGAAAGCCCGGCGCAGGCGAACGAGGGCCAGCCGCAAGCGGGTCTTCACGGTTCCCAGCGGGATGCCGCGTTCGGCGGAGATTTCCGCATGAACCTTGTCCTCGTAGTAGGCGAGCCGCAGCACGTCGGCCTGCTCCGGCGGCAGGTTGCCGATCACCGCGCGCAGGCGGAAGGCCGTCTCGGCCGCTTCGAACTGGTGGTCGGGCGTGGGCTCCTCCCCACCGTCCGACATCAGGTCGTCGGGCTGAAGCTCGGGCCGCCGCTCCTGCCGGACGCGGTCGATCCGGCGGTTGCGGGCGATGGTGTAGATCCAGGTGGAGGCGCTGGCCAGCGCCGGGTCGAAGCGGTCCGCCCGCAGCCACACCGCCATCATGACGTCTTGGACCAGCTCCTCAGCAGCACTGCTGTCGGCGCCCAGCCGGCGCATGTAGGCTTTGATGCGCGGCGCGAAATGGTCGAACAGCGCGCGGAAGGCGGTGGAATCGCGGTTGCGCGCGACGGCAAGCAGCAATTGCTCGTGGTCCGGCATGGTCGGGTCGTTCGAATCGGCCTTCGGCAGCATGCCAGGGACAAGTCTTCGGTCGGTCTCGGTCTTGCCGCACCATACAACAGCGTGTGCCGCGGCACACGGCGTAATTCGGCATAGGTTCAGCGTCGTGCGTAAGGGCGGGGCATCCCCCAACTGGATTCCCTGGTATGGTGCCCCCACTTGATGCTAGGTCCGCGACGCCCTCCACCAAGCCCCTCATCAAGAAGGAAGAAGGCATGAGCCTCGAACCGAACTTCGAACATCTGCGGGCCAGGGCCGTGGAGTCGCTGTTCCAGCATCTGGCGGACGCCTGCGTCGGGCTGATCGTCGTCGACCGGGACGCGCGGATCGCCTGGATCGGCGACCGTTATCTGGAGTTGTTGGGCTATTCCGGCAACCCCGAGGACGCGCTGGGCCGCCCGGTGGAGGATGTCATCCCCAACAGCCAGATGCGCCATGTGGTGGAGAGCGGTCAGACCATGCTGCTCGACCTGATGGACATCAAGGAGCGGACCATCGTGGTCACCCGCCTGCCGCTGCGCGACGAGGACGGGACGCTGATCGGGGCCATCGGCTTCGCGCTGTTCGACCGGGCCGACCGGCTGCGCCCGCTGATGTCGAAGTACCAGAAGCTCCAGGAGGAGCTGACCCGCGCCCGGCAGGAACTGGCGCAGGAGCGGCGCGCGAAATATTCCCTGTCGCAGATGATCGGCAACAGCGATTCCATGCGCGAGGTGAAGCGCTTGGCCCGCCGCGCCGCACAGCTCGACAGCACCGTCCTGCTGCTGGGCGAGACCGGCACCGGCAAGGAGCTGCTGGCCCACGGCATCCACGCCGCCAGCCCGCGCGCCAACGCACCTTTCGTCGGGGTGAACGTCGCGGCGATCCCGGAGAACCTCCTGGAATCGGAGCTGTTCGGCGTCGCCCCCGGCGCCTACACCGGCGCCGACCGCAAGATGCGCGAGGGCAAGTTCCAGTTGGCCGACGGCGGCACCCTGTTCCTGGACGAGATCGGCGACATGCCGCTGCCGCTCCAGGCCAAGCTGCTGCGCGTGCTCCAGGAGCGGGAGTTCGAGGCGGTCGGTTCGAACAAGGTGGTGCGCGTCGATCTGCGCGTCATCGCGGCGACCAGCCGCGACCTCGACGCCCTGGTCCGCGAGCGGCAGTTCCGCGCCGACCTCTATTACCGTTTGAACGTGGTTCCGATCACCCTGCCGCCGTTGCGCGACCGGACGGAGGACATCGGCAGCATCGCCGACCGCATCCTCGACGAGCTGGCCTTCACCACCGCCGCCCCGTCGCGGGAGCTGACCGCCGGGGCGATCGCCGTGCTGGAGGATTACGACTGGCCGGGCAATGTGCGGGAGTTGCGCAACGTGCTGGAACGGGTGTCGGCGATGACCGACGACGCGGTCCTGACCGCCGATCACATCCGCGGCGCCCTGCCGCGCGCGGCGGGTCCCGCCGGTTCGGGCGAGCGGCTGGCGGAGGGCGGCGACCGTCCCTTGAGCGACGTGCTGAAGGACACGGAGCGCGCGGCCATCGTCGGCGCCCTGTCGCGCACCGGCGGGGTGAAGGCGAAGGCCGCCAAGCTGCTGGGGATTTCGCGCGCCTCGCTCTACGAGCGGATGCAGGCGCTGGGAATCAAGGAGGACACGCAGGGGGCGGTGTGAGGAGGCGGCGTGTTGCCCCCACCCTTCCCACGGCTTCGCCGCGGGCCCCTTCCCTCCCCCGCTGGGCGGGAGAGGGAGATTTTGTTCCCTCCCCCGCCCAGCGGGGGAGGGTTAGGGTGGGGGCAGAACCTTGCGCCTCAATGCGCCCCATGGAAGGTGCGGCTGATGACGTCCATCTGCTGCTCGCGGGTCAGCTTGATGAAGTTCACCGCGTAGCCGGACACCCGGATGGTCAGCTGCGGGTACAGCTCCGGATGGTCCATGGCGTGCAGCAGCGTCTCGCGGTCGAAGACGTTCACGTTGATGTGGTGGCCGCCCTGGCCGAAATAGCCGTCGAGCATGCCCACCAGATTGTCCACCCGCTCACCCTCGGTCGGGCCCAGCGCGCCGGGCACGATGGTGAAGGTGTAGCTGATGCCGTCCTGGGCGTGCGCGTAGGGCAGCTTGGCCACCGACGCCATCGAGGCGATGGCCCCCTTGCGGTCGCGCCCGTGCATCGGGTTGGCCCCCGGCGCGAAGGGCTGGCCGGCCTTGCGCCCGTCCGGCGTGTTGCCCGTCTTCTTGCCGTAGACCACGTTCGAGGTGATCGTCAGCACCGACTGCGTCGGCACCGCGTCGCGGTAGGCCTTCTGCTTGCGCAGCAGGCCCATGAAGGTCTCGACCAGCCACACCGCGATCCCGTCGACCCGATCGTCGTTGTTGCCGAAGGCCGGATAGTCGCCCTCGATCACGAAATCGGTGGCAAGGCCACGCTCGTCGCGCACCACCTTCACCGTGGCGTGCTTGATCGCCGACAGGCTGTCCGCGACCACGCTCAGGCCGGCGATGCCGCAGGCCATGGTGCGCAGCACGTCGCGGTCGTGCAGCGCCATCTCCAGCCGCTCGTACATGTACTTGTCGTGCATGAAGTGGATGGCGTTGAGCGTGTTCATGTAGGCGCGCGCCAGCCATTCCATCATCGGCAGCAGGCGGGCGACCACCGTGTCGTGGTCGAGCACGTCGCCGGTGATCGGCGCGAAGGCCGGGCCGACCTGCTCGCCCGACACCTCGTCGCGGCCGCCGTTGATGGCGTAGAGCAGCGTCTTGGCGAGGTTGGCGCGGGCGCCGAAGAACTGCATCTGCTTGCCGATGCGCATGGCCGAGACGCAGCAGGCGATGCCGTAGTCGTCGCCCCAGAAGGGCCGCATCAGATCGTCGTTCTCGTACTGCACCGAGCAGGTCTTGATCGACGTCTCCGCGCAGAACTTCTTGAAGCCCTCCGGCAGGCTTTCCGACCACAGAACGGTCAGGTTCGGTTCCGGCGCCGGACCCAAATTCTGGAGCGTATGGAGCATGCGGAAGCTGCCCTTGGTCACCAGCGTGCGCCCGTCGAGCGCCATGCCGCCGATGCACTCCGTCACCCAGGTCGGATCACCGGAGAAGAGCTGGTCATATTCCGGCGTCCGCAGGAAACGCACCATGCGCAGCTTGATGACGAACTGGTCGATCAGTTCCTGAGCGCCCGCCTCGTCCAGGCGGCCTTCGCGCAGGTCGCGCTCGATGTAGACGTCGAGGAAGCTCGACACGCGGCCGAGCGACATGGCCGCTCCGTTGGCCTCCTTCACCGCTGCCAGATAGGCGAGGTAAGTCCACTGCACCGCCTCGAAGGCGTTGGTCGCCGGACGGGTCACGTCGAAGCCGTAGGATGCCGCCATCGTCACGAGGTCGCGGAGCGCGCGGATCTGCTCGGTGATCTCCTCGCGCAGGCGCAGCGTGTGTTCGTCGATGCGGTCGACTTCCAGGCTCTTGTACTGGGCCTTCTTGTCGGCGATCAGGAAATCGGCGCCGTAGAGCGCCAGCCTGCGGTAGTCGCCGATGATGCGCCCGCGGCCGTAGGCGTCCGGCAGGCCAGTGATGACGCCCGACTTGCGGCAGCGCAGCATCTCGTCGGTGTAGACATCGAAGACGCCGTCGTTGTGCGTCTTGCGCAGCGCCGGGAACACGTCGTCCAGCTTGGGCGAGGGCTTGAAACCGTAAGCCTCCAGGCCCGTCTTGACCATCCGCCAGCCGCCGAAGGGCATGATCGACCGCTTCAGCGGCTTGTCCGTCTGAAGCCCGACGATGACCTCAAGCTCCCGGTCGATGAAGCCGGGGGCGTGGCTGACGATGGAGGACACCAGTTCCGTGTCGGCGTCGAGAACGCCGCCCTTGGCCGCGCGCTCCTCCTTCAGGAGATCGCGCACCTTGTTCCACAGCGACAGGGTGCGGTCGCTGGCCGGGGAGAGGAAACTGCCGTCGCCGCCGTAGGGGCGGACGTTCTTCACGATGAAATCGCGCAGATCGACCGTGGTCCGCCAGGAACCGGGCGCAAAACCGCGCCAGGGGTTCGGCGTCTCGGCTTCGGCAACGGGGATTTTCGGTTCGAACATCAGGGAATCCATGACGCGCCTCTATTGGTCTGCGGCGGTCCCTGCCCTCCCCGGCGGGGGCCGCGCCACGTTGCGCGGCGCCGGACCGGACGGACCCGCCCGGCCAAGCATCGCGCTTGCCCAATCAGTAGGCGCCCGAAGCTCCCAGCCCACATTGATCCCAATCAATCAATCTCTGCGAAATACGCAGGGCACCATCCAAGTCACGTCCTGTCACAAAAACTGATAGAATGCGCCGTTTTTGCGGCGCAGCATTTGAGACAATCCATCAAAAAGCGAATATTTTCATTTGGATCGCCCGTTTTAAAACAGATGGCCGGGATCAGCGCAGCGCGCTTGCGATATCTTGCGCCAAGCGGGCCAGGGTGCGGCTGAGGGCGTCGGCGACGGCACCGGGATCGCCGGCCGCGCTCACCGGTTCCTGCGCCGCGGTGTGGCCCAGACGGCGCAGCCGGTCGCCGCCCTGGTCGAAGACACGCCAGCGCGCCTCCAGAACCGCCGGCCCGTCCTCCGCCGCGTCGAAGCGGTCCAGCGTTACCTCCACCACCTGGGACAGCGGGAAGTCGCGCTGAAGCGGCAGGCCGACGACCTCCGCACCCGGTAGATCCGTCTCCAGATTCCTCAGCAGCTTGCGGGTCACCATCTCGTCGAGAGGGCCGCCCCAGCGGTCGAACTCCATGACGACCAGCCGGTTGCCGGGCGCCCGCATCACCAGCTCGGAGCGGTCGAGATAGCCGGGGACCTTCACGTCCTCCAGCCCGATCACGCGCCGTTGCGTCTCGCTTCCCCGCAATGGGGCGGCGCTCGGCGGGGCGGCGTCCGGCGCGACGGCGTCCAAATGGTAGAAGCGGCTGGGCTGCGTGCTACAGGCGGCCAGCAGGGCCACAGCGAAGGCGCACAGCAGCAGGCGACGGGCGTGAAGAGCGAGAGCCATGGGAATCCTCAACCGCGTTTGCCCCGGATCAGGGCTTCGGGATGGCGTTCGAGATAATCGGTCAGGCCGCGGATGGAGCGGGCCGCGGCGGTCAGTTCGCGCACCAGCCCCTGCAGGTCGCTAACCGCGGGGCGGGACGAGTTGACCAGCCCGTCCGCGCTGCTGAGCGTTTTCTCGGCCTGCCGGACCAGCTTGGAGGTGTTTTCCGCCACGTCGCGCAGGGCGCGGATGGTCGGCTCGCCCTCGCTGCCCAGCGCCTGCGTCGTCTTTTCCAGTTCGGCGAGCGACCGGCTGAGCGAGCCGATGGCCTGCGCGATCTCCGGCGAACCGATCAGGGCGCCGGCCTTCTGGATGGTCGAGCGCAGTTCCACCACCGTTTCGGCGATGGGCGCGCGGGCCAGCTCGTTCATCAGGTCGGTGGCGGTCTTGGTCGCCGTATCGAGCACGTTCGGCTGGGAGGGCAGTTCCGGGTAGGGACCGCCGCGGACCAGTGTTTCCTTCGGCGCGTCCGGGAACAGGTCGAGCGTCACGATCAACTCACCGGTCAACAGGTTGCCGGTGCGCAACTGCGCCCGCAGCCCCTGCTCCACCAGCGCTTTCATGCGGGCATAGGCGGTCTCGGTGTCGTGCGCCGCCGGCAGGTCGCTGCCCAGCCGCTCCGGCTCGATGTTCAGGGTCACTGGAATGCGGGCCTCGCCGGTCACCGGGTCCACGTCGAGGCGGATGTCGGTCACCTCGCCCACCCGGATGCCGCGGAATTCCACCGCGGACCCCGGATGCAGCCCGCGCACCGACCCGTCGAAATGCACCAGGAAGGGCACCCGCCGGGTGAAGCGGGCGTCGCTGGCGGCGTTTCGGCTCTCATAGAGGGGGAAGTCCGTGCCCTCCGCCGCGATCTCGCCACTGTCGCCGGGACCGCCGAGGCCGGGAGTCTCGAAGGACACGCCGCCGGTCGCCAGTGATTGCAGCGATTCCAACGCCACCGTCGGCCCTTCCGGCCCGATGGACACCGACAGGCCGCTGGCGTTCCAGAAGCGGGTGTTGGGCCGGACGATTCGGTCATAGGGGGCATGGATGAAGACCGGGATGGTCAGCGACTGCCAGTCCTGGGAAAACTCGTAGCCGACCACCTCGCCGACCTGGATGCCGCGGTAATAGATCGGTGCCCCCGGCCCGAGCCCGCCCAGCCGGTCGGCGCGCAGCGCGAAGCGCCGCCCCGGCGAGCTGGACCGGATCAGCGGCGGCTCCTCCAGGCCCCGGAAGGCGGTCAGCGCCTCGCCGTTGCCGGTCCCCGGGTCCATGCCGATGTAGGCGCCCGAGATCAGCGTGCCGAGGCCTGACACACCACCGAAGCCCAGCCGCGGCTTGACCACCCAGAAGCTTGTCCGGTCGTTGAGATAGGAGGCGGCGCCCTTTACCATGCGCACGGAGACGATGACGTTCGCCAGGTCGGGCGAGACCGCCACCCCCTGCACTGTCCCAACATCGACGTCGCGGTAGCGCACGCGGGTCTTGCCGGGCTCCAGCCCCTCCGCCGTGTCGAAGGTGATGGTGATGGTCGGGCCGCGCTCGTTCAGCGTCCTCCAGGCCAGCCAGCCGCCGACCAGCGCGGCGACCAGCGGCACCAGCCAGATCAGCGGCAGGCCGCGGCGGCGGCGGATCACCGGGCTGGCCGGCTCTACCGTGGGCTTCGGATCAGTCATGGGCATCAATCATAGAGGAATCCTGCCGCTCCGCCCGCCGGGGCGGCGCATCCCAGATCAGCCGGGGGTCGAAGGAGTCCGACGCCAGCATGGTGATGATGACGACCGCGGCGAAGGCGACGGCACCCAGCTCCGCGTGGATGGTGGCTATGGCGCCCAATTGGACCAGGGCCGCCAGAAGCGAGATCATGAAGATGTCCACCATGGACCAGCGCCCGACCCCTTCGATCAACCGGTAGAGCCGCGTGCGGTCGCGTTGCCGCTTCGGCGACCCCCGCTGCACCGTCCACAGCAGATAGGCCAGCCCGATCAGCTTCAGCACCGGCACGGTGATGCTGGCGAAGAAGACCAGCAGGGCCACCGGCCACATCTCCGCGGCGATCAGCGCCTCCACACCGGACAGGATGGTGTCGGGCTGGCCGGCGCCGAAATAGACCACCGTCATGATCGGCAGCAGATTCGCCGGAATGTAGAGGATCGTCGCCGCGGAGATCAGCGCCCAGCCGCGCGGCAGGCTGTTCGGCTTGCGGTGGTGCAACCGGGCGCCGCAGCGCGGGCAGGCGCCCTCCGACCCGCCGCCCTCCGGGCCGGCGACCACCTGATGGCAGTCGTGGCAGGCGGTCAGCCGCTCCGGATCGGCGTTGGCGGCTTGTGCGACACGGGTCTGCGGGGCGATCCGCTCCCACACCTCGAAGGGGCTGAGCGACGCCTCCCCCCACACCTGCACCAGGATGAAGGCGACCAAGGCGGCCAGCGACGCCCCCGGCTCCAACTCCGCCAGATCGGACAGCTTCACATAGGCGACGATCAGGCCGAGCAGGAAGACCTCCGCCATCGCCCAGCGGCGCAGCCGCGCCACCGTCCGGAAGGTCCAGGCCGCGCCCGGCGCCGCCGTCCGCCCGGCGGCGAGCGGCATCACGACGTAGAGCGTGCCGAGCACCTGCGCCAGCGGCGCCAGGAACAGCACGAAGAAGACCAGGACGCCCAGCACCTCGTAGCCGCCGTCCCACAGCGCCACCGAGCCGCTGAGCAGGGTCGCCGTCTGCGCCCGCCCCTCCAGCTCGAAGGTCAGAATGGGGAACAGATTGGCGGTGACGAACAGGATCGTCGAGGCGATGGCGAGGGCCACCGCGTGCCCCAGCCCGCCGGTCCGGAAATGGCGCAGCACCGCCCCGCAGCGGTGGCATTCCGCACGATGGCCGGGCAAGGCCGGCGGCAGGGCGTGCGGCGCGCCGCAGTCGTGACAGAGCAGGATCGGTTGGTCCGGTGAGGTCATAGCGTTGGCTTAACATTTCCCACGGGCGAAAGGTCCGCCGATTGCGGGGTGCGCCGGTGGAGGAGCGCTGAGCGGGGCAGACCGCAAGCCCCGGATGAAAAAAGCCCTTCCCCCATGGATGGGGAAAGGGCTTCAGCCTTGCGGAAGATAGATTTCGGTCAGACGAAAAGATTGAAGCTGCCCATCAGCTTCTGCGTGCCGGTCTGGCCGGTAGGGATGGAATTCAGGCTCGACGCCGCCTGGCTCAGTCCATCCAGCATGGCCTGCTGGCCGGTGGACAGGTTGAACGGGCTCTCACCCTTCTTCGGCGCCTTGGCGACCGTGTCGTAATCCTGGGTGTATTTGCCCATGCTGAGCTGGATGGCGTAATTCTTGGCGTCCTTGGGCGACTGGCCCTTCTCGCGCGTCAGGCGCAGGGTGTAGTCGCCGCGGTCGAGTTCGTACTCGCCCTGCATCATGCTCTTGAAAGCGTCGTAGTTCTTTCCGGCGCTCTTGTCGCTGTCGGCCAGAACCGTGCCGAATTTGGACATCACCTGGACGCGCAGCCCCTCGTCGCCGACCTGCCCCAGCGTCATTTCGCCTTTGGTCGTCACGCGGAACTTGTAGAAGTCGACCGGATCGTCGGCGCCCAGCGCACCGACCACGTTCAGGCGGGTCACGTTCTTGGCGAGAACACCCATGTCCGTGGCGAAGCCGGGGGTGTTGACGGAGGACTTGCGGACGTCCTTGCGGAATTCCTGCACGTTCGCGGCGGCGGCTGCTTCGGCCTCCCGCTGCGCGTTCATGCGCTCCACAGCAGCGGACACGGACTTGTTGAGGTCCGAGACCATCTGGTTGACGCCGGCCATTCCGTCAGACATGGCACCTTCTCCCATCAGGCGCGCTCCCCAAACGGAGAAGCGCGAATGGATCGCTGGATCCTTACTTTACTGCAAAGCACGTAAAGTTGCGAATTGTTTTTCGCCGAAATTTCAGATAGGGCGTCGGGCGAGTTGTGCGGCCATCCGGTTCAGCACGCCAGGGAGGCCCTCCCCAGCCCGTGGCTGGAACAGGCGCTGCGCCGGAAACCAGGGGCGCACCGCAGTGCCGAGCTGGGTCCAGTCCCGCCCACCGAAGCGCCAGACCGGCACACCGAGCGCCGCCGCCAGTTCCCCCACCGCCGTGGCGGGCGCGATCACCAGATCCAGGTTCGCCATCAGCGCCGCCGTCCCATCGAAGTCATCGGTCAGGTCGAGATCGTCCCAACGATGGATGGCGACGCCGAACCGGTCCTCCGCCGCAATCCGCTCGGCCTCGCACACGCCATACTGGAGGTTGACGAAGACCAGACCCGGCACGGCAAACAGCGCCCCCCACTGGTCGAGCCGGCTGTAGGCGGCACGGCGCGATTCAGTCATCAGCGCGCTGCGCCAGCCGATCCCCACGCGAAGGCCGGGGCCGAGCGCAGCGACACGGTCACCCCAGAACGCCACCCGAACCGGGTCGGGGACCAGCCAGCCGCCAGCAGCACTGGCGAAGGCGGACAGGTCGCGGCGAAAGACCCGCGCCAGGGAACCGATGGGCGTGTGCAGGTCGCAATCGGGCACGGTGCCCGCGTCGCTCCGTTGGGGACGGACCAGCGCGGCGGGGAAGGAGCGGGCGAACAGGGGCACCAGCCGCCGGTCGGTTTCGATCACCACGGAACGGGCACGGGCGATGGCCTCCGCGCAGAGGGAGGAGAACAGGATGGTGTCGCCCACCCCTTGCTCGCCCCAGATCAGCAGGCGCTTGCCCGCCAGATCCTCGCCACGCCACGCCAGCATCCGCAGCTGACGCGCCCCACCCGCCTGACCGGACGCGAAGCGCCAGCCATAGCCGGCCCAACCCTCCTCCAGCGCGCCGCGCTCCAGCCGCAGCAGGCCGCGGTTGAACTGGGCCAGCGGCAAGTCGGGACTTACGCGGAGCGCCCGCCCATACAGACGGTCCGCCAGCCCCCCGTCGCCCAGACGCTGCACCGCCAGACCGAGATTGCACAAGGTCGCCGCATAGCCGGGGTCGAGCGCCAGGGCGCGGCGGAACCAGCGGGCCGCCTCCGCGTGGCGGAGCCGCGCCTGCAGCGCGTGGCCGAAATTGTTGTTGGCCTGCGGTTCTTCCGGCATCAGCCGCAGGGCGCGGCGGTGCGCCCGTTCGGCCTCGTCCAACCGCTCCGCCTCGCGCAGCCCGCCGCCGAGGTTGGACAGCCCTTCTGGCAAAGCCGGGTCGAGCAGGACGGCGCGCCGCCACGCCGCCAGGGCCGCCACCGCTCGGCCTTGCCGGCTCAGCGCGTTGGCCAGATTGTTCCAGAACGTCGCCCGGTCGGCGCTGTGGGCCAGAGCGGCGCGGTGGCAGGCTTCGGCCTCCGCGAAGCGGCCCTGCCCGGCGCGCAGCGTGCCCAGGCTGTCGGCCGCGTCCACGCATGCGGGATCAAGTGCGAAGGCCGCCTCGAAGCATGTGGCGGCCCCGTCAGTCTGTCCGAGATCGCGCAGCACCAGCCCGAAGCCGTAGAGAAGCGCCGGGTTGCGGCGGTCCAGCCGCAAGGCGTCGGTGTAAGCAGTCACCGCCTCGGCCAGCCGTCCCTGCGCGTGATTGCGGGCGGCCAACGCCGTCAGGGTGGACAGGTCATTGCGGGAAGCATCGTCGGGACTCATCCCGGCACAGTGGCCCGCGGGACCGGAGCAGCGCAAGCACCGTCCGGCCCCGCGGTCGCGGTTGCTCAGTCCTCGCCGTCCTGCAGCGCCGGGGGACGCGGGGCGGCGTTGACCGGGGCGGCGAGTTGGGCGTCGACCACCGCCACCGCCGTCATGTTGACCAGACCGCGCGTGGTCACCGACGGGGTCACGATGTGCACGGGACGCGCGGCGCCCAGCAGCATCGGCCCGACATTCTGCGCGTCGGCCATGATCTTCAGCATGTTGAAGGCGATGTTGGCGGCGTCCAGGGTCGGCATGACCAGCAGGTTCGCCTCGCCCTTCAGGCGGCTGTCGGGCAGAACGCCCTTGCGCAGCACCTCCGACAGGGCGGCGTCGGCATGCATCTCGCCGTCCACCTCGAGGTCGGGATTCTCCTCGGCGATGAGCTGGTAGGCCAGCCGCATCTTGCGGGCGGACGGGGTATCCGCGCTCCCGAAGTTGGAGTGGGAGAGCAGCGCCACCTTCGGCTCGATGCCGAAGCGCTTCACCTCCTCCGCCGCCAGCCGGGCGATCTCGGCCACCTGCTCGGCGGTCGGGTCGGGGTTGACGTAGGTGTCGCAGATGAAGTGCGTGCCCTTCTGCGAGATCAGCCCGTTCATGGCACCGGCGACCTTCACGCCCTTGCGCAGGCCGATCACGTCCATGACGTGGTTGAAATGGTCGCCGTAGCGGCCCGAGGTGCCGCAGACCATGCCGTCGGCCTCGCCCCGGCGGACCATCAGCGCTCCGAAGACGCTCGGCTGGGTGCGCACGACGTTCAGCGCGTTGGCCGGCGACACGCCGCGGCGGCCCATGAGCTGGCGGTAGACCTCGGCGTAGTTGTGGCAGCGCAGGTCACGGGCGGCCTCGATCACCTCCACGTCCTTGCCGATGCGGATGCGCAGGCCCATGTCGGCGATCGTTCGCTCGATCACGTCGGCGCGGCCGAGCAGGACCGGATGGGCGATGCCGTCATCCACCACCACCTGGGCGCAGCGCAGGACGCGCGGCTCCTCGCCCTCGGCGTAGACGATGCGCTTGGGCGCCGCCTTCGCCTTGGTGATGACCGGCTTCATGACGAGGCCGGAGCGGAAGACATACTGGCCGAGGCTGTCGCGGTAGGCGCGGAAATCGACGATCGGCCGCGTCGCCACGCCCGACTCCATGGCGGCCTTGGCGACCGCCGAGGACACCTCGATCACCAGACGCGGGTCGAAGGGCTTGGGCAGGATGTAGTCCGGCCCGAAGCGCAGATTCTCGCCGACATAGGCGGCGGCCACCACGTCCGACGGCTCGGCCTGGGCGAGGCTGGCCATGGCGTGGGTGGCGGCGATCTTCATCTCCTCGTTCACCGTCGTGGCGCCGACGTCGAGCGCGCCGCGGAAGATGAAGGGGAAGCAGAGGACGTTGTTGACTTGGTTGGGGAAGTCCGAGCGGCCGGTGGCGATGATGGCGTCGGGGCGGGCCTGCCGGGCGAGGTCCGGCATGATTTCCGGTTCCGGGTTGGCCAGCGCCAGCACCAGCGGCTTGTCGGCCATGCGGGTCAGCATCTCCGGCTTCAGCACCTTGGCGCCCGACAGGCCGAGGAAGATGTCCGCCCCGTCGATGACGTCGTTCAGCACGCGGGCGTCGGTGTCCTGCGCGTAGGCGTCCTTGTAGGGGTTCATCTCCTCGTTGCGGCCCTTGTGGACCACACCGATGCGGTCGACCAGCCAGACATTCTCGCGCTTGACGCCCAGGCTGAGCATCAGGTCCAGGCAGGCGATGCCCGCCGCCCCGCCGCCGGTGGAGACGACCTTGACCGTGGAGATGTCCTTGCCGACCAGCTTCAGCCCGTTCAGGACGGCCGCACCGACCACGATGGCGGTGCCGTGCTGGTCGTCGTGGAAGACCGGGATCTTCATCCGCTCGCGGCAGCGGCGCTCCACCTCGAAGCAGGCGGGGGCGGCGATGTCTTCGAGGTTGATGGCGCCGAAGGTCGGCTCCAGTCGGACAATGGTGTCGACCAGACCGTCGACGTCCTTCTCGTTCAACTCCAGGTCGAAGCAGTCGATGCCGGCGAACTTCTTGAAGAGGACGGCCTTGCCCTCCATGACCGGCTTGGCTGCCATCGGACCGATGTCGCCCAGGCCCAGCACCGCCGTGCCGTTGGTGATGACCGCCACGAGATTGGCGCGGGCCGTCAGCTCCGCGGCCTGGGCCGGGTCGGCGGCGATGGCGCTGGACGCCGCGGCCACGCCCGGCGAATAGGCCAGCGCGAGGTCGCGCTGGTTCGCCATGGGCTTGGTGGCGACGATCGCCAGCTTACCGGGCTTCGGATTCCGGTGGTACTCAAGCGCCATAGCGTCGAAGTCGCCGGACATACGTCCACTCCCCTTTTAACTTGATTTCAGTTAACTTGCCGAACGACGAACTGTTTCCACCCCGGCTTATACCTGAATTGCCCAAGCACCGGAATGGGGAAAGGGGCAGTCCGCGGCAGACCGCCCCCTCCTTTTCACCTCTTGGGACCGGAAGCCGGACCCGCGTCAGATGCGGGCGAGCGCCGGTTCCTTGAAGTGCTCCTGATATTCGGCGACCGCCTTGGTCTCGTCGAACTCGCCTTCCATCTTGGCGACCACGATGGTGGCGACGCCGTTGCCGATCAGGTTGGTGATGGCGCGGGCTTCGGACATGAAGCGGTCGACGCCCAGCAGCAGCGCCAGACCTTCGATCGGCAGGTGGCCGGTGGCCGACAGGGTGGCCGCCAGCGTCACGAAGCCGCCGCCGGTGACCGCCGCCGCACCCTTGGACGTCAGCATCAGCAGGCCGAGGATGGTCAGCTGCTGCCAGATCGTCAGGTCGATGTTGAAGGCCTGGGCGATGAAGATCGCGGCCATCGACAGGTAGATCGAGGTGCCGTCCAGGTTGAAGGAGTAGCCGGTCGGGATGACGAGGCCGACGACGTGCTTGGAGCAGCCGAACTTCTGCATCTTCTCCATCATGCGCGGCAGCACGGACTCCGACGAGGAGGTGCCGAGCACGATCAGCAGCTCGTCCTTGATGTAGCGCAGGAAGGTCAGGAGGCTGAAGTTGTACAGGCGGGCGATGCTGCCCAGCACGACGAAGACGAACAGCGCCATCGTGATGTAGACCGCCGCCATCAGCTGGCCGAGCGAGGTCAGCGACGACACGCCGTACTTGCCGATGGTGAAGGACATCGCGCCGAACGCACCCAGCGGGGCGACGCGCATCAGGATGCCGATCACGCCGAACATGGCGTGCGACACCTTCTCGAACATGTCCTCGACCACCTTGCCCTTCTGGCCCATGGCGGACAGCGCGACGCCGAAGATCACCGCGAAGAACAGGATCTGCAGCATATCGCCCTTGACGAAGGCGCCGACGACGTTGTCCGGGACGATGTTGACCAGGAAGTCGATGGTCGTGTGGTTCTGCGCCTCGGTCGCGTATTTGGCGACGGCGTCGGCCTTCAGCGAGCCGGCCTGGATGTTCATGCCGGCACCCGGCTTCACCAGATTGACGACCAGCAGGCCGAGACCCAGGGCAAAGGTGGTGACGATCTCGAAATACAGGATCGCCTTGCCGCCGACCTTGCCGACCTTCTTCATGTCGCCGATCGAGGAGATTCCGGTGACCACGGTCAGGAAGACGATCGGGCCGATGACCATCTTGATCATCTTGATGAAGACGTCGCCCAGGGGCTTCATCTGCACCGCAAGAGCCGGATAGAAATGGCCGAGCAGAATGCCGATGGTGATCGCGGTCAGAACCTGAACCGTCAGGTTCGTGTAGAATGGCTTTTTCTGGGGCTGCCCTTGGGCGTGCATGTTCGTCTCCTCGTGGCGTTCCTGAAATGGGCTGCCGCTCTTGTCTCGCGGTCGGCGGCCTGCCCGTCATGCCCCTCTCAAAGCAAGCGGTGTGCCAAAGACAAAAGTGAGGAATCGCAGCGCTCTGACGGAGCGCGTGGGTCAGAATCCGCACGACAGGGGCGGAATCCATGTGCGAAAATCCGCACATCGAGACCTCTTGTTGCGGCGCAACATGAATTGAGGACCGTTGGTTAGGATCGCCCCCACCCGCTGGACATTTTCGCAAAGCCGCGACTGGGTCGCCCGGCGGGCGTCCGGCCTGTTCGCCCGTCCGCGGCGGGTGATGCTGGCCGTGCTGGTCGTCGGCATGCCGCTGGCCGCGGCGGTGGCGGCGGGTCTGGCGGCGGACAACGCCGGTGAATCCCTGCGCGAACAGGGATCGGCGCAGCTGTCGCTGTACGAATCCAACCTACGCACGGAGCTGGAGCGCCACGCCGCCGTACCGATGGTGCTCGCTCGCGACCAAGAGGTCGCCGACCTGCTGCGCGACCCCAGCCCGGAGCGGGTGGACCGCATGAACCGCAAGCTGGAGGCCATCGCGGCGACGCTGAAGGCGTCGGCCCTCTATGTGATGAACGGGGCGGGCACCACCGTCGCGGCCAGCAACTGGAACGCCTCGCCCAGCTTCGTCGGGCAGAATTTCAGCTACCGTCCCTATTTCCAGTCGGCCATGGAGCAGGGGGAGGGGCATCACTTCGCGCTCGGCACCACCTCGCTCGTCCCCGGCTACTACACGGCCCAGCGGGTGGTGGCGGAAAACCGCACAGGCGGGCGGGCGGCCGGCGTCGTGGTCCTGAAGGTCGGCTTCCAGGAGCTGGAACGCGCTTGGTCGCACGGCCAGGAGAAGGTACTGGTCTCCGACCGCGACGGAGTCGTCTTCATCACCAACGTCGAGGGCTGGCGCTACAACGCCCTGCCCCGCCGCCTGCCGGTCACGCTGCCCGCGGCGGCGGCCCCCGCGACCGAGGAGATCCCCACCCTGCCCTGGGCCTTCGGCGGGGCATCCGACCGCATCACGCTGAGGGAAGGCAACGCGGAACGGCGCTACCTCCTGCAGTCCGCCGCGGTGCCCGGCGGCGATTGGACCATCCACGCCCTGACCAGCCTCGCCCCGGTCGCCACCCGCGCCCAGCAGGCCGGGCTGCTCGCCGCCGCGGTGGTGGCGCTGGCCGCCCTTACCGGCCACGCGCTGGCCCAACGCCGCCTGAACCTCGTGGAGCGGCTGGCCCTCCAGGAGGAGGCGCGGGCCGAGTTGGAGCGCCGCGTGGCCGCCGCCACGGCGGAGCTGCGCGCCACCGAGAACGAGCTGACCCAGGCGGCCAAGCTGGCGGCGCTGGGGCAGATGTCGGCGGCCATGGCGCATGAGATCAACCAGCCGCTGGCCGCCATCCGCAGCTTCGCCGACAACGCGGTGGTGCTCTTGGAACGCGGACGGCCGGACTCGGTGCGCGACAATCTTGCGGAGATCGCCGACCTGACCGACCGCATGGCCGCCATCACCCGCAGCCTGAAGGGCTTCGCTCGGCGCGCCTCGGGCACGCTAGGCGCGGTGTCCGCCGCCGCCGCCGTCGGGCAGGCGCTGGCCCTTCTTGAGGCCCGGCTGCGCCGCGACTCCGTGACGGTGGACACCGATCTGCCTCCCGGCTCCCTGCTGGTCACCGGCGAGGACGTGCGGTTGCAGCAGGTGCTGGTCAACCTGATCGGCAACGCCGCCGACGCCGTGCGCGCCTCCCCCCGCCGCCATGTCCGCATCACCCTGGCCGCGGAGGGGGAGGAGGCGGTGCTGAGCGTCCGCGACAGCGGCCCCGGCATCGCCGAGGCTGACCTGCCACGCATCTTCGTGCCCTTCTTCACGACCAAGGAGGCGGGCGACGGGCTCGGGCTCGGCCTGTCGATCAGCCACGGCATCGTCGAGGATTTCGGCGGCAGCCTGACCGCCGCCAACCATCCGGAGGGCGGCGCCCTCTTCACCATCCGCCTCAAGCGCAGGGATATCCAGACATGACGACCGGCAGCATCGCCCCGGGTGGCCCCGTCCTCTTCGTGGACGACGAGCGGTCCGTCCGTCTCGCCGGGCAGCAGGCGCTGGAACTGGCGGGCTTCGACGTCACCGCCTGCGACGGGGCGGAGCGCGCTCTGCGCCATCTCGGCCGCGACTGGCCGGGCGCCCTGGTCACCGACGTACGCATGCCGCAGATCGACGGGCTGGAGCTGATGGAGCGCGCACTGGCGCTGGACCCCGAGCTGCCGGTCATCCTGATCACCGGCCACGGCGACGTGCCGATGGCGGTGGAGGCAATGCGGCGCGGCGCCTACGACTTCCTGGAAAAGCCCTTTCCCTCCGACCGGCTGGTCGAGGTGACGCGGCGCGCGGTGGAGAAGCGCCGGCTCGTGCTGGAGAACCGGCGTCTGCGCCACCAATTGGCCGGGCTGCCCGCCGGGGAGGCCTCGCCCATCGTCGGGCGGACGCCGGGGATTGAGCGGCTGCGCAGCGCCATCGCCGCGGTGGCCGACACCGACGCCGACGTGCTGGTGCTGGGCGAGACCGGCACCGGCAAGGAGATGGTCGCCCGCGCGCTCCACGCCGGCAGCGGTCGGCGCAAGCACCCCTTCGTCGCCCTGAACTGCGGCGCGATGCCCGAAGCGATCTTCGAGAGCGAGCTGTTCGGGCACGAGGCCGGGGCCTTCACCGGGGCCGGCAAGCGCCGCGTCGGGCGCATCGAGCACGCCAGCGGCGGCACCCTCTTCCTCGACGAGATCGAGAGCATGCCGCTGTCGCTCCAGGTCAAGCTGCTGCGCGTGATCCAGGAGCGGGTGGTGGAGCCGCTCGGCTCGAACGAGCTGATCCCCGTGGACCTGCGCGTCGTCGCCGCGACCAAGGTGGACCTGCGCAAGGCGGCCAGCGAGGGCAAGTTCCGCGAGGACCTCTATTACCGGCTCAACGTCGTCGTGGTGACCATTCCGCCGCTGCGTGACCGCCGCGACGACATCCCCCTGCTGTTCCAGCATTTCGTCCTCCAGGCCGCCGCGCGCTACAACCGCGAGCCCCGCGCGCCGAGCCCGGCGCAGGTGCAGCGGCTGGCGGCCCACGACTGGCCGGGCAACGTCCGCGAGCTGCGCAACGCCGCCGACCGCTTTGTCCTCGGGCTGGACGACGCGCTGTCGGCGGTGGGCGGCACCGCTCCAGCGATGGCGGCGGGCCGTGCCGGCCTGTCGCTGGCCGAGCAGGTGGACCTGTTCGAGAAGAGCCTGATCGAAAGTGAGCTGGCCCGTTGCAAAGGCAGCGTGAAGGCCGCCATCGAGGCGCTGAACATTCCGCGCAAGACCTTCTACGATAAGCTGAAGCGCTACGGCCTCAGCCGCGAGGATTTCGTGGAGTGACCTTTCTTCGGACGGTGGACGACGGGACCGCGATGGGCGAAAAAGCCATCTGACCCGCCCGCCCCATGGACACCGGAGGCCCGCCCTGGCGACCATAACCGAAGCCCTCGCCGCCGCGCTCGACCACCACATGAACGGGCGGTTGGCGGAGGCAGAGATCCTGTACGGGCGCATCCTGGAGGCCGCCCCCGAGCAGGCCGACGCCCGCCATCTGCTGGGCGTGCTGTGCGGGCAGACCGGGCGCGTGGAACAGGCCGCAACGCTGATCGGCGCGGCCATGACGCTGCGCCCCGACGCGGCGGACTATCCCGCCAACCTCGCCAACATTTTCGACGCCGCGGGGCAGCCGGAACGGGCCGCCGCCGCCCATCGCCGCGCCCTGTCGCTGGCCCCCGACGCGGCGGAGGGCTGGTACCGCTTCGGCAACGCCCTGCCCCACGGCGGCATTCATCTGCGCGAAGCGGCGGTCGCGGCGCTGGAGCGCGCGGTGCGGCTGGTGCCCGGAGACCACCGCGCCGCTGGACGCGCCGCCCTGCTGCTGCAGATCATGGCGCGCCCCCACCGCGACGCCGGGCGGCGTGCGGAGGCCGCGGCGCTTCTGGAGCGATCGGTGGTGCTGCTGCCGGAGGATGCGGGTATCCGCTTCGACCGCGCGGCGGCGCTGTATGCGCTGGGTGAGCGGAGCGGAGCGATGCGGGAATTCCGCCACACGCTGGCGCTCGCCCCCGGCCACGCCGAAGCCTTGAGCAACCTCGGCCTGCTGCTCGACGAGAGCGGTCGCACCGCGGACGGCGCCACAGCCTGCCGGCGGGCGCTGGCCGTTCAGCCCGGCCATGTCGAGGGCTGGGTCAACCTGTCCGCCGCCTGCGAGACCTTGGGACGCTACGGCGCGGCGGCCGAGGCAGCGCGGCGGGCACTCGCGCTGCATCCTGGCCACGCCGGAGCGTTCAGCAACCTCGCCGGGGCGCTGGGTCTGATGGGACGGGTGGAGGAATCACTGCCGCTGCTCCAACGGGCTGTCCGGATCGACCCCGACGACCGCGACGCGCGCAGCCGATACCTGTGCGCCCTCCTCTACCGCAACGGTCAGGACGGTGCGGGCTTGCTGGAGGAATCACGGCGCTGGGCGGAGCGTTTCGCCGTGGCAGAGCCCCTGCCACGCCCAGCCAACGATGCCGACCCGGACCGCCGCCTGCGCGTCGGACTGGTGTCCGGCGACTTCCGCAACCACGCCTTCTCCTTCTACATGGAGCCGCTGTTCCGCGCCTTCGACCGGTCGGTGGTGGAGTTGTTCTTCTATTCGACCGCCACCGCCCCCGATGCCAAGACGGAGCGCTTCCGCGCCCTGGCCGACCGCTGGTGCGACGCGGCCGCCCTGACCGAGGAGGAGTTGGCCGTCCGGGTCCGGCAGGACGGGGTGGACGTTCTGGTGGATCTGGCCTCGCACACGGCGGGCAACCGGCTGGGCGTCTTCACCCGGCGCCCGGCGCCGGTGCAGGTGACCACGGCGGTGAATATCGTGACGACCGGCATGGACCGATTCGACGCCTGCATCACCGACGCCCTGCTCGCCCCGCCGGGGGAGGAGGCCCATTACGCCGAGCCGCTGCTGCGGCTGCCCCGCTTCTCCTGGGCCTATCAGGGACCGCCCGAAGCGCCGGAGGTCGGTCCGCTGCCGGCATCGCGCAACGGCTTCATCACCTTCGGCTCCTTCAACAACCTCAGCAAGATCACCGAGGAAACGGCAGCCCTGTGGGCGGGCGTGCTGAGGGCCGTCCCGAACTCCCGCCTGCTGCTGAAGTACAAGGCGATGCGCGATTCGGCCTCGCGCGCCCACCTGACGGCGCTGTTCGCCTGCCACGGCGTGGCCTCGGACCGGCTGGAGCTTCGCCGCCCGCCGGCTGGCATCCGCGCCAACCTCGCCGACTACAACGACGTGGACATCGGGCTGGACCCCTACCCCTACAACGGCCACACCACGACCTGCGAGGCGTTGTGGATGGGGGTGCCGGTGATCGTGCCGACGGGCCGCCGCCGGGATCTGGGAATCGCGCGGGTGGGGTCCGCCATCATGACCTCCGTCGGATTGCCGGACCTGATCGCTCCCGATGCCGATGCCTACGCCGCCCGCGCCGCGGTTTTGGCCGCCGACCTCGGCGCGCTGGCCACCTTGCGCGCGGGCTTGCGGAGCCGTGTCGCGTCATCCCCGCTCGGCGACGTTCCGGCGCTGGCCCGCGCCTACGAGGCCGCCTTCCGCACTCTCTGGCGGCGCTGGTGCGCGACGGCGGATTGACGCACGCCTATTCGGCGGCGAGCGCGTGGGCGAAGGTCTCCACACCCTGGACGCCGGCTTCGGTCAGTCCATAGGTGCCCTTGGCGATGCGCTCGAACCAGCCGTAGACGTTGCGTTGGAGGATGGCCGCGGCGTCCTTCGGCGCCCCGGCGGCGCGCAGCGCCTTCAGGGACAGCGGCCCGGCGGCCAGCAGCCGGGCGCAGCGCAGCGCGTCCTGGCGGTAGGCGGTGACGATGGGCACGCGGGTGGAGCCGCCGCGGTTGGGATCGCCGCGGCGCCGCGCGTGCTCCCCCAGCAGGCGGGCGGCGCGCGTCCTGTCCTTGCGCGGGCTGTAGGGAACGGGGTCGAGCAGAACCTCCACCTCATGCCCCGCGGCCCGGCCGAGGTCGACGATCAGCAAGCCGACGCCCAGGCGCCGGCACAGCTTGCGCACCCCGCTGTCGTGGGGCGAGGCGCCACTGGCCTTGCGCCCCGGCTGCGGCACAGCGAGATAGACGGTGTCGGTCAGGGCGAGCCGGTCAACCCCTTGAAGCAACAGGTCCAGCGTGAAGCGCTTCTTCAGCTCGACGATCAGCGGCGGCTCGGCCCCGCGCACCGCGACGAGGTCGCAGCCGTGGATCTCGGCCTTCACGTCGTAGCCCTGGGCTTCCAGGAAGGCTTTGACCGGGGCGTAGAGATCGGTTTCGGCGGTGATGGGCATGGGGGGGGTGACGTCCAACCGCTCACAAATCGCCGGTCAGCATGTCGATGGCGCGCCGGACATCATGGTGCCGACTGGACATGCTCATCACCACATCGCCGATGTCGGTCACTGGAATGCCCGCAATCTGCGACGTCATGGCAACCAGCCGTTCGCCCTGAATGTCGAACACCGGCATGATATCACGGATGGGCGTTCCCGCTTCCGACGCCCTAACGAGAGGGATGACGACGCGCGTGGAACGCACCACCACGTGATTTCCCTGAACGACAAGAAGAAATGGAACCGGGTGATCCGACCGGCCCGCGGCATTCGGATTCCGGCAGACATCCAGGAAACGCATCAGAACATCCGCTTCCCGGTGCTGAACACGCCGTGCTTTTCCACGTAGGAATCGTAGGAATCGAAGGCCGATCGGTTCTCTTCGATCCAGCGCTCCCGCTTCGCGTCCTTCACCGACTGCTCGACGGCGGCTTCGAAGACTTGCGACAGGTTGATGCCCAAGCTCTTCGCTTCGGCGATCAGATCGGGCCGGGCCGAGACGTTGGTGGGCTTCCTCTGGACTGATCCGCGCGCCATGGACACCCCTCAACGAAGAAACATGCGCAAACACTATGCGCATGTTTCCTCATGGCGTCCAGTCTCCGCTGGGAGAGAGCGAGGCCGGCTTCTCCGCTCCGCTTACGCCGCGGCCTTCTGCTTGCGCAGGATACCCAGGATGTCGGAGGCGGCCTTCGGGATGTTGGTGCCGGGGCCGTAGATGGCCGCGGCGCCCGCCTTGTAGAGGTAGTCGTAGTCCTGAGGCGGGATGACGCCGCCGCAGACGACCAGGATGTCCCCGGCGCCCTGGCGGCGCAGTTCCTCGACCAGCTGCGGGACCAACGTCTTGTGGCCGGCGGCCTGGGACGACACGCCGATGACGTGCACGTCGTTCTCCACCGCCTGACGGGCGGCCTCCTCCGGGGTCTGGAACAGCGGTCCGATGTCCACGTCGAAGCCGATGTCGGCGAAGCTGGTGGCGATCACCTTGGCGCCGCGGTCGTGACCGTCCTGGCCCATCTTCACGACGAGGATGCGCGGGCGGCGGCCCTCCTCGGCGGCGAAGGCGGATACCTCCTCCTGGATCCTCTTGAAGCCCTCGTCGCCCTCGTAGGCGGCGCCGTAGACGCCGGAAACCGAGCGGATGACCGCCACATGGCGGGTGAAGGCCTTCTCCAGCGCGTCGGAAATCTCGCCGACCGTCGCGCGGGCGCGGGTGGCCTCAACCGCCAGGGCCAGCAGGTTGCCGGACTTCTCCGTGGCGGCCTTGGTCAGCGCCTCCAGGGCGGCGCGGCACTTGGCGTCGTCGCGGTTGGCGCGGACCTGATTGAGGCGGGCGATCTGGGATTCGCGGACCGCCGTGTTGTCGATGTCGAGCACGTCGACCATTTCGGGATTTTCCGGACGGTACTTGTTGACACCGACGATCACCTCCTCGGCGCGGTCGACGCGGGCCTGCCGGCGGGCGGCGGCCTCCTCGATCAGCAGCTTGGGCATGCCGCTGTCCACCGCCTTGGTCATGCCGCCCAGATCCTCGACCTTGTTGATGAGGTCAAGCGCGGCGTTGGCGAGGCTGTGGGTCAGGTTCTCGATGTAGTAGGAACCGCCCAGCGGATCGACCACGTTGGTGACGCCCGACTCCTCGGCGATGATGAGCTGGGTGTTGCGGGCAATGCGGGCGGAGAATTTGGTCGGCAGGCCCAGCGCCTCGTCGAAGGCGTTGGTGTGCAGCGACTGGGTGCCGCCCAGCACCGCGGCCATCGCCTCGATGGTGGTGCGGATGACGTTGTTGTAGGGGTCCTGCTCGGTCAGCGAGACGCCGGAGGTCTGGCAGTGGGTGCGCAGCGCCAGCGAGCGGGCGTCCTTCGGGTCGAACTTCTGCTTCATCAGGGTCGACCACAGCAGGCGCGCGGCGCGCAGCTTGGCGATCTCCATGAAGAAGTTCATGCCGATGGAGAAGAAGAAGGACAGGCGCGGCGCGAACTTGTCGACCGGCAGCCCTTTGGACATGGCGGCGCGGACATATTCGAGGCCGTCGGCGATGGTGAAGGCCAGCTCCTGCACCGCCGTCGCCCCGGCTTCCTGCATGTGATAGCCGGAAATCGAGATCGAGTTGAACTTCGGCATGTTCAGCGCCGTGTACTCGATGATGTCCGCGATGATCCGCATCGAGGGTTCGGGCGGGTAGATATAGGTGTTGCGGACCATGAACTCCTTGAGGATGTCGTTCTGAATGGTCCCGCTCAGCTTGTCCTGGCTGACACCTTGCTCCTCCGCCGCGACGATGTAGCCGGCGAGGATCGGCAGCACCGCGCCGTTCATGGTCATCGACACCGACATCTTGTCGAGCGGGATGCCGTCGAAGAGGATCTTCATGTCCTCGACGCTGTCGATGGCGACGCCGGCCTTGCCCACGTCGCCGACCACGCGCGGGTGGTCGCTGTCATAGCCGCGGTGGGTGGCGAGGTCGAAGGCGACCGACAGGCCCATCTGCCCGGCCTTCAGGTTCGCCTTGTAGAAGGCATTGGAGTCCTCGGCGGTCGAGAAGCCGGCGTACTGGCGGATGGTCCAGGGCTTCACCGCGTACATCGTGGCGCGCGGGCCGCGGGTGAAGGGCGGGAAGCCGGGCAGGCTGTCCAGCTCCAGCCCTTCCAGATCGGCGGCGGTATAGAGCGCCTTGACGTCCAGACCCTCCGGAGTCTTCCAGACGAGGTCTTCGAGCGTCCCGTTGGCGCCCAGGTCCTTGGTGGCCAGGGTCTGCCAGTCGGCCTGGGTCTTCTTCGGGAACTCGCTCATGGGACGTCTCCTCGACACGGCTTCTTGGTTCGAATGATTTGAAACGATCAATGAAATGGGAGTGTCTTGCCCCCAACCCCGGCCCTCTCCCGCTTCGCAGGGGAGGGAGAACAGTCCCCTCCCCTGCGGAAGCGGGGGAGGGTTAGGGTGGGGGCAAGTACGAGCCCCTTACTCTCAGCCCTGCGACCGGCGGGCGACGATCTTCCAGGCGGCCTGCATGATCGCGGCACCCAGCGCGGTCTTCAGCACCGTGGCGGCGAGGAACGGCGTCAGGCCCAGCGCGACGGCCTTCTCGCCGCCGAACAGGACGGCCATCCAGGCCACGCCCGGAACGAACAGCAGGGCATGGCCGATCGCCAGGGCGCCGACGGCCTTGACCGGGCTGCGGTCCCAGCCGCGCTCGGCCAGCCAGCCGGTGACGCCGGCGGCCAGGACGAAGCCCAGCAGGTAGCCGGCGGTCGGGCCGGCCATGTAGGCCGGGCCGGCGCCCGGACCGGCGAAGACCGGCAGACCGGCGAGGCCTTCCAGCAGGTACAGCAGGACCGTCGCCGTGGCGAGGCGGCTGCCGTAGGCCATGCCGAGCAGGATGACGACCATGCTCTGCATCGTCATCGGAACCGGCCAGAAGGGCACCTGCACCTTGGCCGAGGCGGCCAGGAGCAGGCTGCCCAGAACCGCCGCGGTGGCGGCGGTGAGCAGGCCGCCCCGGGGGGCGACCGTCTCGAGAAGCGAAGCGGCACGCTGCGAAAGCGTGTTTGCGAAAGCCATCGTCCTTACCTTTCCCTATATGTCGGAGCCCGCTTGGCTCACGCGAACTCCAGGATCTTCTGATCGACCGCCAGGCTGGAGCCGGGCGTCGCGTGCACCTTGGACACCGTGCCATCCTGCGCCGCGCGCAGGATGTTTTCCATCTTCATCGCCTCGACCACGGCCAGCACCTCGCCGGCCTTGACCTCCTGCCCCTCGGTCACGGCGACCGAGACGAGCAGGCCGGGCATCGGAGACAACAGGAACTTCGACATGTCCGGCGGCGCCTTCACCGGCATCAGCGCGTCGAGCCGCGCGGCGTTCGGAGTCAGCACCTTGACCAGCGCTTGGCTGCCGGAGTGGGACAGGCGGTAGCCGACGCCGACGCGGTCCACCTGGACGCAGACATGCGCGCCATTCACCGTGCCGCGGAACAGGGGCTGGCCGAGCGTCCAGTCGCTCCACACCACATGGTGCTTGCCCTCGAAATCGACGGTGTAGCCGATGCGCTGCGGGCTGCCGTCCGTCGGGTGGACATGGACCGGATGCTGCGCACCGTCCATCACGACGACCCAGTCGTCGCGTACCCGGACCTTGTTGCCCGGCATCTTGCCGGAGATCTGGATGTCGCGGTCGTTCAGGCAGCGGTGGATCACCGCGGCGACGGCGATCAGGATCGCCGGGTCGTCCGGCGGCAGGTCGGAGGCGTGGAAGCCGGTCGGGTATTCCTCGGCGATGAAGTTGGTGGTCAGCCGACCTTCGACGAAGCGCTGGTTGGCCATCAGCGAGGCGAGGAACGGGATGTTGTGGCTGACGCCGCGGATGTAATACTGGTCCAGCGCCTCGCGCATGCGGGCGATGGCGGCGTCGCGCGTCGAACCCCAGCTGCACAGCTTGGCGATCATGGGGTCGTAGTACATGGAGATCTCGCCGCCCTCGTAGACGCCGGTGTCGACGCGGACATGCGGGTCCTCCGACGGCGGACGGTAGTGGGTCAGCCGGCCGGTGGAGGGCAGGAAGTTGCGGAAGGGGTCCTCGGCGTAGACGCGGGATTCGATGGCCCAGCCGTGCAGCTTGATGTCGTCCTGCTTCAGAGTGAGCTTCTCGCCCGCCGCGACGCGGATCATCAGCTCGACGAGGTCGAGGCCGGTGACCAGCTCGGTGACCGGATGCTCCACCTGGAGGCGGGTGTTCATCTCCAGGAAGTAGAAGTTGCGCTCTGCGTCGACGATGAACTCGACCGTGCCGGCGGACTTGTAGTCCACGGCGCGGGACAGGGCCACGGCCTGCTCGCCCATCGCCTTGCGGGTGGCGGCGTCGAGGAAGGGCGACGGCGCCTCTTCGATGACCTTCTGGTGGCGGCGCTGGATCGAGCATTCGCGCTCGCCCAGATAGAGCGCCGTGCCCTGCCCGTCCGCCAACACCTGGATCTCGATGTGGCGCGGCTGCTGGATGTACTTCTCGACGAAGACGCGGTCGTCGGCGAAGGAGGAGCGCGCCTCGTTCTGGGCCGAGCGGAAGCCTTCGCGGGCCTCCTCGTCGTTCCAGGCCACGCGCATGCCCTTGCCGCCGCCGCCGGCCGACGCCTTGATCATCACCGGGTAGCCGATGTCGCGGGCGATGGTCACCGCCTCGCTGTCGTCGGCGATGACGCCCAGATAGCCGGGCACCGTGCTGACGCCCGCGGCCTTGGCCAGCTTCTTGGACTCGATCTTGTCGCCCATGGCCTGGATGGCGTGGGCGTCCGGGCCGATGAAGGCGACACCGGCGGCGGCCAGCGCCTCCTGGAACTCGCGCTTCTCGGACAGGAAGCCGTAGCCGGGATGGACGGCCTGGGCGCCGGTCTTCTTGCAGGCGTCGACGATGCGGTCGATCAGCAGGTAGCTCTGCGCCGAGGGGGCGGCGCCGATGTGGACGGCCTCGTCGGCCATCTCGACGTGCAGGGCGTTCTTGTCGGCGTCCGAATAGACGGCGACCGTCTTGATGCCCAGGCGGCGCGCCGTGCGGATGACGCGGCAGGCGATCTCGCCGCGGTTCGCGATCAGGATCTTTGAGAACAGGGTCGTCATGGGGCGGCGCGCCTTCAGAGCGGGATGTTGTCGTGCTTGCGCCAGGGGTTCTGGAGCTGCTTGTTCTTCAGCATGGACAGCGCCTTGATGACGCGCCGGCGGGTGCCGTGCGGCATGATGACGTCATCGATGTAGCCGCGCGACGCCGCCACGAACGGGTTGGCGAACTTCTGCCGGTACTCCTCGGTGCGCGCCTCGATCTTGGCGGTGTCGCCGATGTCGCCGCGGAAGATGATCTCCACCGCGCCCTTCGGCCCCATCACCGCGATCTCCGCCGACGGCCACGCGTAGTTGATGTCGCCGCGCAGATGCTTGGACGCCATCACGTCATAGGCGCCGCCGTAGGCCTTGCGCGTGATGACGGTGATCTTCGGCACGGTGGCCTCGGCGTAGGCGAACAGCAGCTTGGCGCCGTGCTTGATGATGCCGCCGTACTCCTGCGAGGTGCCGGGCATGAAGCCGGGGACGTCCACCAGGGTCAGGATCGGAATCTCGAAGGCGTCGCAGAAGCGCACGAAGCGCGCGGCCTTCTTGGAGCTGTCGATGTCCAGGCAGCCGGCGAGCACCATCGGCTGGTTGGCGACGATGCCGACCGTGCTGCCGTTCATGCGGCCGAAGCCGATGATGATGTTCTTGGCATAGTCCGGCTGAAGCTCGAAGAAGTCGCCCTCGTCGACCGTCTTGAGGATCAGCTCCTTCATATCGTAGGGTTTGTTCGGGTTCTCCGGCACCAGCGTGTCGAGCGACAGGTCGTCGCGGTCGATCGGGTCGGTGCAGGGACGCTCCGGCGCCCGCTCGCGGTTGGAGGCCGGCAGGAAGTCGATGAAGCGGCGGAGCTGGAGCAGAGCCTCGACATCGTTCTCGAAGGCCATGTCGGCGACGCCGGACTTGCTGGAATGGGTGATCGCCCCGCCCAGCTCCTCCGCCGTCACCACCTCGTGCGTGACCGTCTTCACCACGTCGGGGCCGGTCACGAACATGTAGGAGCTGTCCTTCACCATGAAGATGAAGTCGGTCATGGCCGGCGAATAGACGGCACCGCCGGCGCACGGCCCCATGATCAGCGAGATCTGCGGGATGACGCCCGAGGCGTTGACGTTGCGCTGGAACACCTCGGCGTAGCCGCCGAGCGAGGCCACGCCCTCCTGGATGCGGGCGCCGCCGGAATCGTTCAGGCCGATGACCGGAGCCCCGACCTTCATCGCCTGATCCATGATCTTGCAGATCTTCTCGGCGTGGGCTTCCGACAGCGAGCCGCCGAAGACGGTGAAGTCCTGGCTGAAGACGAAGACGAGACGCCCGTTCACCGTGCCGTGACCGGTGACCACGCCGTCGCCGGGAACCTTCTGGCCTTCCATGCCGAAGTCGTTGCAGCGGTGCTGCACGAACATGTCGAACTCCTCGAACGAGCCTTCGTCGAGGAACAGTTCGATGCGCTCCCGCGCGGTCAGCTTGCCCTTGGCGTGCTGCGCGGCGACGCGCTTTTCGCCGCCGCCCAGCCGCGCACCGGAGCGCATGGCATCCAACTTGGCCAGAATTTCTTGCATCAGGCGTTTCCCACTTTGGCGAGCGGCGGAGGACCTTGCGAACCTTGTGGCAGCGGTCCCCTCACCGGAACGCCTGGATTATTCACAAGATTTGCAACAGGGCAATTGGCCGGGCGGGAAAAATGTGCGAAGTTGCGAACATCTTTGCAAACGCAGCGCGCGGTTTGCCAAGATTGCAAATATGCACTTCGGCATAATCTTCGGGTGATAGGCGGGTCCATGCAGAAGCTCTTCCTCGGCTACAAGCTCCGCCGCCTGCGCGAACAGCGCGGACTGACCCAGGCGGCGCTGGCCAAGACGCTGGACCTGTCGCCGAGCTACCTGAACCAGATCGAGAACAACCAGCGCCCGCTGACCCTGCCGGTGCTGCTGAAGATCTCCGCCGTGTTCGAGGTCGATCTGTCCAATTTCGTGGAGGACGAAGACAGCCGTCTCGTCGCCGACCTGCGCGAGGCCCTGGCCGACCCGCTGTTCGCCGGGGCACCGCTGACCAACGCCGAACTGCGCAGCGCCGTCGGCTCCAGCCCGGAGCTGGCCCGCCGCGTGCTGAGCCTGCATCAGGCCTATCAGAAGCTTCACGAGCGGGTGCAGTCGCTGGCCGACAGCCTGTCCAACCAGGAGCCGAGCGACGCCTTCGCCGGACCGCAGTTCCCCTACGAGGAGGTCCGCGACTACTTCCACTACTGCAACAACTACATCGGCCCGCTGGACGAGGCCGCGGAAAATCTTTGGAACACGGAGAAGATCCACTCCGGCGCCCTGCTGAACGAACTGGCCGCCTATCTGAAGCGGCGGCACGACGTGCGCGTGAAGATCGTCGCCGACGACGGCGAGACGGCCATGCGCAGCTACGACGGCAGCACCGGCACGCTGCGCCTGTCCGCCCTGCTGAACGGCCCCAGCCGCGCCTTCCACATGGCCCACCAGATCGCCCTTCTGGGCTTCGGCGACGTGATCGAGGAGCGGGTCGCCCAGGCGAAATTCTCCAGCGAGGACGCGCGGTCGATCTGCCGGGTCGGGCTCGCCAACTACTTCGCGGGGGCGCTGGTCCTGCCCTACCGCGCCTTCGCCGCCCAAGCCCGCGCGCTGCGCCACGACGTGGAGCAGTTGCAGAGCCGCTTCGGCGCCAGCTTCGAGCAGGTGTGCCACCGACTGTCCACCCTGCAGAGGCCGGGGGCGCGCGGCCTGCCCTTCTACTTCGTGCGGGTGGACATGGCCGGCAACATCACCAAGCGCCATTCGGCGACGCGCTTTCACTTCGCGCGCTTCGGCGGCGCCTGCCCGCTGTGGAACGTGCACGAGGCGTTCGCCCAGCCCGGCAAGATCCTGGTGCAGTTCGCCACCATGCCCGACCGCACCACCTACATCGGCATCGCCCGCACGGTGACCAAGCGCGGCGGCGCCTATCTGAAGCCGTCGCGCCAGTTCGCCGTCGGGCTCGGCTGCGAGGCGACCCACGCCAACGAGATCGTCTACGCCGCGGGTATCGACACCTCCAACGAGGCCGCCGCGGTGCCCATCGGGGTGAACTGCCGCATCTGCGAGCGCACCGACTGCCAGCAGCGCGCCTTCCCGCCCATCGGTAGCCAGCTGTCGGTGGACGAGCACCACCGCAGCTTCGTCCCCTACCTGTTCACCCAGGAGGGGCGGACCGTGGAAAAGGCTTGAACGGTTGGCGATCCGCGGCGGCCGCTCTATCATCCGCGGCCCAACCGATAGGATCACGACATGACGACGCCCACCGCCCGGCCCCTGCCCCAGAAGACCATCGGCGTCCTCGGCGGCATGAGCAACCAGGCCACCGCCGAGTACTACCGCCTGCTGAACGACGGGTTGAACGCCCGGCTCGGCGGCTGGGACAACGGCGAGATCGTCATCGTCAGCGTCAACTTCGGCAACATCGAGCATTTCGTCCGCCGGAACGAATGGGACGCCGCGCAGAGCTACCTGACCGGAAAGGTGGACGCGCTGGAACGTGCCGGGTCCGACGTGATCCTGTGCGTATCCAACACCTTGCACCGCGTGGTCGAGCCGATCATGGCGGAGCGCGCCACCCCTTTCATCCACATCGCCGACCCGACCGGTGCCGCGATGCGGGCCGCCGGCCTGTCGCGGGTCGCTCTGCTGGGCACCATGCCGACGATGCTCTCCGACGACCTGCGCCGCCGTTACGAGGAGCGCTTCGGCATCGAGATCATGGTGCCCTCCGACCCCGACAAGGCGACGGTCGACCGCATCATCTTCGACGAACTGGTGCGGCGCGATCTGCGCCCTGAATCCAAGGCCCAATACCTGGAAATCATCGACCGGCTGGCCGCCGACGGGGCGCAGGGGGTGATCCTCGGCTGCACGGAGATCTTCCTGCTGGTCGATCAGGCTGACCGGCCGGAATTCCCGATGTTCAACACGACGGCGCTCCACGCCACCGCCGCCGTGGCCTTCGCGCTGGGCGAATAAGGGCCACCGAGTGCTGGAAGCCCGGCGGCGACGCGCGCCCTGCGCACGGGCGATGAACAACGGCCCTGATCAGTCCTGCAACCTCGCGATGATCCTTGGAAGGATGGCGGTGAGGGCCAGGTGTTCGAAGGCCCAGTCCCGATGTGCCGAGCGCAGCCTTGCGCGGCGGTCGGCATCTCCGGCCAGTGCCGACAGGACCTGAAGCGCGTCCGCCTCGCCGGTGAAGGTCAGGTCATCCTCATGCGGGCCGAACAGCCGGTCCGTGTCCGTGTGCCGCCAGCTCACCAGCAACCCGTCCCGTTTGATGATTTCCAGCGTCCTTGGGAAGACCGCCGTATCATAGGCGAGGCTGCCGAAATCCAGGCAGGCTCCGGCGGCGTGATAGACGTTGCGTGGCGCGGATGATACCGGTTCGGAAGCGATCCCAAACCGTTCCCAGCCATTGCCCCAGAGCGAGAAAACCTCGCCGAAGCCGCGCCTGAGGGCGAGGGCGAAACGGCGGCGGTTCTCAACGGCGAAGGCGATGGTGAAGGCACGGTTGAAATCCAGCGTCCAGGCCGGGTCCGCCGACCATTCCGTCAGTCCGCACAGGTCCATGGCCTGCAGCCTGTGCAGCGTCGGCCGCTCCATCATCGCGGCGGACACGGCTTCCGCATGGCGGTGGATCGCCGGGGGAACCGGCTCGCGGCCGGATTCGATGTGGTCCGGCCAGCCTTGCCCCAGATAGAGGAAGCAGTCGCGCACCGAGGCCTCCGCCTCTCCCGTGTCGGACGGTCCCTTCATGGCGGCGTAGGGATGGCGTTGCAGGCCGGGTGTCCCGTGCGACATCCAACGCTTGTAGAGATCGACGGAACCGCCCTGCGCCGGGCTGGCGTAGATCCAGCGAT
This sequence comes from Azospirillum brasilense, assembly GCF_022023855.1. Taxonomy (NCBI): domain Bacteria; kingdom Pseudomonadati; phylum Pseudomonadota; class Alphaproteobacteria; order Rhodospirillales; family Azospirillaceae; genus Azospirillum; species Azospirillum brasilense. Next base: position 950,238 of record NZ_CP059450.1, read on the forward strand.
GGACACCGAGCGGCTCGTGGAACACCCGCGTCAGGCCGAGCCGTGCGGACTGCTCCGCCGATCCCCGGCACATGCACCACATGGAAATGTTGTTTTCCGTCATCCACAGGTCGGTCTCGCGGATCTGTTCCGTCGAGCGTGCACCGATTTCCTCAAGCGGATGCTTCAGACAGATGTGGACGACGGCCGGCGGCACGCCGAGTCCGGCGATGTAGGCGCGCAGCATCTCTACCGTCGGGCGGGGAATGTCGAACAGGTTCAAAACGAACAGAACGTCGATCCGCCGGTCGATCAGGTCCTGCGAGATGTCGGGCAAGGCCAGTACGGACTCATGGCCGAGATCCACCAGAGCCGCGTGGATCGACCACAGGATTTCGGACGTGCCCTGGCCGCATAGAAGGAATCGCACGGCTTACTCCGGCTTCCTGAACAGTGCGACCGCCTCGGCCATATAGGCGGCGAGTTGCGGCAGATTGCTCCCCTCCTGCTCCACCACCGCGAAGCGGGCGCGGGCCTCGCCTCTCGCCGCGGCAAGCAGCGCCGGATCGGCCGCCAGAGCCGCGGCGCGGGCAACGAACGCCCCGTCATCCGCGACCAGGAAGGCGGGGCCGGCGACGCTGGCCACATCGCCGCCGGCATGCGACAGCACCGGCAATCCGGCGGCCAGCGCCTGTGCCGCCCCCGCTCCGCCGCCGGTGCGGCGCGGATTCAGGAAAAGGTCGCCGAGTTGGAGCAGAGCCTCCATGCGGTCGACATGGCCAAGGCAGCGCAGCCTCGCGGCGTGGCGGCGGCCGGACAGCCGGCCGGGCAAGGCCTCCGCTCCCCCGGCGAACAGCACCAGCGCCTGCGGCACCGCGTCCAAAATCCGCTCCAGCAATTCCAGGAAGTCGCCATCGACCTCCGCGTCCAGGCGGTTGCCGACGACGATGCAGGCAAACGCGGCATCCGGAATGGAAAACTCCGCGCGCGTGGCGGTGTCGCCGCTGCGGCGCAGCGACAGGCCGAAGCGGAAAGGCCGCCAGGAGCGGGCCAGCCGCCCCTCACCGGCGGGAGGCACTCGGCCTCCGAAGTCCAGCACGATGTCGGCGAGCGAGATGGTCTGGCCGGTCGTGGTGGGGATGCACAGCAGCGGGCGCACGCCCTCCAGAAGATCGGCGACGACGACCGAGCCGCCGAAGGCGATCACCAGATCCGGATCGAAGGCGTCCACGGCTGCCAGGAAGCCGTTCACCTTCTCCGCGGCGATGCCGGGTGCGGTGGAGGACAGCATGCGGACCGTCTCGTCCTCGAACCGGATCGTCTGCTCGCCGGACAGCCGTTCCTCGACGGCGGCGGCGAAGGGGGGAATGAACGGACTGTAATAGCGGTCCGGCATCATGTTGGTGTTGAGCACCAGAACCGTCCGGCCGAGGTCCCGTTGCAGCCGGACCGCAAGCAGCAGGAGGTCGCGCGATGGCTGGTGCTGGTCGGACAGGAACTGGTTGGTCACGATGACGACCTTACCCGTGTCCGGCCGTCCCGCCCGGCGCGGGGCCGCAGCCGTGCCCAGCCGCGAGGATAGCTGCCGCAGGAACCGCTCATAGAAGGGAAGCAGCCGGCCGGTCGTGAAGTCCGGAACCGACGCCATGTCCATCCGCATCAGGAAAAGTTGGCGCTGCATGGACCAGTAGATCTGGTTGATGCCGTCCAGCGGCGCCAGGTCCAGCACATGGTCCAGCATGTCCAGGATGTTCACGTATCGGCGAAGATCGCCCGAGACATGGGCCAGCGCCGATTCCCGAAGAATGGGGTCCAGACCGGCGGTCGCGGCGTCCAGCGTCTCCATCGCCGCGGCGTCGCTTCCCAAACCCGCCGCGCGTGCAGCGTCACAGCTTTCTGAAATTTCCCTCAGTGCCTCGCCGGTTCCAGCTGAGCCCTGCAGCCGAGCGATGAGGCTGGTCAGGACGGCGGCTCGGGAGCTGAGATCTTGCATGGGAAGACGGCCCCGGTTGAATCGAGAAGTGCTGGCCCAGCTCGACCCGAGAGATTTGGGCGAACGCGATTTTGCCACCTATAGGAGCGGTTTGAGTGGAAGTCAACGCGATCACCGTGCGCATCCTCAGCCGCAGCCGTCATCACCGCCACAGGGCGGTGATGACGGCGTCGATCTGTGGATAGGCGCCGGAGGAAATGCTCGTCGTGCCGGATGCCGGCGGGGTGAAGCCGGCCATGGCCTGAACCATCTGGTCCACCGACGACGCCTCCAGCACCGGACCGTCGGCGATCTCGATGCTGTCCAGGCGATGAGTGGTGCCGGAAAACCATCCGGCGACCGTCACCTTATCGGCGGTGCCCACGAGTTGCAGTTCCAGGTCCGTCCCGACCTTGCGGAACCACAGCTGGTGCGGATCGACGGCGCTGTCGAACACGAGACGGTCGGTGCCGGTGTCCGCGTCGTTTTCCACGATGCGGTCGTTGCCGCCGCCGGGCGCGAAGCGGTAGGTGTCGTTGCCCGGCCCGCCGGCCAGGGTGTCGTTGCCGGCCCCGCCGTAGAGGTCGTCGTCGCCGTCACCGCCCGAAAGCTGATCGTTTCCACCACCGCCGATCAGCGTGTCGTCGCCGGCCTCGCCGTACGCCACGTCGGAGGAACCCGCGTCGCCGCGGCAGTCCAGAAGGTCGCTGCCGCCGCCGCCGTGCAGTTCGTCCCAACCGGAGCCGCCGATCAGCGTGTCGTTCCCGCCCTCACCGAACAGCGTGTCGTTGCCCCCTCCGCCGTCGATCCAATCGTCCCCGGCATAGCCCCACAACGTCTCCGTCGTCTCGCCGCCGACCGTCAGCAGCGGCAGGTCCTGGGCCGACAGATCGACCTCGGTGCCGTCGGCGAAGCGGACGGTCTGGAGATAATTCGTCCCATTCCCCGTGCCGTTGAAGCGGTTGGCGATGACGATCTGCTCATCACGGTCGTGGAAGCGCAGCACGAGGAAGGTTCCGAACCGCGCGCAATGGAGTTGGTCCGCCGAGAAGCCTTCGCCCATCGACAGCACGTCGTTGCCGCCGCCGCCCAGGATCGTGTCCCGCCCGCCCTCATACAGGATCAGATCGTCCCCCAGGCCAGCGTCGATGCTGTCGTCGCCGGCACCGCCCGACAGCGTGTCGTCGCCGGCCTCGCCGAACAAGGCGTCGTTGCCGGCACCGCCATCGATGGCATCGTTTCCGCTGCCCCCGAAAAGCAGGTCGCTGCCGACGTCCCCGGACAGCGTGTCGGCTCCCGCCCCACCGTCCACGGAGTCGTTCCCGCCGCCGCCGTCGAGCCGATCGTCGCCGTCGCCGCCATACAGCGTGTCGTTGCCGCCACCGCCAAAGATGGTGTCCTGCCCGGCATCGCCGTAGAGCGTGTCGAAGCTCGCCCCATCGTCGCTGCTGTCGATGAGGTCGTCGCCGTCGCCGCCACGCACCAGATCCGCTCCCGCCCCGCCATGGAGGCTGTCGTCGCCGCCATAGCCATAGATCACGTCATCGCCGCCGTTGCCCCGGATCACGTCCGCAACCTTGTAGCCTTCCAAGGTGTGACGGGCGCTGTCGTCCCACGTGTCGATGACGAGGTCCTGACGGCTCAGGTCGTAGGTCGAGCCATCGGCGAAGCGCAGGGTCTTGAGATAGTTCGCCCCGTCGCCGGTCCCGTTGAAGCGGTTCACCACCACGATGCGGTCGGGTAGCCCGTCGAACAGAATGTGCAGGTCGGCGCCGAACCGCTCGAAACGCAGGCCGTCGGCGTCGAACCCCTCTCCAAAGGCCAGAGTGTCGTTCCCGCCTCCCCCGGTGATGGTGTCGCGGCCGCCCTGGTACAGGACGAGGTCGTCGCCGGCTCCGGTATTGATCGAGTCGTTGCCCAGCCCGCCGGCCAGCGTGTCGTCTCCATCCTCGCCGTAGAGGGTGTCGGCATCGTCGCCGCCATCGATCACGTCGTTTCCCGCACCGCCGTTGAGGATGTCGTTGCCCGTACCGCCGTTGAGGATATCGTTGCCCACACCGCCGTTGATGGTGTCGATGCCGGAACCGCCGTCCATACGGTCGTCACCGGCCCCGCCTTCCATGGAATCATTGCCGGCGCCACCGTCGATCCAATCGTCGCCATCACCGCCATAGAGAGCGTCGCCGCCCGTCCCGCCGAGCAACGTGTCGTTGCCGCCGTCACCGTAGGCGGCGTCGCCGACGGTGTCGTCACGGCCGTCGATCAGGTCGTCGCCGTCGCCGCCGTACAGCCTGTCGACACCGGCCCCGCCATACAGCGTGTCGTCGCCGCCATATCCGTAAATGGAGTCCGTGCCGCCGTTGCCCCGGATCACGTCACCGGCGTTGTAGCCTTCCAGCGTATGGCCGGCGTTGTCGTCGTTCGTCGTGACGACGATGTCCGAACGGGACAGGTCGATCTCCGTGCCGTCGACGAAGCGCAGGGTCTGCAGATAGTTGGCGCCGTCGCCAGCGCCGGTGGTGGTGAAGCGGTTGGCGATGACGATCCGCTGCGCCGTGGCGGCGAACACGAGATGGAGATCCTTGCCGTAACGCTCCAGACGCATGCCATCGGCGCCATAGCCTTCCCCGAAGACCAGCACGTCGTTGCCGCCGCCGCCGACGATGGTGTCGGTTCCGCCGCCATAAACCACGAGGTCGTCGCCGGCCCCTCCGTCGATGCCGTTGGCGCCCGTCCCGCCGTTCAGCGTGTCGTTTCCAAAACCACCGAACAGCGTGTCGCTCTCCGTGCCGCCGGAAAGGCTGTCGTTGCCGTCGCCGCCCTCCAGGTAATCGGCGCCGGCCCCGCCGTCCAGCACGTCGTCGCCGAGCCCACCATACAGCGCGTCGGCGCCGTCGCCACCCTTCAGCGTGTCGTCACCACCATAACCGAGGATCGAGTCGTTGCCGCCGCTGCCCTCGATGCGGTCGCCCATCCGGTAGCCGCGCAGCGTCTCCCCCGCCGCCAGACCGTAGGTTTCCAGCGCGACGTCCGGCGCGGTAAGGTCGACCACCGACCCGTCGGCGAAGCGCAGCGTCTGGACGTAGTTGACCCCATCCCCTTCCCCGGTGAAGCGGCCGACCACGGCAATGCGGTCGCCCGTGTCGCGGAAGGTGAGATACAGGTCGTCGCCGAAGCGCGAGAGATAAAGCTGCTCCGCCGCCAGCCCGGCACCGAGTTCCAGCACGTCGTTGCCACCGCCACCACGGACGGAATCTTGGCCCTGTCCGGAGCCGGCATAGAGGAACAGGTCATCCCCGGCGCCGCCATCAAGAGAGTCGTTGCCAGCCCCACCGTCGAGCGTGTCGTTGCCGTCCTGGCCGTAAAGCTGGTCGTTATCGGCGCCACCGCGGATGGAGTCGTTTCCGGCCTCCCCAAAAAGAGTGTCCTTTCCAGCTCCTCCGTCTATCAAGTCGTCGCCAGCGCCGCCATAAGACACGTCCGTCCCGCCGCCGCCGTAAATGGTGTCGCGCCCTGTGCCCCCATAGGACATGTCGTTGATGCCACCGGCGTTGGGGTCGTCACGGTTGTCGATCAGGTCGTCGCCTGCCCCACCATGCATTTCATCGGAACCGGCCCCTCCCCTGATGGTGTCGTTGCCGGCACCGCCCAGGATCGTATCGTTGCCGGTACCACCATCAAGCTCATCGTCACCGACACCGCCACCTATGCAATCATTGCCGTCACCGGCGCTGACGATGTCGTTTCCGGCCGCTTCGGTCGGGGATGGAGAAGGCAGTATGCTATCCAGCCCCCATGTGGATGTACCCCCTTCCCAGATGTACCAGCCACCAGAGAAAGGATAGCCTGCGACTTCGATACCAGCGATGTAGACGCCTGCCCGAGCCAGAGACGAGCCTTGATACTCGCTGACGACGTGGATCTGCAGCCGATCCGCTTCGCTGCGGTCGCGGACGGTGAACACGAAGTCCTGAGTGTTCCCTTTGTACGCGGTGCTGCTGCCGTCCTGTCCCAAATTCGAGTAATGGACGTCCACCCGCGCGTCCATCAGCACTGTCCCGTCAAGCGTAACAATCGTCCGCGGCCAGAACCATGTTATATGTCCGCCCATCCGGATTCGGATAACGATGACCTCATTGCCGGTCGTTGAGAAGCCGTCCCCCCACAGACGGTCCTCCCCGCTGCCGCCGACAATCGTATCGTCGCCGTCACCACCAAAGGCGATGTCGTTGCCAGCGCCCGCATCCAGGACATCGTCCCCCGTGCCACCCTGCAAACCGTCGCTGCCCGCGCTGCCATAGACGGTGTCGTCGCCCGCCTCGCCGTAGAGGCTCTCATTCTGGCCGGACCGGCCGTCGAGCAAATCGTTGCCGTCACCACCGTACAGTTGGTTGACGCCCCCCCCACCGATCAGCGTGTCGTCGCCGGAATAGCCGAGGATGGTGTCGTTGCCACCCTGGCCGTCGATGAAGTCCCCGACCCGGTAGCCTTCGAGCCTTTGCCCAGCGTTGCTATCGACGGTGCGGATCACCAGATCCTGCCGCGTCAGGTCCACCAGGGTCCCGTCGGCAAAGCGCAGCGTCTGGACGTAGCTCGCTCCGTCGCCACCACCGTTGAACCGGCTGGCGATGATGATCTGGTCGCTCACTCCCTGGAACCGCACGTAGAGATCGGCGCCATAGCGGACAAAGTAGTAGCTGCCTGATGCAAAAGCCGCGCCGAGGTCGACTACATCGTCGCCGCCGGTGTTGTGGATCGTGTCCTGGCCACTGTCGAACCGGATGAGATCGTTGCCGCCTCCGCTGTGGATCACATCGTTGCCGGCCCCACCGATCAGCGTGTCATCGCCGTCATCACCCAATAGCGTGTCGTTGCCGTTCCCTCCTTCGAGCGTGTCGATGCCGTCGCCGCCCTCCAGACTGTCGCTGCCATCCCCGCCAATCAGGCTGTCGTCGCCCGCTCCGCCGTAAAGCGTATCGGCGCCCAGCCCGCCGTCCAGCAGGTCGTCGCCGGCATACCCATAGATGGCGTCGTTTCCGCCCAGCCCCCGGATCGTGTCGTTGACGTTGTAACCCTGCAGCGTCTCCGTCGCGTCGGTCGCCACCGTCTCCAGCACCAGCGCCGGGTCGGTGATGTCCGCCAGCGCGCCGTCGGCGAAGCGCAGCGTCTGAACGTAGCTCGCCCCGTCCGCCGCGCCGCTGAAACGGCTCGTCAGCACGACCTCGTCCGCCGCGTTGCGGAAACGCAGATAGAGGTCGTTTCCGAAGCGCGCGTAGTAGAGGTCCGCCTTGGACAGGCCGGCGCGCATCTCCAGGACGTCCTGCCCCCCCTCGTTGGTGATGATGTCCCGCCCGCCGCTGTGGCGGATCAGGTCGTCGCCCAGGCCCGTCGAGATCGTGTTGGTTCCACTGCCGCCCAGCAGAGTGTCGTTGCCGTCACCGCCCTTGAGCGTGTCGTTGCCGGTCGCGCCCTCGACCCAGTCGTCGCCGGCGTTGCCTTCCAGCCAATCGTTCCCGGCGTTGCCCAGCAGGCTGTCGTCACCGTCGCCGCCGCCGAAGGTCTCGCCCCCGTCGCCGCCGATGATTGTGTCGTTGCCCGCCTCGCCATAGGCCACGTCGACCGAGGCCCCGGTTCCGCCATCGTCGCTGTTGTCGATCCAGTCGTTTCCGGCGCCGCCGTAATACTGGTCGGCGCCGAGTCCGCCGATCAGCGTGTCGTCGCCGTCACCGCCGTTCAGGCTGTCGTTGCCGTCACCGCCCAGCAGCAGGTCGTCGCCCGCGTCGCCGTACAGCTGGTCGGTCCCGGCGCCCCCGGTCAGCGTATCGTCGCCGGCTCCGCCATAGAGCAGGTCGTTGCCGGTCCCACCATCCAGAACATCGTCGCCGGCATAGCCGGAAATGGTGTCGTGACCGCCCAATCCCCGGATGGTGTCATTGACGTTGTAACCCTCCAGCCTTTCCGTCGCGTCGGTCGCCACCGTCTCCAGCACCAGCGCCGGGTCGGTGATGTCCGCCAGCGCGCCGTCGGCGAAGCGCAGCGTCTGGACGTAGCTCGCCCCGTCCGCCGCGCCGTTGAAACGGTTCCTCAGCACGATCTCGTCCGCCGCGTTGCGGAAACGCAGGTAAAGGTCGTTGCCGAAGCGCGCGTAGTAGAGGTCCGCCTTGGACAGGCCGGCGCGCATCTCCAGAACGTCCCGGCCGCCCTCGTTGGCGATGGTGTCCCGTCCGCCACTGTGGCGGATCAGATCGTCGCCCAGGCCGGTCGAAATCGTGTTCGTGCCGGCGCCGCCTTCCAGCGTGTCGTCGCCGGCCTCGCCATACAGGCTGTCGTTGCCGTCGTCGCCGCTCAGGCTGTCTTTGCCCGCCCCACCGAACACCGTATCCTCGCCCGCGCCGCCGCTGACCGTGTCATCCCCGGCGCCGCCCTCGACGTAATCGGTTCCGTTGCCCGCGGCGATGACGTCGTCGCCGGCCTCGCCGTAGTGCAGATCGTTGCCGTCGCCGCCTTCCAGCGTGTCGTTGCCGTCCCCGCCCTCCAGCCGGTCGTCGCCGATGTTGCCCAGCAACCGGTCGTCGCCCGCGCCGCCGTAGAGCAGGTCATTGCCGGCACCGCCGTCCAGCAGGTCGTCGCCGGCATAGCCATAGATGGTATCAACCCCACCCAGGCCCTGGATGGTGTCGTTGGCGTTGTAGCCCTCCAGCTTCTCGTACGCATCGGTCGCCACCGTGTCGAGCACCAGCATCGGGTTGGTGATGTCCACCAGCGTGCCGTCGGCGAAACGCAGCGTCTGGAGGTAGGACGCGCCGTCCCCCGCCCCGCTGAAGCGGTTGGCGAGGATCACCTCGTCGGACCGCCCGCGGAAGCGCAGATGGAGGTTGTCGGCGAAGCGCGCGAAATAGAGGTCCGACGCCGACAGGCCGACGCCGATCTCCAGAACGTCCTGCCCGCCGATGTTGCTGATCGTCTCGCGCCCGCCGTCGTAGCGGACGAGGTCGTCGCCAAGACCGGTGAACAGCGTGTCGGTGCCTTCCCCGCCGGTCAGGGTGTCGTTGCCGTCGCCTCCTTCCAGCGTGTCGTTTCCGGCATCGCCGTTCAGGATGTCGTCATCGGCGCCGCCATACAGGTAGTCGGCCCCGTCGCCGCCGGACAGCGTGTCGCGACCCGCCCCTCCGTAGAGGAAATCATTGCCGAGACCGCCGGACAGCGTGTCATCGCCCGTCTCGCCGTCGAGGGTGTCGCCGCCGTCGCCGCCCTCAAGGCTGTCGCCGCCGGTGCCACCGAGGATGGAATCGCTGCCGGCTCCGCCATCGAGGGTGTCGTTATCCGCGTAGCCATAGATGGTGTCGTTGCCGGCCATGCCGCGGATGACGTCGCGGACGTTGTAGCCCTCCAACACCTCGCTGGCGGGGTTCGCCACGGTCTCCAGCGCGATGTCCTTGCGGGTCACATCGAAGGTCGATCCATCGGCGAAGCGCAGGGTCTGCACGAAGCTGGTCCCGTCGCCCGCCCCGTTGAAACGCCCGGTCAGAACGATCTGCTCGCCCGAATTGCGGAACCGGACGTAAAGATCCTTCCCGAAGCGAGCGAAATACACCTCCTCCGGCGCGATGCCGGGGCCCAACTCCAGAACGTCGTTGCCGCCTTCGTTGGTGATGGTATCGCTGCCGCCGCCGTAGCGGATCAGGTCGTCCCCGGCGCCGGTGTAGAGGGTGTCGTTGCCGGCCCCGGCGGCCAGCGTGTCGTTGCCGGCCCGGCCATAGACGGTGTCGTGGCCGCTTCCGGCGATTAGCAGATCGTCGCCGTCCTCCCCGTCGATGGAGTTGTCGCCCTCCCCGCCGTCGATGCTGTCGCTCCCGGTGCCGCCGTACAGCAGATCGTTGCCGCCGCCGCCCAGGATGGTGTCATCGCCGTCGCGGCCATAGGCCACGTCGCGGGCGCCGTCCGTGCCCGGATCGTCGCGGCTGTCCAGCAGGTCGTTGCCGGCCCCGCCGTCGAGGGAGTCCGATCCCGTCCCGCCGATCAGCGTGTCGTCCCCGGCGTAGCCGAGGATGGAGTCGTTGCCCGCCTTGCCTTCGATCCGGTCCCCGACGTTGTAGCCGAAGAGCTGCTCGTTGGCGGCGGTCGCCACCGTCTCCAGCGCGATGTCGGTCCGCGTCAGGTCGAAACGGGTGCCGTCGGCGAAGTCGATCCACTCCACGTAGGACGCGCCGTCGCCCGCCAGATTGAACCGTCCGGTCACAATGATTTCGTCGGCCGGCCGGTCGCGGAAGCGGATGTGCAGGTCGTTGCCGAAGCGCGCGAAGTAGATCCCGCCGCGGGTGATCCCCGGCCCCATCTCGATGGCGTCGAACCCGCTGGTGTCCAGCAGCGTGTCGCGCCCGTCGCCGGGCCGGTACACGTAGGTGTCGTTGCCCGCACCGCCGTCCAGCGTGTCGTTGCCGATCCCGCCGACCAGCGTGTCGTTGCCGCCGCCGCCGCTCAGCCGGTCGTCGCCATCCTGGCCCAGCAGCACGTCGTCGGTCGCCGTGCCGGTCAGCAGGTCGCCCGTCGTCCCGCCCAGCATCGCCAGTTCGCCCAGCGGCAGGGTGGTGCCGTCGGCGAACTGGAGGCCGGCCAGCCCGGTGGTGCCGTCGCTGTAGGAGAAGTGGTTGACGATGCGGATCTGGCGGCCCGTCTCACGGATCACGACGACGAGGTCGCTGCCCGAGCGGGACAGCACCACGTCCTTCCAGTCCAGCCCCGGCGGCAGGCCGACCGTGTCGCCGCTGCCGGGGAAGACCGTCTGGTCCGACCCCAGATCGTCGAGCTGGAAGACCGAGGGCCCGTCGCCGCCGATCCACACATGCTCGACGCCGAGATTCCACGACGGTCCCGAGGGGAAGCTCACCTCGTCGAGACGGTTCTCGAAATGGTTGACCACCAGGATGTTGACCGTGCCGTCCGCCGAGATGATGCGCAGATCGTCGTGGATGCGCACCAGCCGCAGGTTGGCCGGCGGCACCCCGGCGGTGAAGCTGAGCCGGTTGAGGCCGCCGCCCGGATGGATCGTGGTCGGTCCGCTGTTGGCGCCGACGTTGAAGGTGCTGTTGCCCAGGCTGCCGATCAGGATGCCGTTGCCCCCGACCGTCCAGACCTGCCCGTTCCCGTAGGCCACGGTGCCCAGGCCGGAGCCGGACCCCGCGACCCCGTTCGGCCCGAAATGGTTGACGGCGATCAGGTCGATGCGCCCGTCGTCGGTGAAGATGCGGAGATCGACGCCGTCCCGCTCCATGCGGACGTCCGCCGGCGCGATGCCCGGCCCGAGGGTGAGGCGGTCGGTGCCGCCGCCGGGGAAGACGTAAAGCCGCCCCTGACCGGGCAGGATCGTGAAGTCGTCGGTGCCGGCGTCGCCGAACACGACATTCTCGCCCCACACGTTCACGGTCTTGCCGCCGGAGAAGGTCACCGCCTCCAGGCCCCGCGACATGCCCTCGGTCGGCGGAGCGAACTGGTTGACGACGCGCACCGTCCGTCCGCTTCCGATGAAGACCACCAGGAGATCGTTGCCGTCGCGGGCGAGCGTCACGTCGCCCGGACCGACGTCGGGGCCGAAGTTGATGGTGCCGCCGCCGCCGGAATGGATGACCTGCTGGGCGGGGCCGGTCTTGCCGATCTGGAAGACGTCTCCCCGGCCTCCCCCGATCAGCGTGTCGCGGGAGGAGAGGTCGAAGCTCCGCCCGTCAGGGAACGTCAGGTCCTTGATGGCGCCGTAGTAGTTCAGGACGGTGATGACCTGGCTGGTGCGATCGATGTGGATTTCGAGGTCCGAGCCGGTGCGGAACATCACGACCTCGGTGCTGTCGATGTCGCTGAACACCAGCGAATCGCCGCCTTCGGTGTAGATCGTCTGCGAACCGGTGTCCCGCCCGACCAGGAACTGGGTCGGCCCCTTCCCGCCGAACACCACCGTGTCGCCGGTCAGCGGCATCATGGTGCCGTCCGGTCGCTGGATCGCCTCCAGCGGCGCCCCCGCGAAGTGGTTGACGATGGTCAGGGAGTCCTTCGTGCCGTCCACGGTCACGCGCAAATCGTCGCCGAAGCGGGTCAGCCGGATCTTCGACCCGTCGACGCTGTCCACGATCCGCACCCGGTCGTCTCCGGAGGTGTCGGGGTAGAGGATGACGTCGCCCATGCCGGCCTGGATGACGAACTCGTCATGGCCGGAACCGCCGATCAGCACCTTGCCGCCCTGGATGTTCCAGGTGGTGCCGTTGTCGAAGACGAGGTCGCCGACGCCGTCCATCGCGAAATGGTTGACGACGACGATCTCGTCCTGCCGCCCCTCGATGGTGATGTGCAGATCCGCGCCGACGCGGACCACCCGCGTCTTGCCTGGGTCGGCGTCGATGCTCAGATGCTGGCCGGGGCCGCCGGGATAGATGATCGGGGCCGCCGGCAGGGTTTCCCGGCCACCTCCGCTGATGTGGACGGTGGATCCGGCAATCGGCCAGACCACGCCGTTGAGGAAGATGATCTCCGGGATCATCACCACCCCGCCCGACGCGAACTGATTGACGATGGTCATGCTGTCGGCGCCGAGCGTGACGCGCAGGTCGTTGCCGACGCGGGTCAGCCGCAGGTCCTTGGGATCGACGCCGGGGGCCGCGACGATCCGGTCGCCGTTGGCCTTGCCGCCGCCATACACGATGACGTTGCCCATGCCGGGCGTCAGCGTGAACACGTCGTCGCCGTCGGTGCCGACCTGGACGCCGTTCCCGCCGACCGTCCAGACCTTGCCGTCGCCGAAGGCGACGCTGCGGAGCGCGTTGCCGAGGAAATGATTCAGGATGGTGACGACATCGCCGCCGTCGCCCATGACGATCTCAAGGTCGCCACCGGAGCGGCGCAGCACCGTGCCGAGGCTGTCGATGCGCGGATCGAAGCGCAGGACATCGGTCCCGCCGCCGGGATAGATCGAGACGTGGCCGACGCCCGGCTTGGCCTCGAAGGTTTCGGTGCTGCTGCCGCCGAGCTGGATCTGGTGCCCCCAGATGTTCCAGATGTTGCCGTCCACGAACCGGATGGAATGGACGCCGCCGCTGGCCCCGCCCGCGAAGTGGTTGAGCACGGTCAGCGTGTCGCCGAGGCCGTAGACCGTCACCACCAGATCGTCGCCGACGCGCTGGAGCCGGACGTTGGCCGGGTCGATGCCCTGGCCGATGGTGATCTGGTCAGTACCGATGCCCGGCAGCACGATCCGCGAGCCGGTGCCGGGCGCCAGCGTGAAGCTGTCGTCCCCGGCGCTGCCGACCAGCACGTTGGGATCGGTCAGCCGCCATGTCCGCCCGCCGACGACCACATTCTCCAGCACCGACGCGCCCCATCCGGTCGCAAAGTGGTTCAGCACCGTGATCCGCTCGGCGCTGCCCTGCACGGCAATGACGAGGTTCTCGCCCTCCCGCACGAAGCTCAGCTTGTCGGTGGGGATGCCGGTGCCGAAGGTCAGCGTGTCGAAGCCCTTGCCGACGAACAGGGTCACCGCGCCGTCGCCGGGCTTCACCGTGAAGAGGTCCGCAGTGTCGCCGCCGATGCGGAAGCCTTCCGCCGCGCCGATGCTCCACACCGTGCCGTCGGCGAAGGTGATGGTGCGCAGCCCGCTGTTGCCGGCGGCCAGCCCGTCGAAATGGTTCAGCACGGTGACGCGGTCCGCGGTCCCGGCGATGCCGATGACCAGGGCGTTGCCGTCGCGGCTCAGCGCCACGTCCGTGGGACGGATCCCGACGCCGAGCACCAGCCCGTCCGTGCCGCCGCCGCCGGCCAGCACCCGCCCGCCCAGGCCCGCCGCGATGGTGAAGACCTCATCGCTGCCGGTGCCGACGATCAGGCGGGTGTTGTCGATGGCCCATGCCGTGCCGTCGCCGAAACGGATGGTCGAGACACCGTCCGGGTTGCCGTCGAAGTGGTTCTTGACGATCCAGGAGTCGGAGCTTCCGGTGTAGGCGATGCGCAGGTCGTCGCCCTCGCGCGTCAGCCGCATCCGGTCGGGGTCGATGGTCAGCGCGAAACTGATAGTGTCGGTGCCCTCGCTGCCGTAGAGCGTCACCTCCCCGCCGCCGAGGCCGAACACGGTGGTGTCGTTGCCGGTGGTGCTGATAACGATGTCGGCGCCGCTCACCCGCCAAACGGTGCCGTCGGCCAGTTCGATGGCCTGAATGCCGCCATTGCCGGCCCCGGCCAGAACGTCGGCGGAGAAGTGGTTGAAGGCGATCACCGAGCGGTCGGTCCCGGCGATGCGGATCTCCAGATCGTCGCCGCGGCGCGACAGGCGCAGGTCGGCGGCAGTCACGTCGCCGCCGAAGCGGATGACGTTCGTCCCGTCGTCGGCATGGACCGTGCGGCTCGTGAAGCCCGGCTCGATGGCGATGGTGTCGTCGCCCGTGCCGCCCATCAGCAGGATGTCGCCCCACACCGGCCAGACCACGCCGTCCGCGAAGACGAACTCCCGGATGCCGCCGATGCCCGCCCCCGCCGCGCCGTTGGCGGCGAAATGCTCCATGATGGTGACGCGGTCGCGGGCGTAGCCGTCCTCGCCCGCCGGGCCGCCGCCCGCGTCGAACAGGATGTGCAGGTCGTCGTCGATGCGCACCAGATGGGCGATCTCGTGCCGGAAGCCCGCCCCCAGCCGGACGATGTCGTTCCCGCCCTCGCCGAAGACGACGACATGGCCGGCGCCGGACGGGGCGGTGATCACGTCGTCGCCCGGCGTGCCGGTCAGCACGAGGTCGCCGAACATGCGGATGCCGTCCTGGACATTCACCACGCTGTCGCCGCGGCGGTAGCTGTTGTAGAGGACGCCATCCTCGATCAGCGTGCCAACCCGCCGCCAGCCCGACTCCTTGAAGGTCACGAAGTCATCGCGGTCGCCGGTGACGTAGAGCGGCGCGCCCGCCGCGTTGGCCCTGACGCCCTGCTCGTTGAAAATCAGCGTCTGATGCCCCTCGGCGGTCAGGTCGAACCGCTCGATCCTGTGAACGTTCACGGCGGTGCCCAGAAGCATCAGCCGGTTGCCCTCGAACCGCAGCGTGTCGTCGCCCGAACCGCCATCGACGGAGACAAAGCCCTCGTCCAGGACCCGCAGCGTGTCGTTGCCGGCCCCGCCCGCCAGCGCATCGGCCCCGCCGCGCCCGTCGAGGTAGTTGTCCTCGCCGTCGCCGGTCAGGCTGTCGGCCTGCCCGGTGGCGATCACCCTTTCCACCTCGGACAGGCGATCCCCTTCCGCGTCGCCACCGCTGCCGGTGCCCGCCGCGAGATCGACCGTCACCCCGGCGGCGGAGGCGGAATAGTCCGCGGTGTCGATGCCCGCCCCGCCGACCAGCGTGTCGGCTCCGGCCCCACCGATCAGCGTGTCGTCGCCCTCAGCACCGTCCAGCCGGTTGGCCCCGCCGTCGCCGATCAGAAGGTCGGCGTGGCCGGACCCCGACAAGTTCTCGATGCTGGTCAGGCGGTCGCCTTCGGCGTCGCCGCCCAGACCGGTCCCGGTGGTGAGATCGACCGTGACCCCCGCGTCCGATCCGGAATAGTCGGCGGTGTCGGCCCCGCCGCCGCCCTCCAGCGTGTCGGCGCCAGCCCCGCCCTTCAGGACGTTGTCCAGACCGTCGCCGGTCAACCGGTCGTCAAGGGCCGAGCCGATCAGGTTCTCGACCCCGTTCAACCGGTCGCCCTCGGCGGTGCCGCCGCTGCCGGTGCCGGCCGCGAGGTCCACGACCACCGCGTCGGCGGAGGCGGAATAATCGGCGGTGTCGGTGCCCGCCCCGCCGACCAGGGTGTCGGCACCCTCGCCGCCGATCAGCGTGTCGTCGCCCGCGGCGCCGTCGAGACGGTTGTCCCCGGCATCGCCGGTCAGGCGGTCGGCCTGGTTGGAGCCGGTCAGGTTCTCGATGTCGGTCAGACGGTCGCCTTCGGCGTCGCCGCCGGTCCCCAGGCCGGTCGACAGATCGACGGTGACCCCGTTGGCCGAGGCCAGATACTCCGCGGTGTCGGTGCCCTCGCCACCGATCAGCGTGTCCGCACCGCCCAGGCCGGCCAGCGTGTCGTTGCCGCCCTGCCCGTCCAGCCGGTTGCGGTTCGCGTCGCCGGTCAGCCGGTCGTTGCCGCCGGAGCCGAGCAGATTCTCGATCCCCGACAGCCGATCGCCCTGCGCATCGCCGCCGGTCCCCGTGCCGCTCGCCAGACTGACCGTCACGGCGGCGCCCGACGCCGTGTAGTCCGCCGTGTCGGTGCCCGCCCCGCCGACCAGGGTGTCGGCACCCGCGCCGCCGATCAGCGTGTCGTCGCCCGCAGCGCCGTCGAGCCGGTTGGCACCGCCGTCACCGGTCAGCCGGTCGTTGCGGCTGGAACCGGTGACGTTCTCAAGGCCGGCCAGAACATCCCCCTCCGCATCGCCGCCCAGACCCGTCCCGGTGGCGAGATCGACCGTCACCGCGGCGGTCGAGGCCGAGTAATCCGCGGTGTCGGTTCCGGCCCCGCCGATCAGCGTGTCGGCCCCGCCCAGGCCGGCCAGCGTGTCGTTGCCCGCCCGCCCGTCGATCCGGTTGCCTCCGGAGTCGCCCGTCAGCCGGTCGTTGCCGTCCGAGCCGAGCAGGTTTTCGATCCCGCTCAGCCGGTCGCCCTGCGCGTTGCCGCCGCTGCCGAGCCCGGTCGTCAGGTTGACGGTGACCGCCACCGCCGACGCCGAATAATCCGCGGTGTCGGTGCCCTCGCCGCCGACCAGCGTGTCCGGCCCGGCGCCACCGGCCAGCGTGTCGTCGCCGGCACCGCCGTCGAGCCGGTTGCCCCCGCCGTTGCCGGTCAGACGGTCGCCGAAGGCGGAGCCGATGACGTTCTCGATGCCGGTCAGGATGTCCCCCTCCGCATCGCCGCCATGGCCCGTTCCGGCGTCGAGATCGACGGTCACCGCCTCCGGAGAGGCCGAATAGTCCGCGGTGTCGGTGCCTTCGCCGCCGATCAGCGTGTCGGCCGCGGCCCCACCGATCAGCGTGTCGTCACCCGCCGCGCCGTCGATGCGGTTGGCGCCGCCGTCGCCCGTCAGGTGGTCGTCGTGGCTGGAGCCGGTGATGTCCTCGACTCCGCTGATCCGGTCGCCCTCGGCGTCGCCGCCGGCCCCGGTGCCCGCGACCAGATCGACCGTGACGCCGCCGGCCGATCCGCTGTAGGCGACGGTGTCGGTGCCCTCGCCGCCGATCAGCGTGTCGGCCCCGGCGCCGCCCTCCAGGCTGTCGTTCCCGGCGGCTCCGTCCAGACTGTCCTCACCGGCCCCGCCGGAGAACTGGTTGTCGCCCGCGTCGCCGATCAGCGTGTCGTTGCCGGCCCCACCCCGGACATTCTCGATCCCGGACAGGCTGTCGCTCATCCAGCCGCCGTGCTGCACGCCCCCGTTGGAGAGGTCCACGGCGATGGGGCCGGAGCCCGCCCCGAAATCGACGGTGTCGATGCCGTCGCCACCGATCAGGACGTTGTGCCCGCCGCCGCCGGACAGCACGTCGTCGCCGTCGCCGCCGATCAGCGTATCGTCGCCCATTCCGCCGACCAGCGTGTCGTCTCCGTCACCGCCGTCCAGAAGATCGCCGTTGTAGTCGTCGCCGACGCTGAGGCTGTCGTTGCCCGCCCCGCCGATCAGCGTGTCGCTGCCGAAGCCGCCCTCCAGCGTGTCGTCGCCGTCCCCGCCATCGTAGCGGTCGTTGCTCCAGTAGGAACCGCCCTCGCCCAGCCGGTCGTTCCCAGCGCCGCCCAGCAGCGTGTCGTCGCCCTCGCCGCCATACAGAACGTCGTTGCCGTCGCCGCCGTCCACATGGTCGGTGCCGCCGTCGCCATACACCGTGTCGTCGCCATCGCCCGCGGTGATGCGGTCCGCGCCACCGCCCGCAAGGACGACGTCGTTTCCGCTGCCCGCGTCGATGGTGTCGTCGTTCTCCCCGGCGTCGATCCAGTCGTTCCCGGCGCCGCCGCGGATGCTGTCGTTGCCGGTTCCCGCGACGATGCGGTCATCGCCGCTGCCGCCGTCCAGAAGGTCCTCGTTGCCGCCCCCCAGCAGCGTGTCGTCGCCCGCCCCGCCGTAGAGCGTGTTTGCGTTGGTGCCCCCGTCCAGGAGGTCGTCGCCCAACCCGCCGTACAGAACGTCTTCGTTGCTGCCGCCGATCAGCGTGTCGTTGCCGGACCCGCCATAGAGCGTGTCGTTCTCGCTGCCGCCGGACAGAACATCGTCTCCGGAGCCGCCGGACAGAACGTCGGCTTGGCTGCCGCCGGTCAGGGTATCGTTGCCGGACCCGCCGTCCAGGCTGTCGTCGCCCCAGTCGCCGGTCACCACGTCGTTGCCGGCGCCGCCATGCAGGGCGCCGCCCCCGCCGCCGCTGGACAGGGTGTCGTCCCCACCGCCGCCGGACACGGTCTCGGCCTGCCAGCTGCCGCCGATGGCGACGCCGCTGCCGTCCCGAACCTCCCCCGCCTCGGCGGCCAGTTCCACGGAGGCCGCGAGGCCGTTCTCGTCGGGCGCGCCGTCGTTGCGGCCGTCCGTCACGTCGATGTACAGCACCGTGTCCGTGCTGAGGCCGCCATCGTCGGTGACCCGCACCGTAACGGCGTGGGCGGGGGCCGCGCCGGCGTCGAGGCTGGCGCCCTCCGCCACGGCGATCCGCCCCGTGGCCGCGTCGATGGTGAAGCGGCCGCCGGCGTCGTCGAGCAGGCTGTAGGCGAGCGTCCCGCCCTCCGGATCGGCAGCCTGCACAGTGCCGACGACCGTGCCCGCGGGCGCATCCTCGTCCATGCGCCCGCCGGTCAGGGTCGCACTGGTCGGGGCATCGTTGACCTCGGCCAGGGTGATGGTGACGGTCTGGGTCGCCACGCCGCCTCGCCCGTCCGACACGGTGATGCGGAACAGGTCGGTGCCCGCGTAATTGGCGCCGGGCGTGTAGGTGAAGAGGCCCCCGGCGGTCAGGCTGAGGATGCCGTGGGCCGGCCCCTCGGTGACGGCGTAGCTCAGCGCGTCGTTGTCGGCGTCCACCGCGCCGACGCTGCCGGTCAGGACGGTGTCCTCCGTGCCGGCCAGGGTCTGGTCGCTCACCACCGGGGCGCTGTTGGCTCGGCTGGCTAGGCTGCCCACGTCGGCGGCCACGCCGTCCACCAGCACCTCCAGCGCGTTCCAGTTGCGGGCGGCGAGCTTGAGCGCGTCGCTGGTGAAGGTCTGGCCGTCGTCGCCATGCTGCCGGATGAAGTCGCGCAGGCGGACGAGTTCGCCCGCGACCGCTCCGGTGATCTGGGCCGAGGTCAGTTCGACCCGCAGCCGGTCGCTCCCCGCGCCGCCGTCCAGCGTGTCGGCGCGCGTCTGGGTGGACAGGCTCTGGATCGCCAGATCGTCGCCACCGCCGCCCTGGACAAGGTCGCCACCATCGCCGCCAATCAACGTGTCGGCGCCCATCCCACCGGTCAACGTATCGTCGCCCGCACCGCCGTCGAGCCGGTCACCGTTGTAATCGTTGCCGACGGTCAGGCTGTCGTTGCCGGCACCGCCCAGCAGCGTGTCGCTGCCGTAGCCGCCGTCCAGCGTGTCGTCGCCGTCACCGCCGTCGTAGAGATCGTTGTTCCAATAACCGCCGCCCTCGCCCATCCGGTCGTTTCCGGCTCCGCCCAGGATGCTGTCGTCGCCGTCGCCACCGTACAGAACGTCGTTGCCGTCACCGCCGTCCACCCGGTCGGCGCCGCCGTCGCCGTACACCGTGTCGTCGCCCTCGCCCGCGGTGATGCGGTCCATGCCGCCGCCGCCGTAGATGGTGTCGTCGCCGCTGCCCCCGTCGAGGGTGTCGTTGTTCTCCCCGCCGTCGATGCGGTCGTTTCCGGCTCCGCCCAGGATGCTGTCGTCCCCCCAGTTGCCCGTCAGAACGTCGTTCCCGGCCCCGCCGTCGATGAAGCCGCCACCGCCGCCGCTCGCTATCGTGTCGTGCCCGGCCCCGCCCAAAAGGGTTTCGGTCCGCCAGTCACCGTTGATGACTGCGTTGGCGACAGGGGTGGTCGTGTCGGTCATCAGCGTCCCCTTTCCGGGTGTTCGGCCCGGTTTGGTCGATTGGTTGGCAATGGGATCGGGCGGAGGGGCACGCCGTCATCGGCGGGCGCGAGCGAGGTTTGCCGACGGACGATGGGCCTGCGGCGGCGGGCTACCCGGATGGGGAAGCCGAGCGCCTCGCCTCACAAAAAGCCTACTTTTGCATGAAAAACTCAGGCAATACGTCATCATCCACCACGCTTATTAGATTTTTATGCGATAAATGCTTGCTTCAAGATATTTAAATTCTACTGATACGGGAATATCGTAACGCTTCCGTGAGCTGTTGTGTCGCATGACGGTGGTGGAGGCGGTCGGCACCGCCGGCGTGAAGTCGGCGACGCGGCTCTTCAGCGCTTTCTGCGCTCGACAATCCGCCGTATTCGCTGGAGCGAATTGGCTGAAACCTGATAAGTTGAGCGAGGCTTCAACCGGCGAAAGGGTGTCTTGGATGCCGCTGACGGAAAGGACCGCCCAGGGCGATCAGTATGTCCTTCCCGGTGCGGAGCGCCGGACCGAGCCCGGCCTTCCCTACGCCGCTGAACCCGACGGTCAGCTCGCCCTGCATTTCTACGAGCCTCCCCGCGCCGACGAGCGGGACCCCGGCAAGCCGCCTCCCTTGCCGCGTCCGCTCCCCCGTCCCATAACCATCAATGACGGTCCGCTTGCCGGCCGCGTTGCGTTCTTCCCGCAGGTCATGAATGATGTGACCGAGGCTTTCCGGGCTTTTTCCGGCCTGACGAAGGAACGCCAGGATTAGCATTCGGGAATGATCCTTCGCTTCCGATCGCGGTCCACCGACCACCCAAGGATCTACGTTCATGCCTTTCGACAATCCGGTGGGCGATCGAGCCCGTCGGCAGCCACGGTTCGGAAAAGCAGCCCAACGGCAAGCCACGCAGGGGGCCCCTGCGCGAGCACACCAGAAGGTCAACGGCTCCGCCGAGCAGAAGCACCAACAGTGGCTCGCCCGCGCCAGCGATGCCGAGCGATCCGGCGACTCCGTCGAAGCCGAAACCTGTCGCCAGCACGCGGAGCACTGGTTCCGTGTGGCCCACGGCCGCAACGATCCCTGAGGCTCCGCCGCCCCACCGATCACGATCGGTCCGTGGCGGCGTGGTTCAGGCCAAATGGCCTCCGGCAAGCCCGGAGCGGCTCGCTGCCCGCGCAACGGAACTCGGCACGCTCCGATCCCCGACCGCGGACAGCGGGGGAGCCCGCTACCTCAGCAGCGTCGCGGCCGGTCGAACGAAGCTCTTGCGGCCGCGCTTGAACCCCATGAGCGGCACGGCTATTCCGCCGAAGGCGTCGGCCTCGTCGTCGGCGTCGAGCACGACCATGTCCGCCTGTCCGCCGACCGCGACGCCATAGTCCGCGATCCGCATCAGCCGGGCGGCCCCGTTGGAGATCAAATCGAGGCAGCCGCCGAAGCTTTCAGGCCCCAGATGCATGAGGTTCGCATAGAGATTGCCCATCCGGATCAGCGAGCCATCGCCGAAGGGCGTGAAGGGGTTCAGGACATTGTTGGTCGCGACCGAGACGGCAACGCCGCCCTCCGCCAGCCGGTGAACCGGCGCCACCCCGCGCGGGGCGCGGTGGTTGGCATCCCGCCCGTTGAGGTAGAGATCCGTCGCGGGCAAGGCCGTCACCCCCACGCCGGCATCGGCCAGGAGCGCGATCATCCGCTCCAGCGCCGCATCATCGATGGCCGCGAGCTTGGTGGCATGACCAACGGCGACCCGCCCCTGCCAGCCCGCCGCCATCGTCCGCCGGCAGATTTCCTCGAGATGGGACCAACTGGGGTCGAGATCGAAATCCAGATGGAAATCGAGATCGACGTCGTGCGCCACCGCCAGGGCGAAGATCCGCTCCATGTGCAGGGAGGGATCGGCATCGGTGTAAGGACAGCCGCCCAGGAGATCGGCTCCCTCCGCCAGGGCCTGGGTCAGCAACCCTTCGACCGCCGGATCATGGGTCATCCCCTCCTGCGGAAAGACGCAGATCGACAGGTCGATGGCGAAGGCATAATCCCGCTTGAGCCGTTTCATGGCCTCGAAACTGCGCAGGCCGACCAGCGGATCGAGTTCCACGTGGGTCCGCATGAACATGGTGCCTTGCGTGATCGCGCGCTCCAGGGTGCGGGCACCGCGTTCGTAGACATCCTCGATCGTGAAATCCCTTTTCAGGCGGGACACCGCGGCGATTGCCCCCTTGAGTCCGCCGCCGGCATCGCGGCACCGGCAGAGCAGGCAGGACTTGTCGAGATGGATGTGCGTATCGACCAGCCCCGGCAGGACGAGACGCCCACCGGCATCCTCCTCGACGACGGCCTCGACGACGGCGGTACCGGCCAAGGCAGGGCCGATGGCGGCGATCCGTCCCTGCCTGACCGCGATATCCTGCAGTCCTTGCCCTCCCCTCAGGCGGGCGTTGCGCAAGAGAAGGTCGAAAATCTGGTTCTGCGTCATCTCAGATCCGGCGTGACATTTGCATGCATAAGCAGTATGCACTTTCGATGCCAGACCGAGCACACTTGTGGAGTTCCCAATGAGCGAGATGACCGAACGCGATCTGCAGGCCGTGAAGGATTATCTGGATGCCTCCATGGCCCCCGATCCCGTGCGCGCGGCGAAACATGTGGCCCCGGGTTTCATCTGCCGCTTCACCGGGCACCGCGTTTTCGATACGCCGAGCGGGCCGACCGGCTTCAACGCCGCCCGCTACAAATGGGTGAAGAAGCGGATCGAGCGCTACGACGTGGTGCCGGGCGAGACGGAAACCATCGTCTACAGCCTCGGTTGCCTGTACGGCGCCTGGCCGGACGGCACGCCCTTCGACAACAACCGCTATGTCGACCGCTTCGTGGTGCGGGACGGGCTGATCGTCGAAACCGATGTCTGGAACGATAGCGCCGAGTGGATTCTCGATCCCTCCTGCGCCCGCTGACCGGAATGCCCTGACCTGAATGCCTGGCGCCCTTATTCCGTGTAGGGCGCCAGGATATCCATGAGGTCGCGGCTCCTGGCGCCCGAGCTTTGCAGCAGCGCGCGGGCGGCCACGGCCTCCAAATGCTCGTCCATGAGGGCGCAGGCCTTGTCGGCGGGGCCGGTCCGGATCGCCTCGATCAGTTCCAGGTGCTCATTCACCGCGCATTCGGACGAATGGGGACGGCTGAAGACCGCCAGCGACAATCCCGCGCGGTAGCAGATCTCCGTCACGTAGCGGATCAGGACGGGCTTGCCGGTCATTTCCGCCAGCCGGACATGGAATTCCGTTGCCAGACGGATCGAAATCCCCTCGGCGCCATGCCGCGCCTGATGTTCGGCTTCGACGATGGCCTTCAATTGCTTCACTTGGGCCTCGGTCAACTTGCCGGCCAGATGCCGGACGACCTGACGCTCAAGATCGACCCGGATGTCGAAGATGTCTCGTGCATCCTCGAAGGACGGCACCGCGACCACGGCGATGCGGTTCCGGCGCAGATCGACAAGGCCTTCCGCCGCCAACTGCCCGAGCGCGCTGCGGGCGATGGTCCGGCTGACGCCGAAGCGTTCGCCCAGCGAATCCTCCGGCAGCCGGTCTCCCGGTGAGAGCGCCCGCTCGATGATCGCGCGCCGCAAGGCCGTGCAGATCACCGCGACACGGTCGCCTCCGGTTTTCCTCGAACGCTTTTCCTCGGCCATCACCGCCCTCTCCTGACCCACTCTGCATAAGGGAGCTCAGGCGGGAATTCAACTCGCCAAGTGCCGCATTTGAATGCAACAGCCTCCTCACCCTGCACAAATGAGTCGCATACAGTAATTGTACACACTTTCCTTCGCCAAAAGCTGGTCACTCCCGACATGGAGCGGGGGCCACCAGGGTGATTGGCGCACCTGTTGCATACAGATCATCAGTCCGTCACGAGGTGCGCCGCATGTCCCCATCCCAAGCCATCCAGCAAGGCCGTTCCGCCATTGCCGTCGAGCTTTCCCAGGCTGCCGTTTCGTTCGGCGCGCCGGGCAAGTCGTTCGCAGCCCTGCAGGAGACGAACCTTCGGATCGCCGATGGCGAATTTGTCGCCCTGGTCGGCCCGTCGGGCTGCGGGAAGTCGACGATCCTGCGGCTGACGGCCGGCCTGCTGCAGCCGACCCGGGGGGCCGTCCTCGTCGGCGGGCGCGAGGTGACGGCCAAGGCCCTGCGCATCGGCATGGCCTTCCAAAATCCGACCATGCTGCCCTGGCTGACCATCGAGCGGAACGTCATGCTGCCGCTGAAGATCGTGCGGCCCTTCCGCTCCGACTATCGCGCCAAGCGTAAGACGGAGTATCGCGACCGGGTGCACGCCCTGCTGGCCGATGTCGGGCTCGACAAGTTCGCCGGCCATTACCCCTGGCAGCTGTCGGGCGGGATGCTGCAGCGCGCGAACCTCTGCCGCGCCCTCATCCATGAACCGAGCCTGCTGCTGCTCGACGAACCGTTCGGCGCGCTCGACCAGTTCACGCGCGAGGAGCTGTGGGGGACGATGCAATCCCTATGGCTGAAGCGCAAACCCACCGTCCTGCTCATCACCCACGACCTGAAGGAAGCGGGGTTTCTCGCCTCGCGCGTCTGCGTGATGAGCGCCCGCCCCGGCCGCATCATCAATGACAGCGCCGTCGAATTCCCCCGCCCGCGCACGATCCAGATGACCTTCGACGCCGATTTCGTCGCCCTCAACCAGCGCCTGCGCGACCTCATCATCGACGCGCGCACCGACACCGCCATCCGCGGAGCCTGAGCCATGAGCTACGAACTGCGCCGCCGCCTCTGGGCCGCCATCCTCATCCTCGGCTTCTTCGCGACCTGGGAATTCCTCTGCCTCGCCCTTCAGGTTTCCGATCTGGTCCTCCCGCGCCCGACCCAGGTCTTCGCGACGCTGGTCTCCCGCCTCGGCATTCTCTGGCCCCATGTGCTGCAGACTCTCTGGACCACGATGATCGGCTTCATCCTGGGCGTCACCGTCGGGGTGATCATCGGGGCGGCCGTCGGCGTCTCCCGCACCGCCTACGACACGGTCTATCCCCTGCTGATCGGCTTTTCCTCGATCCCCAAGGTCGCGGTGGTGCCGATCTTCGTGCTGTGGTTCGGATCGGGCGCGACGCCGGCCATCCTCACCGCTCTGGCCATGTGCTTCTTCCCGATCGTCGTCAACATCGCGACCGGCCTCGCCACCACCGAGCCGGAACTGGAGGATGTCCTCAAGTCGCTCGGCGCCAGCAAGCTCGACATCCTGTGGAACGTCGGGCTGCCCCGCACCATGCCCTTTTTCTTCGCCTCGCTGAAGATCGCCGTCACCTTCGCCTTCGTCGGCAGCGTGCTGTCCGAAACCGTCGCCTCCAACAAGGGCATCGGCAACGTGATGATGACGGCCTCCTCGAACTTCGACGTACCGCTGGTCTTTGCCGGCCTCTTCCTGCTCGCCGCCCTCGGCATCCTGCTCTACATCGCCTTCTCGCTGGTCGAGGCGCGCGTCACCGGCTGGGCCACCCGTCGCCAGGGCTTTGCTTCCGCCTGAACCTTCATCCCGAAACGGAGCCTCCCATGTTGAAAAAGCTTCTCTCGACGCTTGCGCTCGGCCTTTGTCTGAGTGGGCCGGGCCTGAGCGCGCCGGCGTTGGCCGAAACCAACATCAAGTTCACGCTCGGCTGGAAGACCCAGGGCTCCGACGCTCCCTTCCTGCTGGCGCAGCAGAAGGGCTACTTCAAGGCCGAAGGGCTGAACGTCACCATCGACCAGGGCGAAGGGTCGGCGGCCACCGTGACCCGCATCATGTCGGGCGCCTATGACGCCGGCTTCGGCGACATCAACGCGATCATCCAGAACGCGGCGACCCGCCCCGGCGAGGTGCCGATCATGGTCTATCAGCTCTGGAACAAGCCGCCCTTCGCGATCGTGTCGAAGAAGACGACCAACATCACCAAGCCCGCCGATCTCGTCGGCAAGAAGCTGGGCGGCGCCCAGGGCACCCCGACCACCCGCCTCGTCACCGTGCTCGGCACGCTCAACAAGGTCGATATGACCAAGGTCGCCATCGAGAACATGGGGCCGAACCTGCAGGAGCCGATGCTGATCAAGGGCGACATCGACGGCGCCCTGGTCTTCAACATCACCAGCTGGTTCAACCTGATCAACAACCGCCAGGACCCCGCCAAGGACTACAACTGGCTGCTGTTCGGCGAGTTCGGCCTCGACCTCTATTCCAACGGCATGATGGTCTCCCAGAAGCTGATCAAGGAGAACCCGGACGCCGTGGCCGGCCTCGTCCGCGCGGTCAACAAGGCGGCGGTGGAGATCGGCGCGGACGCCGAGGCCGGGGTGAAGGCGGTCCTTGCCTACGACAATCTGGCCAAGGAAGAGCTTGAACGCGCCCGCATGAAGTTCTCCTACGAGCAACTCATCCTGTCGCCCGAAGTCGACCGGATCGGCCTTGGCGACGTGGACGACGCGCGCCTCGCCCGCTCGATCGGCATCATGGTCGAAGGCTACCAGCTGACCACCACGCCCAAGCCGGAGCAGGTCTTCACCCGCCAGTTCCTGCCGCCGGCGGCCGACCGCAAGCTCGCCTACAAGGCCGACTGATCGCAGGACGAAGCCCGGCCGGACCCGTGGCCGGGCTTCGCGCATGGGGAGCGAAGATGAACGTCGCCCGGCCGGGAATGGTCACCAGCCCGCACCCCCTGGCATCCGAGGCCGGGGCCGCCGTTTTGGCGAGGAGCGGCACCGCCATCGAAGCGGCGGTTGCCATCGCCGCCAGCCTGTCCGTCGTCATGCCGCATTTCTGCGGGATCGGCGGCGACGCCATCTGGCTAGTGGCGGACCGGCAGGGACGGCAACGCTGTTTCCTCGGCATCGGGCAGGCGGCGGGCCAGCTTCCAGCCTATGAGGCTGTGATCCCCCTGCGCGGCCCCGCCTCGACCGTCACCTCGGCCTGCGCGGTTGACAGCTGGGGGCGAGCGCTTGCCTACAGCGCCGAACAATGGGGCGGCACCCAACCCTTCGCCGACCTCCTCGCCCCCGCCGTTGCCCAGGCCCGGGACGGCTATGTCCCCAGCCGCTCGCAACATTTCTGGTTCGATTTCCGGCGCGACGAGATCCCGCACTGGGAAGGCTTCGCGGATCATTTCAGCGTCGTCCCCGGCGAGCTCTTCAAGCAGCCCGCTCTCGCCCGCAGCCTTTCCCTGCTGGCCGAGGATGGCTGCCGGTCCTTTTATGACGGGCGGCTCGGACGGCAACTGGCCGAGGGACTGGCCGCCGCGGGCTCCCCCCTCGGCGCCGCGGATCTGGCCACAACCCGGACGCGGGAGGAGGCCCCCGTCGCCCTGGACTATCGCGGGCTGACCCTGCTGGCCCCGCCGGCGCCGACGCAGGGGCTTTCCACGCTGGCGATCATGGGCGTTCTCTCCCACTTCGACCTGACGGCCCTGCCCCCCACCAGCCCGCTCCGCTACCACCTGCTGGTCGAGGCGGTGAAGCAGGCCTTTCTGGACCGGCCGCTCATCGCCGACCCCGACGGTTCCGAGCCACCGCCCTGGGACTTTCTCGACCCGCGGCGTCTGGCCGGCAAGGCCTCCGCCATCGAAACGGCGCGCGCCCTGCCCTGGCCGCAACCCTACCGCCATGGCGACACGGTCTTCTTCGCCGCAACCGACGAGCAGGGGCGCTGCGCAAGTGTTCTGCAGAGCACCTATTTCGACTGGGGCAGCGGCGTCCTGGTCGGTGATACCGGCGTCCTCTGGCAGAATCGCGGCGCGGCGTTCTCGACCGTTCCCGGCGACCGCAACGCGATCAAGCCCGGCAAACGGCCCTTCTACACCCTGAACCCCGGCATCGCCCTCAGGAACGGGGAGCCCCATCTTCTTTATGGCACCCAGGGTGCGGACGGCCAGCCGCAGACCCTTGCCGTGCTGCTCACCGGTTTGATCGACTACGGCATGACGCCTGAGGAGGCGCTTGCCCAGCCCCGCTTCCTTCTGGGAAGGACCTTCTCCGACAGCCGTGACAGCCTCAAGATCGAGGCGTCCCTCGGCGAGGCCGCGATCGGAAACCTTGCCGCCCTGGGGCATGAGGTGGCACCCCTTCCCGCCCTGTCGCCGATCTTCGGCCAAGCCGGGGTCCTCCGCCTCACCGATGGAGGCACCGTGTCCGGCGCCCATGATCCGCGCGGCGAAGGCAACGCGCTTCGAGCCCGAGAGCATTCGCCCTGCAACGCCGCGGTCATTTCATCGTCCAGGTCCGCTTGACCGATGGCGGACGGGACCGGCCCGGACCAGCCCATCCGGACAGTCAGCACCGTCCGGAACCGAACCGCACCGGGTTGTCAGCCGCACCGGCCGGGACGGGAAAGCCATGCTGCCGAGCCGCCCGCACCACCACCAGCGTCGCCGCCAGCAACACCAGCAGGGTTGGCGCGAACGCACCGACGCCCAGCCCTCCGAGCAACACGCCCCCAACGATGCCGCCACCGGCGATCGCCGTGTTCCAAGTGGTGACCAGCATGGACTGCGCGATGTCCGCGGCGTCTCCCGCCGTCTTTGCCAGCGCCGTCTGGAACAACGTCGCCGCACCGCCGAAGGCCGAGCCCCAGGCGGCCACCGCCACGAACACCACGGCCGGCACCTCACCCGCCGTCCCGAGCGCCAGCGCGGACAGGCCGAACACGGCCGTGCTGGCGAGCGTGAGCGCGCGCAGATGGCGGTCGATCAGCACGCCGATGATCCAGATGCCCAGGAGCGAGGCGACGCCGAACACCAGCAGCACCAGATCCGTGCGCCCGGCCATGCCCGCCGCCGCCAGGAACGGTGCGATGTAGGTGTAGAGGATGTTGTGCGCCAGAACGAAGGCCAGCACCGCGAACAGCACCGGACGCACGCCGGCCAGGGTGAAGACACGCCCCAGCGAAAGCCGCTCGCCCATCCTCTGCCCGGCAAAATCCGGCACCGTCACGCGCACCCACACCATGAGCAGCAGCGCCAGGGCGCTCATGAGGCCAAAGCACGTCCGCCATCCCAGCAGGCTGCCGAGGAAGGTGCCGGCCGGCACGCCCAGCGACAGCGCCAATGGCGTGCCGACCATCGCGATTGCGATGGCGCGTCCCTTCTGCCGCTCGGGCACCATGCGCGCGGCATAGCCGGCCAGCAGCGCCCACAGCAGCCCGGCCGACATCCCCGCCAGGAAGCGCGCCACCATCGTCAGCGCGTAGCTGCCGGAAAGCGTCGTGACGGTGTTGGCGACGACGAAGCCCGCGATGGCGGTCAACAGCAATGGGCGACGGCGCAGGCCCTGCGTGGCCACAGTCAGCGGAATCGCTGCCAACAGAGACCCGATGGCGTAGATCGTGACCGTCTGGCCGACCCAGGCCTCGGACACCGCCAGCCCCTGTGCCATCTGCGACAGCAGTCCGGCTGGCAGCGCTTCGGTCAGGATGGTGATGAAGGCCGCCATCGCCAGCGCCAGCAGGGACGCCAGCGGCAGGCGGTCGGTGCCGGCGGCCCTCATCGTCCAGCCCCCAGCATGAGGCGTTCCGCGTCCTCGACGGACCGCGCGACGATCTCCTTGCCGGTGATGCCGCCGCGAAACACGATGGCAGCCATCCTTGCGGATGTCGCCGTCATCACCGATCCTCCAGCGCGCCGTAGACCGCATCGCGCAGATCCGTGACGAAGCGGCCGGACATGCCTTCGTACAGCGTGTTGGTGAAGGCGACGACGCTCAGCCCGCGCGCCCGATCCACGAACCAAGCATGGCCGTAGGCGCCGCCCCACCGCCAAGTGCCCGGCGATTCCGGCGATGCGGCAAGCCGAGGGTCGCGCAGCACCGAAAAGCCCAAGCCGAAGCCGAAGCCCGGGGCATTGGGCAGCTCCATCCCGCCGGTCTGGTCTCGCCCCATTTCCCCGATCAGATCACCGGGCAGCAGCGCGCCGCCGCCCCGGCGCAAGGTTTCCAGCAGGCGCAGAAAGTCCCCGGCGGTGCCCGCCATGCCGGCGCCACCCGACGGGAAAGCCGACGTGTCGAAGATGCGGGCCGGGCTGTAGGCAATGCCGACGGCGCCGTCGAAAGGCGAAACCGTCTCGCCCTCGGCCAGCCGGTGCGGCTGCGGCGCATCGCTCACATAGGCGGTGGCCACACGACGGGGATCGCGGACGGTGAAGCCGGTTTCGGTCATGCCAAGCGGGCCGGTCACCAGCCGCGTCACGGCCTCGTCCAGCGGCGTGCCGCCGACGCGCGCGATCAGCGCGCCCAGCACATCGGTTGCCAGTGAATAGCCCCAAGCCTTGCCCGGCTCGTACAGCAGCGGCACGCTGGCGAGCCGACGCAGATTTTCCTCGAGGGTGATGCCGGACGCATCCATGCCATCCGACACGCCCGCCCGAGCATAGGGGCCGTTTTCGTCGGCTTCGAGGAAGCGGTAACCGAGACCGGCCGTGTGATTGAGCAACTGCCGCACCGTGATGCGCGCCGGGCGGCCATCGGCCAGCGCGGAGCGGAACTCGGGCAACCAAGTGTCGATGCCGGCGTCCAGGTCGAGCCGCCCCTGCGCCACCAGGACCAGCGCGGCGGTGGCGACGATGGGCTTGCTCACCGAAGCCAGCCGGAACACCGACCCGACGGTCAGCGGCCGCGCGCTTTCACGGTCGGCCAGTCCAGTGGCCTGCTGGTGGATCAGTTCGCCGTCACGGGCGACCAGAACGACGGCACCGACCAGTCGCCGGTCGTCCACGGCCTGCTGGACGACGGCATGGATGCGGGTGGAGAGATGGGTGGACGGAGCAGCGTGATGCAGAGGAGATGGCGAGTTCGTCATGGCTGGTGCCTCGATGCGATCGGCAATGCCCCGACGATAGAAATCTCTCGATTAAAGAAAAAGTAGGCTACATTTCCTTGTTGTGCGGAACAAACAGTCCGCAATCACCTAGGGGATGCCGATCATGGACAGCCTGAACGGCTTCATGGTGTTCGTGCAGGTCGCCGAGACCCGCAGCTTCGTCGCCGCCGGCCGGCTGCTGGGCGTGTCGGCCTCGGCTGTGGGCAAGAGCGTGGCGCGGCTGGAAGAGAAGCTGGGCGTGCGGCTGTTCCATCGCAGCACGCGCAGCGTCACGTTGACAGCCGAGGGGACGCTGTTCCTGGAGCGCAGTCGTCGCATCCTGGCCGAGATCGAAGCCGCGGAACTGGAGTTGTCGCAGCTCACGGCCGCGCCGCGCGGTCGCCTGCGGGTGAGCCTGCCGCTGGTCAGTTCGCTGATGCTGCCGGTGCTCGGCGAGTTCATGCGCGCCTATCCCGCGATAGAGTTGGACCTGGATTTCACCGACCGCATGGTCGATGTCATCGAGGAGGGCTTCGACGCCGTGGTGCGCACGGGCGAGCCGGCCGACTCACGGCTGTCGGCACGTCGGCTTGGCAGCTTCCAGATGCATCTGGTCGCCTCGCCGGATTACCTGGCGCGGCGGGGCGTACCGCAAACCCCCGCCGATCTTCTGCAGCAAACCTGCCTGCACTACCGCTTTCCCAACAGCGGCAAGCTGGAGGTCTGGGCGCTGCGGCAACCCCCCGGCGAGCCCGAACTGCAACTGCCCACCTCGATGATCTGCAACAACATCGAGACGCGCGTGTGCTTCGCGCTGCAAGGTCTGGGAATCGCCTTCCTGCCGGACTTCGCCATCCGCGAGCCCTTGGCCGATGGACGGCTGGTGCCGATCCTGACCGATTATGTGGAACGCACCGGCCTCTTCCACGTGCTGTGGCCGGCAAGCAAGCACCCCTCGCCAAAGGTCCGGGCGCTGGTCGACTTCCTCTGCGCCAGGGTGTTCCCAACAACGAAGAGCAAGGCGTCCAAGCCCGAAGACCAGCCCCGGAGGTGAGGGCCCGGCGCTGCCGAAGCAACCTCATGCGTGGCCTCGATCACCGAGGGCGGGCGGTCGATTCAGCTCGGAGCGTTACGGTTGGTCTCCGTACAGCCGATTGCTCGGGTAGCCGGGCACCGGTTCGGCCGCCAACCCGCGGCACAGGAGAGCCGCCGACGCCTGCGCGATCTCGTCGATGGTCCAGGCCCCCTCGGGCCGATGCCATTTCGTCACCCAGTTTGCGGCCCCCAGGACGGAGAAGACGGCGAATTTCGGATCGCAGCGCAGGATGCTGCCATCCGTCACCCCGGCGCGCACGACGTCCTGCAAGCGGCGCTCGAAGGCATCGCGCTTCTCGATCACCACCTGCAACTGTTCGTCGCTGAGCGACCGTTCCTCCAAGATGACGACGCTGAAGCTGTCCTCGCCGATGATCGAGATGACGTAAGCGACGAGGCTGCGCCGCAACCGCTCAAGACCGTTCAGTGACGGGTCGGTGCAGATGGTCTCCAGCGCTTGGTCGGCTGCGGCAAGATGGCATTGAAAAAGCAAATCCTGCTTGTTCTTGACGTAATAATAGAGCGTGGCCTTAGATACTCCGAGTATGTCGGCAATATCGACCAAAGATGTTCCATGATAGCCGTTTCGACGGAAGGCCGCGGCAGCAACTTTATAAAGCACCTCAAGCTTGAGGCTTCTTTGCTGCTCAGGGTTGAGGACAGATTTGTTCCAGCGTGCCATGTCGTCCGTTGCCTCAGCCTTCGCGATGTACCGTGCCCCGCTCCACCAGCGTCCTTCCGTTGGAACACAACCGGGCGTTCCGATCAAGCCCAGATCAACCCCCGGGGCGTCGATTTGACTTTCAAGTTGAAAAGCCGTCTTAAGAGTTGACACGTCGATCCGCGAATCTGATTATTGACTCAACAATCATGAATCGGGATTGGGGGGAGAGCATGGACAACGCGACGAACAGGTCGCCGCGTGCCGAGCGCGCGCGCTGGGCGCCGCCGGGATTCAAATACCCGTCGCGCAGCGTCGCCCATTCCGCGGCCTATCAGGCGGAACGCCTGACCGCAGCCGACGTCGATCCCGCCCTTTACGGCGACCGGTACGAAGCCGGCCTGTTCGGGCTGGACTGCTTCGACTCGATGGTCGCCAGCGGCCTCGACATCGACGGCTACGTGTTCTTTTCGCAGGTCTATCGCCAGATCCGGCCGTCCAGGGTCGGGGAACCGCTGGCCGTGACCGGCTGGGTCCGCGACCTGCACCGGGTGAAAAAGGGCCACAGCGTCACCGAACTCTACCACCTGACCGACGGCGAAGGCCGCGTCTGCATCGAGACCGAACTGACCGGCCTCCTCGCCGATCCGCCGGGACGGACGCCGCAGGCGTCCGGCGACGCGCCGCGAATGCCGCGACGGGCGGAGTTCCCGGCTGATGACTGGACCCTGCTGCGCGAGAAGCAGGTGACGCCCGACAAGGTCCGTGTCTTCTCCCAGGACGTCGGCAACGACATCCACTTCGACGAGGAGTTCGCGCGCCGTCACGGCTTCCGCGCGCCGCTGGCCCAGGGAATCATGACGGCGGTCTGGCTGTTGTCCGTTCTGGCGGACGAGCGTCCGCCGGCCGCCTTCGACGTCGAGGTGCGTTACCTGCGCCCGGTCTTCTGGGACTCCCACGCCAGCCTCTGGGTCCGCCGCTCCGCCGACGGTGCCCTCGAGATGGCGCAGAGCCGCAACGACGAGGGCAAGGTCACGGCCGACATGCGGGTGAGGTCGCTGTCCTACGACCCGGCGTCATCACAGACTGCGGCAGGGGGATGACGCCATGTCGGCCATCATCGTCCAGCTCGTGGTGTCCGGCCTCCTGCTCGGCGGCATTTACGCGCTGATCTCGATCGGTCTGACGCTGATCTTCGGCGTCTCCCGCATCAAGAACTTCGCCCATGGCGACTTCGTCATGGTCGGCATGTACCTGACCTATGTGCTGAACAGCTGGAGCGGTCTCGACTCCTACCTCGTCCTGCTGATCGTGACGCCGCTGATGTTCCTGTTCGGCCTTTTCCTGTCCTGGGCGATCATCCGGCCGATCCAGGGGGCGCCGCAGGTGGCGCAGATCTTCGCCACCGTCGGGCTGGGGCTGGTCCTGCAGAACGTCACGCTGATGATCTTCGGCGGCGATTTCCGCACCACCGCGTCGGTGTTCGCCGGCAAGGTGCTGCGGATCGGCGACATCGCCCTGCCGGCGCCGCTGCTGATCGCCTTCGCGGTCGCGATGGCGGTGGTCGCCGTCATCTATCTGTTCCTGAAGACGTCCTACACCGGCAAGGCGATGCGCGCGGTGGCGCAGGACCGGCGGTCGGCGTCGCTGATGAGCATCGACGTGAAGGGGATCGACCTGTTCACCTTCGGCCTCGGCACCGCCTGCGCCGGCCTGACCGGCGCCCTGCTGGCGCCGATGTTCCCGGTCTATCCGACGGTCGGCATCAACCTCGTGCTGATCGCCTTCGTGGTGGTCGTGCTCGGCGGTCTGGGCAGCATCGCGGGCGCCCTGATCGGCGGCCTGGCGATCGGCCTGATCGAGACACTGAGCGGTTTCTTCATCGGTTCCGAGATGCGCCAGATGGCTTACTTTCTCGTCTTCCTGGCCGTGCTTCTGCTCCGCCCCGCCGGGCTGTTCGGTCAGCGCGGCTCCGAAAAGCTGGGGGCCTGATCCATGACGCTGACGTCCCTCCTGGCTCCCTACCGGCCGACCCGCAAGGGCCTTCTGCTGTCCCTGGCGATGGTCGCGGTCCTGGTGGCGCTGCCGTTGATCGCCGCCGATTCCTACACGCTGCACTTCCTCTGGAAGGTCCTGTTCTGGGCGCTGGCCGCCGCCGCCTGGAACATCGCCGGCGGCTATGCCGGGCAGTTCTCGCTGGGCCATGCCGCGTTCTTCGGGCTTGGTGCCTACGGATCGACGCTGCTCTACATGCATTTCGGCCTGTCGCCCTGGATCGGCATGTTCGTCGGGGCGGCCGCGGCCGTGGCCTTCGCGACGCTGATCGGCGCGCTGACCCTGCGCCTTCAGGGGCCGTTCTTCGCGCTGGCCTCCATCGCCTTCGCCGAGGTGCTGCGCATCGCCATCGTCAACTGGCGTTCCTTCACCGGTGGGGCGGAAGGGCTGTCCCTGCCGTTCGACCCGAGCTTCGCCAACATGATGTTTTCCGACCGGCTCTGGTACGTCTACATCATGATGGCGGCGCTTCTGGTCGTGCTTCTCATCACCTACGTGCTGGAGCGCTCCTGGATCGGCTACGCCCTGGCGGCCATGCGCGAGAACGAGGAGGCGGCCGAGGCGCTGGGTATCGACACCGTGCGGACCAAGCTGTTCTCCATCGGCCTGTCGGCCTTCCTCAGCGCCATCGCCGGCACGCTCTACGCCAACTACATCCTGCTGATCGAGCCGTCCACCGTGCTCAGCATCGGCTTCTCGGTGGAGATCGCGCTGATCGCCATCATCGGCGGCATGGGCACGCCGCTCGGCCCCGTCCTGGGCGCGGTGCTCATCGTTCCGCTCAGCGAGTATCTCCGCGCGGAGTTCGCCGGCAGCCTTCAGGGCCTGTACCTGCTCGTCTACGGCGCGCTCCTCATCGTGATGGTCATCGTCCTGCCGCAGGGCCTGATGAGCGCCATCCGCGCGCCGCGCGCCACCGCCCGGCGCCTGCGCGGGGCGTTCGGCGGATCCACCCGTCGCCGTCCGGTCCGCGAGGAGAGCCGCCATGCTTGAAGTCCGGGGTATCAGCAAGCAGTTCGGCGGCCTCCGCGCCGTCAATGACGTCCATCTCCGCATTGGAGAGGGTGAGATCGTCGGCCTGATTGGTCCCAACGGGGCCGGCAAGACCACGCTGTTCAACTGCATCGCCGGGGCCTTTCCGCCGACAGAGGGGCAGGTGCTGCTGGAGGGCAGGAGCATCACCGGTCTGAAGGCGCACCAGGTCTGCCGCGCCGGGCTGGCCCGCACCTATCAGATCGTGAAGCCGTTCGGCGGGCTGTCGGTGCTCGACAACGTGGTGGTCGGCGCGATCAACCAGACGCACAACATCGCCGAGGCCCGCCGCATCGCCGAGGAGGCGCTGGTCCTGACCGGGCTGGCCGACCGCCGCGACATGCCGGCCGCGAGCCTGCCGCTGCCCGGCCGCAAGCGCCTGGAAATCTCCCGCGCGCTGGCGACCCGGCCGAAGGTGCTGCTGCTGGACGAGGTCATGGCGGGCCTCAATCCGTCGGAGGTGGAGAAGGCCATCGTGCTGATCGAGGCCATCCGCGCGCACGGCATCAGCATCCTGATCATCGAACATCTGATGCGCGTCATCACGGCGGTCAGCGACCGGATCGTGGTCATGAACCACGGCAGCAAGCTGGCCGAGGGGCTGCCGGCCGACGTGCTGAACGACAAGGCGGTGATCCAAGCCTATCTGGGGGAGGACTTTGGTGCTCACGGTTAGAAAGCTCGATGCCTTCTATGGCGAGATCCAAACCCTCCATGGAATCGATCTCGACGTCCGGGAAGGCGAGGTGGTCTCGGTCGTCGGCGCCAACGCAGCGGGAAAGACCACGCTGCTGAACGCCATTTCCGGGACGGTCGAACGGTACGGACGGGTGTCCTTCTTCGACCAGGACATCGGTGCCCTGCCGCCGCACGCGATCGCCCGGCGCGGACTGGTCCAGGTGCCGGAGGGCCGGCGTCTGTTCCCCTTCATGACGGTGCGGGAGAATCTGGAACTCGGCGCCTTCGCTCCGCACGCCCGCGCCCACCGCGCGGAAAGTCTGGAGAAGGTCTTCGACCTGATGCCCCGGCTGCGGGAGCGCTCGGGCCAGCTCGCCGGGTCGATGAGCGGCGGTGAGCAGCAGATGTGCGCCATCGGCCGAGCGCTGATGGCGAAGCCGCGCGCCATCATGTTCGACGAGCCGACGCTGGGGCTCGCCCCGATCATGGTCGACGTCGTCTTCAAGCTGGTCCGCAGTATCAAGGAGACCGGCATCACCATCCTGCTGGTCGAACAGAACGTGAAGCATTCGCTCGCCATGTCGGACCGGGGCTATGTGCTGGAAAACGGCCACATCGTCCTGTCCGGCCCGGCTGCCGACCTGCTGACCGACCCGCGCCTGAAGGAAGCCTATCTCGGCGGCTGATCCGCGGGCGGGCAACGGCGCGACGATACAAAACACAATGGGAGGAAAAACCATCATGAGCTTGAAATCCATCCTCGCCGCGGCGGCCATCGCCGCGGCG
This sequence comes from Azospirillum brasilense, assembly GCF_022023855.1. Taxonomy (NCBI): domain Bacteria; kingdom Pseudomonadati; phylum Pseudomonadota; class Alphaproteobacteria; order Rhodospirillales; family Azospirillaceae; genus Azospirillum; species Azospirillum brasilense. The sequence goes on from NZ_CP059450.1 coordinate 987,388, forward strand.
GCGGCCGGTGCCGCCGTCCCGTCCCAGGCCGCCGATCCGCTGAAGATCGGCGTCCTGTTCCCGCTGTCCGGCCCGATGGCGCTGATCGGCAACGAGGCCTATCAGGCCGCCGAGGTCGCCCGCGACATGATCAACAAGCGCGGCGGCGTGCTCGGCCGTCCGGTGACCTACGCCGTCGCCGACGCGCCGGCCCCGACCGCCGCCAACGCCGAGGCGACCCGGCTGATCGTGCGCGAGAAGGTTCCGGTGATCGCCGGCAGCTACGCCAGTTCGCTTGCCCTGGCCGCCAGCGAGGTGGCGGAGCGCGAAGGCGCCCTGTATTGGGAGACCATCGCCGTCGCCGACAAGATCACCCAGCGCAAGTACAAGAACACCATCCGCCTGACCTTCAACGCATCGATGATGGGCCAGACGGCGGCGGACTTCGCCAAGGACATCGCCGGCAAGCTGGGCAAGGAACCGAAGGATCTGCGGATCGCCGTGATCTCCGAGGATTCGGAGTTCGGCCAGTCGGTCGGCGACGCGGCGGCGAACCAGACGAAGACCCTGGGCATGCAGCTGGTCGCCAACGAACGCTACAGCCGCACCGTGAACGACCTGTCGTCCCTGGTGCTCAGCCTGAAGGCGGCCAAGCCCGACGCGGTCATCGCGACCTCCTACCTGAACGACGCCGCCCTGTTCTGGCGCCAGGTCCGCGAACTGGACCTCCACATTCCGGCCATGATCGGCATCGGCACCGGCTACGCCCTGCCCGACTTCCTCGCCGCGACGGGCGCCAGCGCCGACGGCATCTTCGACGTGGACGCCCCGGCCTCGCCGAACGTCTCCAACCTGCCGGAGGCGACGCAGAAGCTGTACGCGGAGTTCATCGAAGGCTTCCGCGCCAAGGAGAAGCGCGATCCGGGTCCGCTGGGCCTGATCGCCTTCGGCGGCTTCTGGACGCTGTTCACGGACGTCATCCCGCGCGCGGGCTCGACCGATCTGGCGGCGCTGCGCAAGGCCGCCTACGCCACCGACCTGCCGGACGGCAGCCTGCTGACCGGCGCCGGGGTGAAGCTGAACCAGATCGGCGAGAAGGAAGCGGGGCAGAACACCCGGGCGCTGATCTCGGTCATGCAGTGGCAGGACGGCAAGCTGCAGGTCGTCTGGCCGCAGAGCGCCGCCAATGCCGAGATGCGCAAGGTTCCCCTGCCCAAGTGGAGCGACCGGTAACGGCGCCGGGCCATCGGCCCGACGGGACGGCTCCCTCTCCCAAGCTTGGGGGAGGGGACGTCCTTCTTGATTCCTCTTTCCAACGGCTCATCGGATGACGACAGGACCGTGATGACGCACTTGGCTCCCCCCTTCACCGTCACCCCCATCGACCAGTTGCGCCACGCCGCCGCGACGGCGCCCGGCGCGCGCGTCCGATGGAACGAGCACTCCCTGTCCTACGGGGATCTGCTGGACCGCAGCCTGCGCTGCGCGTCGGCGCTCCGGGGGCTTGGCGTCGGTCCGGGCGACCGGGTCGCCTTCTGGCTACCGAACGGCATCCCGTATCTCGACCTGTTCTTCGCCTGCCTGCACATCGGCGCCATCGTCGTCTCGGTAAACACCCGCTTCCGCCGGGCCGAGGTCGAATCCATCGTCAGCCGCACCGGCGCGTCGGCCATCGTCGTCTGGCCGGGCTTCAAGAACATCCCGTTCCTGACCATGCTGGGCGAACTCGATCCGGCCGCGATGGCATCGCTGCGTTTGGCGGTCCTGTGCGAAGACGATGGCCGGTCCGGCTTCCCGCTGCCGGGCTTGCGGGTCGTTCATCACCGCGACCTGCTGGCCGAGGCGGCCGGCGAAAGCGCCGCCGCGCCGGAACTGCCCTGCATCATCTTCCCGACCTCGGGCACCACCGGCCTTCCCAAATTCGCCCTGCACCACCAGGGCGCCGTCGCCCACCACGCCGCGCAGGTGGCCGCCGCCTTCGGCTATGACGCCGCCGACGCCCATCTCCTGCAAGCCATCCCGTTCTGCGGCGTGTTCGGCTTCTCGCAATTCGCCGCCACCCTGGCCGGCGCCGCGTCCGTCACGCTGATGAACCTGTTCGAGCCGGTGGAGGCCCGCGACCTGATCCGGTCGCGGTCGATCACCCACCTGAACGGACCGGACGACCTCTTCAAGCGCCTGCTCGACGTCTGCCCGGAGGACAAGCCGTTTCCGTCCCTGCGCGACTGCCTGATCGCCTCCTTCAACCCGACCCTGGCCCTGTTCCCGGAAGAGGCGGAGCGGCGCGGCGTGCCAATGACCAACGGTTTCGGGATGAGCGAGATCTTTTCGTTCTTCTCACGACAGGCCCCGAACGCCCCGATCGGCCTGCGCAAGCTGTCTGGCGGCCATCCGGTCAATCCCAAGGCGCGGGTCCGGGTGCGCGACACCGCCACCGGGCGCGTCCTGCCGCCGGGCGGGATCGGCAGCCTGGAGATCGCGTCGGACACGCTGTTCTCCGCGTATTTCGGCAATCCCGAAGCAACCCGGGCCGCCTTCACCGAGGACGGCTTCTTCATCACCGGCGATCTGGCGACGATGCGGGTGGATGGCGGATTCATCTTCAAGGGCCGCAGCGGCGACGTCCTCCGCCTCGGCGGCTTCCTCGTCGATCCGGCGGAGATCGAGGCGGTGCTGCAACGCGACGGCAGCGTGGAAACCGCCGTGGTCGTCGAAGCGGCGACGGAGCGCGGCAACAAGCCGGTGGCCTTCCTGCGCCTGCGCGAGGGCGCCGTTCTCGACGAGGCCGCCCTGCGCGAGCGTGTCGGCGCGGCGCTGGCCGATTTCAAGATTCCGGCGCGTTTCGTCGTGGTGGACCAGTTCCCGACGGCGATGAGCCCCAACGGAGAGAAAATCCAGCGTGGCAAACTGAAGGAGCGGGCACAGCTGACGTTTTCCGCAGGCGGCTGACGCGCACCGCGCACTGCCTCCGGCATTCACCAATTCCCGCAACAATTCCTGTCGCCGCAAAACAAGGACCCAACCATGGCCGAAACTTTCAATGCCTTTGTGATCGAAGACGTGGACGGCAAGCCCAAGGGCGGCTTCAAGCAACTCACCCTCGCCGACCTGCCGGACAACAACGTGCTGGTCGAGGTCGCCTATTCCACCGTCAACTACAAGGATGGGCTCGCGGTCAGCGGCAAGGGGCGTATCGCCCGCAAGCTGCCGATGGTTGCCGGCATCGATCTGGCTGGCACGGTGGTCGAATCCCGCTCCTCCGCATGGAAGCCCGGCGACAAGGTGGTGACCAACGGCTGGGGCCTGTCGGAAACGCACTGGGGCGGCTACACCCGTTTCCAGCGTCTGAAACCCGAGTGGCTGACCCGCTTGCCGAACGCCTTCTCGCTGGAAGAGGCGATGGGCATCGGCACCGCCGGCTACACGGCGGCGCTCTGCGTCGATGCCCTGGAGGCATGGGGCGCGATCCAGCCGGGCGGCAAGGAGGTTCTGGTCACCGGGGCCGCCGGCGGTGTCGGTTCGGTCGCGGTGGCGCTGCTCGCCAAGCGCGGCTGCCCGGTGGTGGCCTCAACCGGCCGGCCGGAGACTCACGATTATCTGCGCAGCCTCGGCGCCAGCGGATTCATCGACCGCACCGCCCTCCAGGAGAAGGGCGCCCCCTTGCAGAAGGAGCGCTGGGCCGGCGGCGTCGACTCGGTGGGCGGGCAGACGCTGGTCAACGCGCTGTCGCAGACGATCTGGGGCGGTGCCATCGCCGCTTGCGGTTTGGCCGGCTCCTCCGATCTGCCGGGAACGGTCCTGCCGCACATCCTGCGCAGCGTGGCGCTGTTGGGAGTTGATTCCGTCATGGCCCCGCAAGACCGTCGGAACGCCGCCTGGACACGGCTGGCCCGCGATTTGGACTGTGGCCTGCTGAAGACGATGTATGAGGTGCAGCCATTCCAGGCGCTGCCGGATCTGGCAAGCCGGATCCTGGCCGGTCAAATTCGCGGCCGCGTCGTCATCGACGTTCGCGGCTGAGGAGGCAGCCCCTCCTCGTGGCGGCCACCCTTCCGCTCCGGGTGGCCGCCACCCACCGGCCAGAGACTCAGATCAGGCAACCCCTCGCGCTCGGCCATCAAGCGGCATGACATGAGAGAAATCGCCCATCGGATGCTGTTCTACAACCGCCCAGCATTCTGGTCGCCGATCCTGGCGCGCGGTTGCAGTGAACCATTCTAAGGTTCCGCGGAGTGCGGTTTACAGGTGCTTCCGTAACGGTTTATGGTTCCACCCCGGTTTGAGATGATGTGGTGGACGGCCCTTTCACCAAATGCCGGTGAGCAGCGTTGACCGTCGAAGAAACCACCTCATAGAAGCCGACCATGGGCGTGACGACAATCGGTCTGGATCTGGCGAAGAATGTTTTCCAGGTTCATGGCATCGACGGCGACGGGAAGGTTCTGGTCCGGCGGCAGTTACGACGGAGCGAGGTGCTAAAGTTCTTTCAAGGCCTGCCGGCGTGCCTGATGGGGATAGAGGCGTGTGGCACGGCGCACCATTGGGCGCGGGAAATTGCGGCACTGGGTCATACGATGAAGTTGATGCCACCCGCCTACGTCAAACCGTACGTGAAACGGGGAAAGACCGACGCGGCGGATGCCGAGGCGATCTGCGAGGCGGTGACCCGGCCGACGATGCGCTTCGTGGCGGTCAAGACCATCGATCAGCAGGCCGCCTTGATGCTCCACAAGACTCCGGACCTCTTGGTCCGGCAGCGAACGATGCTGATCAACGCCTTGCGCGGTCACCTCGCGGAATTCGGCATCATCGCGGCGAAAGGGCCAAGTGGGACAAAAGCCGCCATCGAGGCTTTGCACGAGGCGCAGGATCGTCTTCCGGAGTTGGCGCGACGGGCACTGCACGGCCTCGTCGAACAACGCCGCCTGCTCGGCGAGGAGATCGACCGGCTGGAGGCGCGCATTCTGGAGTGGCACCGTGCCAGCGACGCGAGCCGCCGTTTGGCGACGATCCCCGGCATTGGGCCGATCACCGCGAGCGCGATCGCCGCGGCGGTGCCGGACGGGACGTTGTTCCGGTCCGGCCGGCAGTTCGCCGCCTGGCTCGGCCTGACACCGAAAGCCCACAGCAGTGGCGGGAAGGAGCGGCAGACGGGGATCAGCAAGCAAGGCGATGGTTACCTCCGCCGCCTGCTGGTCGTGGGCGCCACGGCGGTCATGCGGTTGGCGCGCCAAGACAACGCGGCTCGATGCTGGGCGGCGAAGCTGCTGGAGCGCAAGCCCGCCAAGCTCGCCGCCGTCGCCCTGGCCAACAAAACGGCGCGCATTGCCCGGGCGGTGCTGACGCGCGGCGGGACCTATGCGGCGGCGACCGCCGCGTAGTCGAGGTTCGGCTCGGCAGCAGACCAAGGTCCTGCCGAGGCGGATGGCGTAAGGGTGGTGAGACGTGATGACGAACCGGTCAGACCGGAGATCGACCAAACCCACGGGGACCAAGCGCCCGAGAGCGCGCTGAGGTGATTTGGGCGTCGATCCGCGGACTTCATCAAGGCCAGCGACCAGAGGTCGCGACGACAGGCCGGACACATGGATGCACCCGACCAACCGTCAACACGAATTCGCCTCTTGCGCCGAGAGGGCCGTCCACCACAGCATCTCAGATGCCTCGCTTCTTCGCAGAAGGGATCTGACAGAACGGATACGAAGACCAGTTCTCCAATCTCGTCCGCCGCATGAAGCCAGGTGACCGGCTCGCTGTGAAGGCTTGCTTCGTGCGAAAGTACAGGCTTCCGTTCGACACTGGCGAGAAGTCGGTTTCGGCCATGCGGATCAAGGCGACCGGCACGATCACCGAGAATCTCGGCGATGGCCGGACGGTGAGAGTCGCCTGGGATCCGCCTTTCGAACCGCGCGACTGGTACTTCTACACCTACCACACGACCATCGTCGAAGCGGGCATGGAGAACGAGACCGCGCGCCACTTAGTCGATTTCGTCTTCCGGGGCGCGGCGCAGGACTACGCTTGGTGGCTGGCGCGGCCCTACTGGGCCGAGAAGTATGGTGTCCGGCCCGAGGCGGCCGCGACGGCGCCCCCGACGGAATCCCAAGCCATTGATGCCGATGAGGACGAAATCGCTGAGGTCGAGGAGGAGCCGACTTACACCATCGACGATATCATTGCCGACGGCTGCTTCCTGTCCCGCGAGGAGCTTGCCGGCATCCTCGAGTGCTGGCGCTCGAAGAAGAACCTTGTTCTCCAGGGACCTCCGGGCACAGGCAAGACCTGGATGGCGAAGCGCCTCGGCTTCGCGCTCGTCGGCTCGAAGGATCTGGAGACGTCCCGTTCCCGGCTGCGCGTCGTCCAGTTCCATCCCTCGCTCGCCTACGAGGACTTCGTACGCGGGTGGCGGCCCTCCGGCGACGGGCGGCTCTGCCTCGTCGACGGCATCCTGATGCAAGCAATCGAAGCCGCGGCGAGCGAACCGGACCGGCCGTTCGTGCTCGTTATCGAGGAGATCAACCGCGGGAACCCGGCACAGATCTTCGGCGAAATGCTGACGCTCTTGGAGAACACCAAGCGCCGTCCGTCAGAGGCGATCGAGCTCGCCTACCGCAAGGAGGCTGGCGAACGCGTCCATGTGCCGGAGAACCTCTTCGTGATCGGCACGATGAACGTCGCGGATCGTTCCCTCGCCATCGTCGATCTCGCGCTGCGTCGCCGCTTCGCCTTCGTCGACCTTGAACCGCGGCTCGGTGCGGCTTGGCGCGCGTGGTGCGCGACCCGCGGGCTCGACGAGGTGATGTGCGCGGAGATCGAAGCCCGGGTCGGCGCGCTCAACGACGACATCGCCGCCTCGGCATCGCTCGGACCACAATTCCGGATCGGGCATTCCTACGTGACGCCCGACATCGACGAGACGATCCGCGACGGCCGCTCGTGGTTCCGCGCGAAGGTCGAGACGGAAGTCGGTCCCCTCCTGGACGAGTACTGGTACGACGCCCCGGAGACGGCGAAGGCCGCGCGGGAGAAGCTGCTCGCTCGGCTCGTCTGATGCCGGCAACGAACGGCGCGGATCCACCTCGCGGGGAACGCCGGATCGGCCGCATCCCGGTCCGGAACCTCTGGCTGCTGATGCTCTATGCCTCGGAGCTGACGCGGACCCGGGAAGCCTTCGACGCCATGGTGGATGAGGATCCCGAGGATCTGCCCGACTTAGTGGCGCGCCTCCTCGCCGACGCCGTCGAGCGCCGGCTCCGGCGGAATCTCACCCGCGGCTACCACCGTCGCGAGATGGCGCTCGCGCGAGTCCGAGGGCGCATCGACGTCCTGACGACCGAATCGCGGCAGCTTCTCTCGAAAGGAGAGGTCTTCTGCCGCTTCGAGGATCTGTCGATGGACACGCCGCGGAACCGGCTCGTTCGCGCGGCGCTCGATCGGATGGCACGCCTCGTCCGCGACGCCGGCACGGCTCACCGTTGCCGTTCCCTGGCGACCGACCTATCCCAGGCGGGCGTGGGTGGAGTGCGGCCGTCGCGCGCCGACTTGGCCGCCGATCAGATTGGCCGGAACAACGCCGACGACCGCTTCATGGTCGCGCTCGCTCGGCTCGCCTTCGATCTGGCGCTTCCCACCGAGGAGGCGGGCCCGACGCCCTTCGCCGCTCCGGATCGCGAAGAGGCGTGGGCGCGCCGGCTGTTCGAGAAGGCCGTGCTCGGTTTCGCCCGGGTCGAACTGGAACCTCGGGGATGGCGTGTTCGTGGCAGCACCCCGCTCGAATGGCAGGTGTCGTCCGCTACGGCGGGGCTTCCTGCGATCCTGCCGTGCATGGTGACGGACATCGTGCTCGACCCGCCGAACTGCGGTCGACGCGTGGTAATCGATACGAAATTCACATCGATCCTGGCGAGCGGCCGTTTCTGCGGGGCGACGCTCAAGAGCGGGTACCTCTATCAGATGTACGCCTACCTGCGATCCCAGGAAGGCCCCGACCCGAGATGGGATGACGCGGCGGGCCTCTTCCTGCACCCGGCCATCGGCGCCGTGCTCCACGAGCGCGCCGTGATTCAGCGTCACGCGATCTCCTTCGCCACTATCGATCTCAGCGGGTCGGCAGTGGCCATCCGGGACGGGTTACGGAGTCTCCTCCGTGCCGGCCTTGACAGCGAACGATCCAAAGACGGGTCAAGTGCGTAGCTGTGTACACGGCGTAGTCAACTCCACGGCAACGATTTGCCCCGTGCCGGCATCGACGCCGACGTGGAATTTGCGCCGGGATCGGCGCGTCTTGGAGCGGTGCTTCTCGACCCGCCACTCGCCCGGGCCGCTGAGTTTCAGCCCCGTGCTGTCGACCAGCAGGTGCCATGGACCAGCGGTCTGCGGACGGATTTTCACGGCCAGGGTGCGGGCTCGGCGGCTCAGGGTTGTGTGATCGGGCACCGGCAGGTCGAGCTGGAGCAACTGCATCAGCGAGCCGATCAGCCCCTCGGTCTGGCGGAAGGCCATGTGGAAGAGCGCCCGCAACGTCAGGGCGGTTTCGATCGCCACGGCCGAGTACCGCGGTTGCCCGCCGCGCGTGGTCCGTGGGGCGGCGCGCCAAGGCTGGATGGTGTCCTCGCTGAACCACATGGTCAAACTGCCGCGCTGGCGTAGCCCTGCCTCATAAGCCGTTCAATTAGTCACGCGGTACTTGGCACGAGGAAACAGGTGGCGATGGGCGGCGCGGTGTTTGAACGGCATAGGGCGGCAGTGGTGGCGGGCATCAGCAGGGCCGGTCTTTACGCCAATTCGCAAACCGCGCCAATTCCGCATCCGCGCACCACGCTGGCTGGGCGACCGCATCATCATCTGCACCGCCGCCGGCCTCGTCGTCATCGACCGGGAAACCGGTGCGCCGGTCCCCGACGATGACGCGCCCGGCCATGACCCCGCCGCCGATTTCTGCCAGTTCTGCCTGCCCATCCTGCACGGCAAGGCCGCCACCCCGGTGGTGGCCGAACCGCCCCTTCCCGCCGTCGGCACCGCCCGGTGCGAGCCGCCACTCACCACCGAATCCTGGATGCCCGGACGCCGTTTCGGCGCCGCGTGGCCGGGCGGGCCGCCGCCGTCGCGTCCGCTCTGACCCGACCGTTCAGACCGCTTCGTTCCGACCGCCCGGGCGCCGGCTGCCCCGGCGGACGGACACGCCCTCCCCTCGACCCCGCCGCTTAGCCGAACCAGCCGGCGACGTTGCCGGTCTGGCCGAGGATGGTGATGCGGTTGCCCGAGCCGACGTCGAGGGTGGTGTTGCCGCCCTCCACCCGCGCCGAGCGGATCACCGCGCCGAGGTCCATGCCGGCGTCGTAGAGCGCCAAACGGTCCACACCCGCCTGGAAGTCCATCACCACCGATCCGCCCGATGCCCGACCGAAGGCGAAGACGTCCGCCCCGGCGCCGCCCCACAGCGTGTCCGCACCGCCGTCGGCGAACAGCACGTCGTTGCCAGCCCCGCCGTTCAGCAGGTCGTTGCCCGCCCCGCCGAACAGCGTGTCGGCGCCCTCCTCGCCGAACAGCGTGTCGTCGCCGCCGTCGCCGCTGGCCAGGTCGTCGCCCGCGCCGAGCCCGATCAGGTCGCGCCCCGCCCCGCCCAGCGCCACGTCGTTGCCCAACCCGCCGCTGATCGTGTCGTCGCCCGCGTCGCCGATCAGGAAGTCGTTGCCCACCCCGCCGAACAGCAGGTCGTTGCCAGCCCCGCCGGACAGCGTGTCGTCGCCCTCCTCGCCGGTCAGCGTGTCGTCGCCGTCCTCGCCGAACAGGATGTCGCGGCCCGTCCCGCCGAACAGCGCGTCGTTGCCGACGCCGCCGCCGACCAGGTCGTTGCCCTCGCCGCCGAACAGCCAGTCGTCGCCCTCGCCGCCCATCACCACGTCGTCGCCGTCGTCGCCGTACAGCGTGTCGTTGCCGCCGGCGCTGGCGATCGTGTCGTTGCCGCCGCCGCCGTGCAGGATGTCGTCGCCGGCCCCCAGGTACATGTACTGCTGGTGGTCGTCGCCGTAGACGATCTGCTCGCCGTCGCCGCCGACCAGCGTGGCGTTGCCGACCACCGCCGCGAATTCGACGTTGTCGAGCTGGATGGTCACCGGGCCCGCCGCCGCTGTGGTGTTGAGCACCACCGCGGTCGGCGCCGTGCTGGCGACGCCGGTGCCGCCCAACGTGTTGCCGGTCACCTTGGTCTGCACCGCCTGGCCGGCGGTCGCACCCGGGGTGCTGAAGTCGATGGCGCGCACCAGAAGCTGGGCCTGGGTGGAGAGCACCGAGAGGAAGCCCGAACCGCCGCCGGTCAGGTTGCCGCGCGAGGCCGTGCCGGCGTCGGTGCGTGCCTCGATGGCGGCGATCAGGCCGGCCAGCCCGGTCTGTGCCTCCGCGGCGGTCTGCCGCTCGGCGCTGCCCGAGGTGGTGACGGCCACGCCGTTGGAGACGCTGACCGTCAGGGTGGTGACGGTGGACACCGCACCGGTCTGCCGGTCGACCACCTGCTCGCGCACCACCGGCACGTCGGCCAGATCGGCGTTGGCGGTGCTGCTGTCCTCGACCCGGCCTTCATTGCTGGCCGCGATGGTCACGGTGGTGACGCGCTTCCCATCGCTGCCGGTGGTGATCGCGCCGTTGACGGTGGCGCCGTCCACGGTGGCCGTCGGCGGCGGGGCGACCGGGGCGGGCTTCTCCGCGGTGGCGGTGAGCTTCTGCGTCGCCGCGGTGAAGGGCGGCGAGGCGTTGCCCGCCGGGTCGGTCAGGCCGAGGGTCAGGGTGAGCGTGCCGTCGCCCAGGCCGGCGAGGTCCAGCCCGGTCACCCGCATGGTCGGGCCGCTCATCACGCCGCTGCCGGTGACTTGGCCGCCGCCGGCCGAGGTGATCGTCCAGGTGAAGCTGGTCCCGGCCTCGCCGCCGCTGATGGTGAAGGCGGCGCTGGACTGCTCGATGGCGTCGATGCTGTCGTCCTCGAACAGCACGCTGGCCGTCGGCGGGGTGGTGTCGACGGTCAGCGACTGCGTGCCGGGGACTGAGATGTTGCCGGCGGCATCCGTGGCAGTGGCCGAGACCGGATTGGCGCCGTTGGCGTTGAGGCTGAGCGTGCCGGTGACCGGTGTGGCGGTGGCGAGGTTGAGGCTCCAGGCGCCGCCGTTCGTGGCGGTGGTGATGTAGGTGGCGCCGCCGACGGTGACGGTGACGGTGCTGCCGGCCTCGGCCGAACCGGTGAGGGTCGGGGTCGTGCTGTTGCTCAGCGCCGTGGTGACGGTCGGCGCATCGGGCAGCGTGGTGTCGATGACCAACGACTGGGTGCCCGGCGCCGAGACGTTGCCCGAGGCATCGGTCGCCGTGGCCGAGACGGGGTTGGTGCCGTTCGGGTTGAGGCTGAGCGAACCGGCGGTCGGTGTGGCCGTGGCGAGGTCGACGGACCAGTTCCCGCCGGTTGCCGTGGTGGTGTAGGTGGCGCCGCCGACCGTGACCGTCACCGTGCTGCCGGCCTCCGCCGTGCCGGTGAGGGTCGGCGTGGTGCTGTTGGTCAGCGCTGTGGCGACGGTCGGCGCATCGGGCAGCGTGGTGTCGATGGTCAGCGACTGCGTGCCGGCCGAGGAGGTGTTGCCCGCCGCGTCGGTGGCGGTGGCCGAGACCGGGTTGGCGCCATTGGCGTTGAGGTTCAACGAACCGGTTACCGGCGTCGCGGTGGCGAGGTCGATGGACCAGTTTCCGCCGGTTGCCGTGGTGGTGTAGGTGGCACCGCCCACCGTGACGGTGACGGTGCTGCCGGCCTCGGCCGTGCCGGCCAGGGTTGGCGTCGTGCTGTTGCTCAGCGCCGTCGTGACGGTCGGGGCGTTGGGCGGGGTGGTGTCGATGGTCAGCGACTGCGTGCCCGGCGTGGACACGTTGCCCGCCGCGTCGGTGGCCGTGGCCGAGACCGGGTTGGCGCCGTTGGCGTTGAGGCCGAGCGTGCCGGTTACCGGCGTCTCCGTGGCGAGGTTGAGGCTCCAGGCGCCGCCGTTCGTGGCGGTGGTGGTGTAGGTGGCGCCGCCCACCGTGACGGTGACGGTGCTGCCGGCCTCGGCCGTGCCGGCGAGGGTGGGGGTCGTGTTGTTGCTCAGCGCGGCGCTGGTGACTGCCGGGGCGTTGGGCAGCGTGGTGTCGACAGTCAACGACTGCGTGCCGGCGGAGGAGACGTTGCCCGCCGCGTCGGTGGCGGTGGCCGAGACCGGGTTGGCACCGTTGGCGTCGAGGCTGAGCGAGCCGGCGGTCGGTGTCGCCGTGGCGAGGTTGAGGCTCCAGGTGCCGCCGTTCGTTGCGGTCGTGGTGTAGGTCGCCCCGCCGACCGTGACCGTCACCGTCGCACCGGCTTCCGCCGTGCCGGTCAGGGTCGGGGTGGTGCTGTTGGTCAGCGCCGTGGTGACGGTCGGAGCGTTGGGCGCCGTCGTGTCGATGGTCAGCGACTGCGTGCCGGGGCCGGACACGTTTCCGGCGGCGTCGGTGGCGGTGGCCGAGACCGGGTTGGCGCCGTTGGCGTTGAGGTTCAGCGACCCCGAGGTCGGCGTCGCGGTGGCAAGGTTGATGGACCAGTTCCCACCCGTCGCCGTGGTGGTGTAGGTGGCGCCGCCCACCGTGACGGTAACGGTGCTGCCGGCCTCGGCCGTGCCGGCGAGGGTGGGGGTCGTGTTGTTGCTCAGCGCGGCGCTGGTGACTGCCGGGGCGTTGGGCAGCGTGGTGTCGACAGTCAACGACTGCGTGCCGGCGGAGGAGACGTTGCCCGCCGCGTCGGTGGCGGTGGCCGAGACCGGGTTGGCACCGTTGGCGTCGAGGCTGAGCGAGCCGGCGGTCGGTGTCGCCGTGGCGAGGTTGAGGCTCCAGGTGCCGCCGTTCGTTGCGGTCGTGGTGTAGGTCGCCCCGCCGACCGTGACCGTCACCGTCGCACCGGCTTCCGCCGTGCCGGTCAGGGTCGGGGTGGTGCTGTTGGTCAGCGCCGTGGTGACGGTCGGAGCGTTGGGCGCCGTCGTGTCGATGGTCAGCGACTGCGTGCCCGGCGTGGAGACGTTGCCCGCGGCGTCGGTGGCGGTGGCCGAGACCGGGTTGGCGCCGTTGGCGTTGAGGCTCAGCGAGCCGGCGATCGGCGTCGCCGTGGCGAGGTCGATGGACCAGTTTCCACCCGTCGCGGTGGTGCTGTAGGTCGCCCCGCCCACCGTGACGGTCACCGTGCTGTCGGCTTCGGCGGTGCCGGCCAGGATCGGCGTCGTGCTGTTGCTCAGCGCCGTGGTGACGGTCGGAGCGTTGGGCGCCGTCGTGTCGATGACCAACGACTGCGTGCCCGGCGTGGAGACGTTGCCCGCGGCGTCGGTGGCGGTGGCCGAGACCGGGTTGGCACCGTTGGCGTTGAGGCTCAGCGAACCGGCGGTCGGCGTCGCCGTGGCGAGGTTGAGGCTCCAGGTCCCGTTGGTCGCCGTCGTGGTGTAGGTCGCCCCACCCACCGTGACGGTCACCGTGCTGTCGGCCTCCGCCGTGCCGGTCAGGGTCGGTGTCGTGCTGTTGCTCAGCGCGGCGCTGATCACCGTCGGAGCGCTGGGCGGCGTGGTGTCGATCACCAGCGACTGCGTTCCGGCGGTGGAGGTGTTGCCGGCGGCATCGATGGCGATTGCCGAGACGGCGTTCGTACCGTTGGCGTTGAGGCTCAGCACACCGGAGACCGGCGTGGCCGTGGCGAGGTTAAGGGACCAGTTCCCACCCGTCGCGGTGGTGGTGTAGGTCGCGCCGCCCACCGTGACGGTGACGGTGCTGTCCGCTTCCGCCGTGCCGGTCAGGGTCGGCGTCGTGCTGTTGCTCAGCGCCGTCGTGACGGTCGGGGTGTTCGGAGCCGCGCTGTCTATGGTCACCGTCAACGCGCTGGAGGCCGATGACGTGCCGGTGGCGTCGCTCGACACAGCGGTCAGGGAATGAGCGCCGTCACCCAGCGAAGCCGTCGTGACGGTCCACAGGCCGTTGGCATCGGCCGTCACCGTGCCCAGCGCCGTCGCACCCTCGTACAGAACCACGGTGGTGAAGGCCTTGGCTTGGCCGGTGATCGCCGGAGCCGTGACGTTGGTCAGCGTGTCCGTCGTCGAACCGCTGTTGGACGCGGTCGTCAACGCCAGGCTCGCCGGAGTCGGCGGAACGTTGCGGAACAGGGTGAGGCTGGTGAAGCTGCCGACCAAGGCGTCGAGGTCGCCGTCGCCATCAATGTCCACGATGCTCGGCGACCCCATCATCCCGGCATTGCTCAGCCCGAAGGGATTGGTACCGATCAGTGTGAAGCTGGGCGCCGTCGCCGTGCCGACGTTGCGGTAGACCACCGTGTCACCGGTGAGGTTGCCGACCAGGACGTCGAGGTCGCCGTCGCCGTCGATGTCCACCATGGTCGGCGACGCCTGCGCCCCGGAATTGCCGAGGCCGAAGGGATTGGTGCCGACCAGCGTGAAGCTGGGCGCCGTCGCCGTGCCGACGTTGCGGTAGAACAGCGTGTCGCCGCCCTGGCTGCCGACCAGGATGTCGAGATCGCCATCGCCGTCGAGGTCCGCGATGCTCGGCGACGCGAGGGGGATGAAATTGCTGAGCCCGAAGGGGTTGGTGGCCTCCAGGGTGAAGCTGGGCGCCGTCGCCGTTCCGACGTTGCGCAGGAACAGCAGGGAGCCGGAGTTGCTTCCGACCAGGACGTCGAGGTCGCCGTCGCCGTCGATGTCCGCGAAGGCCGGAGTGGCCATCGTCGCGCCGCTCAGCCCGAAGGGGACGGTGGCAGCGTCCAGGGTGAAGCTGGGCGCGGTCGCGCTGCCGACGTTGCGGTAGAATTGAAGATTGATGCCGATGTTTCCGACCAGCGCGTCGAGGTCGCCGTCGCCGTCGATGTCGACGAAGACCGGCTTGGCTTGGGGGAAGAGACCAGTGAGGCCGAAGGGGTTGGTGGCTTCCAGGACGAAGCTGGGGTCGCCCGCCACACGGACGGCCTGACCGGTCAGCGCGCCCGCGGCGTTGCCGGCCGCGTCCGCCGTCTTCGCGCCGGAGCCCGGCGGCGTGTAGTCCACCGTGACGCTCTGGTAGGCTGTAGCCCCGCCGTCGAGCGTCAGGGTCACCGTCTTGCCGCTGGTGGCGACCGCGGTGACCGTCCGCGCCACGCCGCCCACCATCACCGTGAAGGCGCCGGCCGGAGTCTGGGCACCGTCCAGCAGTTCCGAATAGGTCAGGGTCAGCTGCGTCCCGTTCAACGTCGCCGAAGCGAGCGTCGGCGCCTTGGTGTCGATGGTCAGCGTCAGGGCCGTCGAGGCCGACGAGGTGCCGTTGACGTTGCTCGACCTGACGGTCAGCGAGTGTGTGCCATCGCTCAGCGAGGCGGTGGTGAGCGTCCACAGGCCGGAGGAGGCGTCGGCCGTCACCGTGCCGATGGCCGTTGCGCCGTCGTACAGCACCACCGTCGACGAGGCGACCGCGGTTCCGACGATCGCCGGCGCCGTGACGTTGGTCAGCGTGTCGGTCGTCGATCCGCTGTTCGAACCCGCCGTCAGCGTCGGCGCCGTGGGGGTCGCGGGCGGCGGCGTGGTGTTCCGGAAGAGGACCGTCTTGCCATCGGCTCGGCCGAGCAGCGCGTCGAGGTCGCCGTCACCGTCGATGTCCGCGAAGGTCGGCTTGGCGTTGTCGGCAACGTTGCCCAGGCTGAAGGGGTTGGTGCCTTCCAGCGTGAAGCTGGGCGCCGTCGCCGTCCCGACGTTCCGATAGAGGACCGTGTCGCCATTCACGTTGCCGATCAGCGCGTCGAGATCGCCGTCCCCGTCGATGTCCACGAGGACCGGTGTGGCGTTGTTTCCGGCATTGCCGAGGCCGAAGGGATTGGTGCTCTCCAGCGCGAAGGTGGGCGCCGTCACCGTTCCGATGTTCCGATAGAAGAAAGTGTTGCCATCCGCGTTGCCGATCAGGGCATCGGGATCGCCGTCACCGTCGATGTCCACCAGGGACGGCGACGCGAAGCCCCCGGAATTGCTCAAGCCGAAGGGATTGGTGCCCACCAGGGTGAAGCTGGGCGCCGTCGCCGTCCCGTCGTTGCGGTAGACGACGATGCCGCCGCCCGCGTTTCCGGCCAGCAGGTCGAGGTCGCCGTCGCCGTCGATGTCCGCGAGGGCCAGCTTGGCAAAGGCGGGCATGCCGCCGCCGACGGTGTTCAGGCCGAAAGGATTGGTGCCCACCAGGGTGAAGCTGGGCGCCTCCGCAGTCCCGACATTGCGATAGACGACGATGTTGGCGTACCAATCGCCGACCACCGCGTCGAGATCGCCGTCGCCGTCGATGTCGGCGAAGACCGGGGCGGACTGACCGACGAAGGTGCCGAGGCCGAAGGGGTTGGTGGCTTCCAGGGTGAACTTGGGATCGCCGCTCACGCGGACCGGCTGGCCGTTCAGGGCGCCCGCGGCGTTTCCGGCGGCATCAACGGTCTTGGCGCCGGAGCCCGGCGGGGTGTAGCTGACCGTCGCGCCCTCATAGAGCGAGGAGGCTCCGGCATCCAGCGTCAGGGTGACCGTCCGGCCGGCGGTGGCGACCGCGGTGACCGTGCGCACCACCCCGCCCACCGTCACCGTGAAGGCTCCGGCCACCGGCGCCTGGGTGCCGTCCAGCGCCTCCGAATAGGTCAGGGTCAGCCGCTTCCCGCTCAGCACCGCCGAGGTCAGCGTCGGTGCCGTCGTGTCGATGGTCACGTTCAGCGTGGAGGACGGCAGCGACGCGTTGGTGCCGTTGCTCGCCACGGCGGTCAGGGAGTGCGCGCCTTCGCTCAGCGAGGCCGCGGTGACGGACCACAGGCCATTGGCGTCGGCCGTCGTCGTGCCAAGCGCCACTGCCCCATCATACAGCACCACGGTCGTGCCCGCCTTGGCTTGGCCGGTGATCGCCGTCGCCGTGACGTTGGTCAGCGTGTCCGTCGTGGAACCGCTGTTGGACGCGGCGGTCAGCGCGAGGTTCGCGGGCTGCAATGGCAGATTGCGGAAGAGGATGATGTTGTTGCCGGTGGTGTCACCGCCGGCCAGTACGTCGAGGTCGCCGTCCCCGTCGATGTCCACGAGGCTCGGGACGGACTTGAAGGTGACGTTGCCCAGCCCGAAGGGATTGGTGCCCTCCAGCGTGAAGCTGGGCGCCGTCGCCGATCCCACGTTCCGGAAGAACAGCATGTCGCCGGCGAAATTGCCGATCAGCGCGTCGAGGTCGCCGTCGCCGTCGATGTCCTGGAAGGTCGGCTGGGCGTAGCTGCCGATGTCGGCCAGCCCGAAGGGGTTGGTGGCTTCAAGGGCGAAGCTGGGCGCCGCCGCCGTGCCAATGTTCCGGAAGAACAGCGTGGCGCCGTCATGATTGCCGATCAGCGCGTCAAGATGGCCGTCGCCGTCGATGTCCACGAAGGAGGGGGTGTTGGCGGAGCCGACATCACCCAGCCCGAAGGGGTTGGTGCCCACCAGGGTGAAGCTGGGAGCCGCCGCCGTGCCGACGTTCCGGTAGACCACCGTGTTGCCGTTGAAGTCGCCGATCAGCGCGTCGAGCGTGCCGTTCCCGTCGATGTCCACGAAGGTCGGGGCGGCGTTCATATCGAGCTGGCTCAACCCGAAGGGGTTGGTGCCAGCCAGCGTGAAGCTGGGCGCCGTCGCCGTTCCATCGTTCCGGTAGAAACGGATGGTGCCGTCGCTCATGCCGACCAGCGCGTCGAGGTCGCCGTCGCCGTCGATGTCGGCGAAGGTCGGGATCGACCAGGGGCCAGTGGTGTCGAGGCCGAAGGGGTTGGTGCCTTCCAGGACGAAGGACGGGTCGGCCACCTCCCGCACCGGTTGGCCGGTCAGCGCGCCCGCGGCGTTGCCGGCCGCGTCCGCGGTCTTCGCGCCGGAGCCCGGCGGCGTGTAGTCCACCGTGACGGCTTGGTAGGCGGAGGTCGTTCCGGCATCCAGCGTCAGGATGACCGTCTTGCCGCTGGTGGCGACCGCCGTCACCGTCCGCGCCACGCCGCCCACCATCACCGTGAAGGCCCCGGCCGGAGCCTGGGCGCCGTTCAGCAGTTCCGAATAGGTCAGGGTCAGCTGCGTCCCGTTCAGCACAGCCGAGGTCAGCGCCGGCGGGGTGGTGTCGGGCGTGGTGTTGGTGACCGGCTGGGCGGTGAAGCTGGCGGCGTCGTCACCGCTGGTGGACTGGATGGCGTTGGCGTCGTTGCCCGCGGTGGGGTCGGTGTAGGCGACGGTGACCGTGTCCGTATCGGTGACCGGCTGGGCGAGCGTCAGAGTCACCGTCTTGTTGGTGCTGTCCACGGCGACGCCGCTGACCGTGACCGTGGTGCCGCCGACCTTGACCTCGAAGGCGCCGGCCGCCGGCGGGTTGGCCGCGTCCAGCGCGCTGTCGTAGGTGAGCACCAGCGTCGCGCCGTCCACCGACGCGCTCTGCAGAACCGGCGGGATGGCGACCGTCACCATGACGGAACTGGATACGACCGAACTGGTGAGGTCAATGCCGGTGGAAATCGCGTGGACGCTGATTGGGAACGCGCCGGACGTGTCCGTGCCGGAGGACGTCACGTCGAAGGTCAGCGTGAAGACGTCGCCTTGACTGATGATCGCAGCGATCGCGGGGGTGAGACTGACGTTTCCCACCGACCAGCCGCTCGGGGCATCGACACCGAACGTGATCGAGGAACCGATCAGTGTCCTCATCTGCGTGGCCGTCACGGTGAAGGACACCTGCTGCGGCGTTCCCGGCGTGAAGGCGATGGTCGGGTTCGTCGGTACGACCGTCAGGAATGGGGTGTAGGTGGCCGTGTTGGCGATCGTGACCGTGGCGACCTTATCGATCGCCGTGGAGTTGCTGGAGGCCCCGCTGTCGGTGATGGAGCGCAGAACGATCGAGCGGGTCTCGCTGCTGCCGTAGTTCGTGCTGGCCGCGTCCGTGTTCTTGTAGGCGATACCGTCGATCAGCGTGCCCATGCCGCCGTTGCTCAGCGCCATGCCGCTCAGCGTCACCGTGGCGACGCCGTTCGCCAGCGTGACCGCGTAGCTGCCGCTGGTGAAGCTGCCCGAGGTGCCGTTGCTCAGCGCGATGTCGGTGCCGCCGATGCTCAGGAACTCGGTGCTGCCGGTGCCGCCGACGTTGTGGACAGTCAGCACCATGCCGGTGAAGGTCTGACCATTGTCCACCGTCGAGGCGGTCACCCCGTCGAACAGGTCGGTGCCGCTGCTGCCTTGGCCGGATGAGAAGCCGCCGTTCTTTGTCGTCAGCGTCATCGTCGGCGGCACGCCGTTCGGGTCAGGCGTGGTGTTGGTGACCGACCGGCCGGTGAAGCCGGCGGCGTCGAGGCCGCCGCCGAAGGACTGGATGGCGTTGGCGTCGTCGCCCGCGGTGGGGTCGGCATAGGAAACGCTGACCGCGGCGCCGTGGGCGACCGGCTGGGCGAGCGTCAGCGTGACCGTCTTGTTCGCGGTGTTCACGGCAACGCCGCTGACGGTCACCGGGGAACCGCCGGCCAGGACGGTGAAGCTGCCCGCGGACGGAATGTTCACGGCGTCGAGCGCCGTGTCGTAGGTCAGCACCAGCGACGCGCCGTTGACCGCGGCGCTTTGCAGGACCGGCGTCGGGGGGACGCCGATGTTGACCACGGCGGAGATGCCGGTGAGGGTGCCGATGTTGTTGCTGCCGCCGCTGTCGGTAACGCTGGCGAGGGTGATGATGCGCTGGCCATCGGACGGTGTGCCGGCGCTGTTGTTGTAGTAGAAGCCGTCAAGGAGGGACTGCATTTCGTCAGCCGACAACCGCAGGCCGCTGACCGTCACCGTCAAGGTGCTGCCGCTGAGCGTGGCGCCGCCGGTGACCCCAGAGCTGCCGCTCATCAAGCTGGCACCGTCGGCCAAATTCATGATGGAGGACATGCCCCCGGGGACCATGAAGATCAGGTATTCCGACGCACCGTCCAAGACGCCGGTCACGGTGAAGGTCAGGCCGGTGAAGACCTGTCCCAGATCATTGGCGTTCGCCGTGACCGACGAGAACAGGTCCGCCGGGCTTGAGGAGTTGGTGAAGGTCGTCGCGTTGCCCGTCGCCGTCAGGCTCGGGGCGTTGACCGTGCGGGTGGCCGTGGCCAGGGTGGCGAAGCGGGTGTCGGGGAGATCCAGGCCCGACAGGTTCTGCAGGACGTTGGCGGTGTCGTTGCCGGCCGGATCGCTGTAGGTGAAGCGGACGTAGTCCCCCTGAGCGAACGGGCTCGCCGTGGTCAGAACCAACTTATTGCCGGAGATGACCGCCGAGCGCAGATCGACCTTCGTGCTGCCCACGAGAATAGCGTCGGTGCCCAGGTCCAGCGGAATATAGCTGTCGACGGCGCCGAAACTGGAAAGCAGCAACGGACTCTGGGCGTCCAGGGTCTGATCGAACGTGACGATGATGACGTTTTCGCCGACATAGGCATCGATGGCCGTGACGGACGGCGGCGTGGTGCTCGGATCGGGCGAATTGTTGGTGACCGACTGGCCGGTGAAGCTGGCGGCGTCGCGCCCGCTGGGGTCGGCCTGGATGGCGTGCGCGTCGTCGCCCGCGGTGGGATCGGTGTAGGAGACGGCGACCGTGTCGCCATAGGCGACCACCCGGCCGAGCGTCAGCGTGACCGTCTTGCCGGCGCCGTCCACGGCGACGCCGCTGACGGTGACCGGGGTACCGCCGACCGTGACGGTGAAGGCGCCCGCCGCCGGCGGGTTGGCGGAATCGAGCGCCACATCATAGGTGAGCACCAGCGAATCGCCGGTCACCGCGGCGCTTTGCAGGACGGGAGCCGGCGGCGCTGCGGCCACGGTGACGGTGGCGGAGACGCCGGTGAGGCTGGCGGTGTGGTTGTTGCCGCCGTCGTCGGTGACGCTGGTGACGGTGATGACGCGACTGCCGGCAGTCACGTTGCCGGACATGGGGGACCCGTTGAAGGTGCCGCCGGTGTAGTTGATGTAGGACAGGCCGTCGATCAGCGTCGCCAGTTGGGCGTTGGTGTGGTTCAGCCCGGTCAGGGTGACG
The DNA here is from genome assembly GCF_022023855.1 of Azospirillum brasilense. Classification (NCBI taxonomy): domain Bacteria; kingdom Pseudomonadati; phylum Pseudomonadota; class Alphaproteobacteria; order Rhodospirillales; family Azospirillaceae; genus Azospirillum; species Azospirillum brasilense. The sequence continues at coordinate 1,008,418 of NZ_CP059450.1, forward strand.
GTCACCGTCGTGCCATTGACCGCCACGTTCGCGAAGACGCCCAGCCCGGACCCGGTGATTCCCGGCAAGGGCGTCGGGCCGCCGCCGGCGACCGACAGGGGAAGGGGATTGCTGCCGATGCCGAGCAGCGCCTCGGCGTCGCTGACGTTGGTGATCGTCAGGGTCAGGCCGGTGAAGACCTGCCCCGTGTCGTTGGTGTCCGCCGTCACCCCGGAGAACAGATCGACGCCCGAGGCCGATCCCTGGGTGAAGGTCGGCGTGCCGCCCGTCGCCGTCAGGGTGGGCAGGGTCGAAGCCGACGCACCGACATTGACGGTGCTGGAGACGCCGGAGATGCTGGCGGTGTTGTTGCTGCTGCCATCGTCCGTGACGCTGGTGACGGTGATGACGCGCTGGCCGTTGGACGGGGTGCCGGCAGTGTTGTTGTAGACGAGGTCGTTGAGGAGCCACCCCATGTCGGCATCCGACGCCTCCAGACCCGTGAGCGTTACGGTCGCCGTGCTGCCATTGACGATAACGGCCCCGGTAACAATGGCTCCGCCCGGCTGCATCGGATTCGCGGTGCCATTGCCGTTGATCAGGCTAAGCTGAAGGGGATTGGTCGCGCCGGGTATGTAGAAGGTCAAGGATTCCGCCGCACCGTCCTGGACACCCGTCACGGTCAGCGTCAGGCTTGTGAAGACCTGCCCCGTGTCGTTGGTGCTGGCCGTGATCGACGAGAACAGATCCACCGGGCTGGCGTTGAAGGTCGTCGTGCCGCCCGTCGCCGTCAGCGTCGGAGAGGTATCGGGACGGGATTGCGGGACGATATGGGCAGCGGTGAAAGTCGCGACATCGATTCCACTGGAGCTTTGCAAAACCCCGTTGACATCGTCGCCAGGCGGGTCGCCGTATACGAGACCGATGTCATCGCCTGGGGTAAGTGTGCGGTTGATCGCAAGCGTCAGCGTGTCACCGGTGATGGATGCCGACAATATTTGGTACGTGTTGCCATTGATTTCGATCGCTCCGTTACCGCCATTGTTCGGCTCAGAAAAATACGACAGCGACGGCAGGCTGCTGCTATCAAGATTTCCGTCAAATTTCAGCGTGACCGCCGTATCACCGGGGTAGGCGGTGACGCTTACGAGAGCGGGAGCGACCATCACCCCCCGGTAGGAATCGATCCGCAGCGGAGTGGTCCGCACCGCGCCGTGCACCCAGTCGAGGTCCCAGTCGCCGCCCCGGTCCGCAGCACCCGTGAGCGTCCGCGAGGCCGCGACGTTGGCCCCCGTCGCATCCGCCAGCGCGGTGAGGAAGTCGGCGCCCCGGCCCGACGCCACGTTGCAGCCGTAGAGCAGGATGTCGCCATCCGGGGCCAGGCTGGAGGCGATGGACGCCAGTTCCTCGACGCGCTGCGCCAGGGCCCCGGTATCGAACCGGCCGGAGCCGAGCTGGAAGCCACCTTCGAAGCCGTGGCTGAGCACATGAATGGCGTGAATGTCGCGGCGGCCATCCAGCGCCCGTGCCATCGCCGCCATGCCGTCGGCCCGGCTGTCGATCAGGAAGACCTCGATGCCGGACGGCATCTCGGCCTTCAGCGCCTGCCAGTCATCGAGCGCCATGTCGATGAACGCGATCTCAAGTCTCGACGTCGCGGGAACGCCCTCACAGCCCAGGAAAGCGGGGGCGGGCCGGGACACGGTCGAATGGAGCATGGCAAGCATTCCTCGAAGGGGTTAGGCGCTTTGAGACCTCCCTTCGGCCTATACACACACAAGTTGCTTTAGTAAAATGCAGGGTTCTGAAGACCGGAATTCACGCCATGAATTTGAACCGTATCGACTTGAATCTGCTGGTGGTTTTCGACGCGATCGCGCGCACCGGCTCCGTGAAGGATGCCGCTCCGCAACTGGCGCTAAGCCAACCGGCGGTCAGTCATGCGCTGAACAGGCTCCGGGTCCTGATGGACGACCCGCTGTTCGTGCGCGCCCGCAACCGGCTTGTGCCGACGGAGCGGGCGCAATCAATGATTGGCCCGGTGGCGGGGATCCTCCAATCCGTCCGCACCCTGATGAACACCGACGGATCGGACGCCGTCGAGGACAGCCGTCATTTCCGGATCGGCATCAGCGACTTCGCCGCCCTGACCATCGTGCCCAGGCTGACCCGGAAGCTTCAGCAGATCGCCCCCAACGTGACGCTGGAAATGATCAACGTCGGTGAGAACACCCTGAGTCAACTGGCCGGCGGTGAGCTCGATTGCACCTTCTGGGGGCTTCAGCCACCGGAATCACCCTACCTGTCACAATTCCTCTTTCATGACAGCTTCGTCGGGTTCTGTTGCGCGGACCACCCATTGATGGAGTTGATCGACGATGGTATTTCTCTTGATGAGTATTTGCGCTACCCACACGCGATCGCCCAGTTCCGCGCCTCGGGTTTGAGCCCGATCGATGTCTTTTTGAAGGGCATCGGACGTCACCGGAGCATCGCCCTGCGCTCTCCGAGCTTCATGAGCAACATCACCGCCATCGTCGGGACGAAGATGATCGCCACCCTGCCGTCACGCCTGGAATCGATCGCTCTGTCGCAAGGCCTGCTGTCGTTCCCGCTGCCGTTCCTGATTCCGAATTTCAATTACTCGCTGGTCTGGCACCGCCGCACGGAGGCCGACCCTTCCGGCACCTGGCTGCGGCGTCTGCTGATGGAGATGCGCTGAGCGGGGCGTTGCTCATCGGCGCCGGCACGGCCATGAGATCAACCGCAAGCGGGTTCGCCGCCTGATGGCGCGGATGGGCTTGCAGGCGGTCTACCAGCGTCCGAAGACGACGGTGCGGCACCCCGAGCACAAGATTTGGCCGTACTTGCTGCGCGACCTGACCATCGACCGACCCAACCAGGTCTGGTGCGCTGACATCACCTACCTTCCGATGCGCCGGGGCTTCCTGTCCCTGGTGGCGGTGATGGATTGGGCGACGCGCAAGGTCCTGAGCTGGCGGCTGTCGAACACCATGGACGTCGAGTTCTGCCTGGAGGCAGTGGAGGAGGCGATGGCGCGGCCGGTGGATCGACGACGACAACGCCGACCGGCCGCACTCCGCACTCGGTGGCAGAACCCCAGCGGAGGCCTGCGAGGGCACACCCAACCAGATCAGTTTGGCGGCATAACACAAACCTGAACCAAGCTTATCCCAGCCGCAATTCTGTCCGGGAAACGGGGACCAGCTCAATCCAGACCGCTCTCCAGGCATACCCTTGTTCATCTTGGAATCGCACCTCACTCCAGGCCAGAGACACGGTGCTACGACCTCTTGATCGTGGGCATCGACGGCACAGAGGTTGGGCATGAGCATAGCCGCCCTGCATCGAACCGATTGACCAGGGCAATTTCACAAGCCCCCATCCCCCGGCCTACCCTGGCGGCATGACGTAATGGCCGCTGAGGGAGGGTGTCATGAGCATCCTGCGTAGTTTCGCCCGCGATTGGGCACGCTGGTCGAGGGCCGAGCGCGAAGCCGCCGTGGTCTTCGTTGTCGTGGCGCTCGTGTCCCCCGCCACGTGGCTGCTGTGACGGCTCCGTAATTCCAAGGGAGAACGCTATGGAAGGCGATTTCGGGCTGGCCCTGCGCGGGCCGGCGACAGGAAAGCTGCGCCCGCTGGCCGGGCAGCGGGCGCTGGTCACCGGTGGGAATTCCGGCATCGGCCGGGCCATCGCACTGGCCCTGGGCGAGGCCGGGGCGGACGTCGTGGTCAATTACGTGTCGGGCGACGAAGCCGCCGGCATGGTGGCGGAGAGCATCCGCGATGCCGGCGCGCGCGCCCTACCGGTCAAGGCCGACGTGTCGCGCGAGAACCAGGTGGAGGCAATGTTCGCCCGCGCCGTCGAGGCCTTCGGCGGCCTGGACATCCTGGTCAACAACGCCGGCCTGCAGCGCGACGCGCCCTTGGAGGCGATGACGCTGGAGCAGTGGAGCACGGTGATCGGCGTCAACCTGACCGGCCAGTTCCTGTGCGCCCGCGCCGCCGTGCGCGCCTTCAAGCGCCAGGGCCTCCGCCCGGAGATTTCGCGGGCGCTCGGCAAGATCGTCTGCGTCAGCTCCGTCCACGAGGTCATTCCCTGGGCCGGGCACGTCAACTACGCTGCCAGCAAGGGCGGAGTGATGCTGATGATGAAGACCCTGGCGCAGGAGCTGGCGGCGGACCGTATCAGGGTCGTCGGCGTGGCGCCGGGCGCCGTCCGCACCCCCATCAACCGCGAAGCCTGGGAAACGCCGGAGGCTCACGCGGAATTGCTGAAGCTGATCCCCGCCAGGCGCATCGGGGAGCCGGAGGACATCGCCAACGCGGTGGTCTGGCTGGCCAGCGACGCCGCCGACTACATCACCGGCACGACGCTGTTCGTGGACGGCGGCATGACGCTCTACCCCGGTTTCGAAGCCGGAGGCTGAGCCATGGCCGGTCTGCTCCGAAACCACTGGCCGGAATACCTGATGGAGGCCGCGGGGCTCGGCCTGTTCATGATCTCCGCCGGGCTGTGCGCCACGCTGCTGGAACATCCGGGATCGCCCCTGCACCAGGCCCTGCCCTCGCCCGTGCTGCGGCGCGCGCTGATGGGTGCGGCCATGGGACTGACGGCGGTCGCCATCATCCACTCCCCCTGGGGGCGGAGGTCCGGCGCGCACATCAACCCGGCGGTGACGCTGGCCTTCCTGCGTCTGGGCAAGGTCCGGCCGGCGGACGCCGCCTTCTACATCGCCTTCCAATGCCTGGGCGGGCTGGGCGGCGCGCTTCTGGTCGCGGTACTGCTGGGGCGGCGCTTCACAAGCCCGCCCATCGCTGCCATCGCCACCGTGCCGGGCGCGGCCGGCACGGCCGCCGCCTTCGCCGCGGAGCTGACCATGGCCTTCCTGCTGATGGGCATGGTGCTGGTCACCACCAACCGCCCGGGGTGGGAACGCTTCACCGGCGCCGGTGCCGGTCTTCTGGTCGCGCTTTTCATCACCGCGGCGGCGCCGCTGTCGGGGATGAGCATCAACCCGGCCCGCACGCTGGCCTCCGCCGTCCCGAGCGGCCTGTGGACGGGGGCCTGGATCTACGCGATGGCGCCGCCGCTTGGGATGCTGCTGGCGGTGGAGGTGTACCGGCGCCTTCCGGGCCGGCGGCCGGTGCGCTGCGCCAAGCTGAACCACGACTCGCGCAGCCGCTGCATCTTCTGCGGCCAGCCCGCCCGCAGGGCGCCGCGATTGATCAATCAGGGAGGAGTCCATGCCCACGGACCGGTATGACGTGATCATCATCGGCTCGGGTGCCGGCGGCGGCACGCTGGCGTACCATCTGGCCCCGAGCGGCAAGCGCATCCTGCTGCTGGAGCGCGGCGAGCATTTGCCCCGCGAGCGCGAGAACTGGGATTCCCGCGCCGTTGTGGTGGAGGGCAAGTACAAGGCGGCGGAGACCTGGTACGACAAGGACGGCCGCGCCTTCCACCCCGGCACGCACTATTGCGTGGGCGGCAACACGAAGGTCTACGGCGCCGTGCTGTTCCGCCTGCGGGAGCGGGACTTCGCCCCGCTGCATCACCGGGCCGGCATCTCGCCGCCCTGGCCGATCTCATACGCCGACCTCGCCCCCTACTACACCCGGGCGGAACGGCTCTATTCCGTGCATGGGGAGCGGGGCAGCGACCCCACTGAGCCGCCCTGCGACGATCCCTACCCACACCCGCCGGTCAGCCACGAGCCGCGCATCCAGGCGCTGTTCGACGACCTGAAGCGCGCCGGCCAGCGCCCCTTTCCCCTGCCGGTCGGCATCCGGCTGGACGAATCCGCTCCCCACCGCAGCGCCTGCATCCGCTGTTCCACCTGCGACGGCTTCCCGTGCCTTATCCAGGCCAAGGCCGACGCGCACGTCACCTGCATCGCACCGACGCTGGAGCACCCGAACGTCACTCTGCTGACCGGCGCCTATGTGGACCGGCTGGAAACCACCCCGTCTGGCCGGGAGGTCACCGGCGTGGTGGTCCGCCGCAACGGCGTGGAGGAAACCCACCGGGCCGACATCGTCGTGGTGTCCTGCGGGGCCATCAACTCCGCGGCGCTCCTGCTGCGCTCCGCCAGCGACCGGCATCCGGGCGGGCTCGCCAACCGGTCGGGCGTGGTCGGGCGGCATTACATGTGCCACCTGAACTCCGCGCTGATCGCCGTGTCGCGGCGGCCAAACCCGACACGCTTCCAGAAGACGCTGGGGCTCAACGACTTCTACTTCGGGGCGGACGACTGGGACTTCCCGCTCGGCCACATCCAAATGCTAGGCAAGACCGACGCGGCGATGTTTTCCGCGGAGAGTCACGGCCTGCTGCCGGCCGGTGCGGCGGAACGCTTCGCCTCCCACGCGCTGGACTTCTGGCTGACGTCGGAGGATCTGCCCGACCCCGACAACCGGGTGGAGGTCGGCCGCGACGGGCGCATCACCCTGCGCTACACCCCCAACAATGTCGAGGCGCACGAGCGGCTGACCGCCAAGCTGAAGCAGCTGCTGCGCCACATCGGCTGCGAGCGCACGCTGATCCCGCGAGAGGCCTATTTCGGCAAGCGCATCCCCATCGCCGGCACCGGCCACCAGAACGGCACGATCCGCTTCGGCCATGACCCGGAAACGTCGGCGCTGGACGTCCACTGCAAAGCGCACGACCTCGACAACCTCTACGTCGTGGACGCGAGCTTCTTCCCGAGCAGCGCCGCGGTGAACCCGACGCTGACCATCATCGCCAACGCCATCCGCGTCGGCGTCCATCTGGCCGCGCGCTTGGGCGCGCAGGGGGGTGCGGCATGAAACGCTCGCCCCTCCCCATCCTCTTCCTCGTGGGCTTCGTCGTCCTGCTGTCGGCCGCGGCCGTCCGGGGGCAGACCGTTCGCGCGGTGGACTCGGTGGGCATCACCGTATCCGACATGGACCGCGCGCTGGCCTTCTATCGCGACGTCCTGACCTTCGAGCCGGTGGCCGACACCGAGGTCGCGGGCGACGCCTACGAGCGGCTGACCGGCGTCTTCGGCGCCCGCATCCGCATCGTGCGCCTGCGGCTTGGTTCGGAAGCCATCGAGTTGATCCAGTACCTCGCGCCGGAGGGCCGGCCGATCCCTGTGGATTCCCGCAGCAATGACCGCTGGTTCCAACACATCGCCATCATCACCGGCGACATGGACGCCGCCTACGCCCGGCTGCGCGCGGCCAAGGTGCGCCACGCCTCCACCGGGCCGCAGACCCTGCCGGCCTGGAACCCGAACGCCGGCGGCATCCGCGCCTTCTACTTCAAGGACCCGGACGGCAACCCGCTGGAGATCCTCCAGTTCCCACCGGGCAAGGGCAATCCGCGCTGGCAGGGGGCCGATGGCCGGCTGTTCCTCGGCATCGACCACACGGCCATCGTCGTCGCCGACACCGACGCCAGCCTCGCCCTCTACCGCGACCGGCTCGGCCTGCGCGTCGCCGGCACCAGCGAGAATTACGGCACGGAGCAGGAGCATCTGAACAACGTCTTCGGTGCCCGGCTGCGCATCACCACCCTGCGCGCCCCAAGCGGGCCGGGCATCGAGTTCCTGGAATACCTCGCCCCGCGCGACGGTCGCCCCGCCCCCGCCGACACACGCGCCAACGACCTGTGGCACGAGCAGGTGACCCTGCTGACCGACGACGATCCCGGCCCGGCCGCCGTGCTCCTGCCGGACCCGGCCCTCGGCCTCGCCCGCGCGGTGATGGCGCACGACCCGGACGGGCACGCCTACATCCTCGGCAATCCCCTCGGGAATTCCCGGCACACGGAGCTGAGCCATGAATGACCGCCTCCTCCGCACCGCCGTCGCCGCGCGCGACGCGCTGCCGCTCGCTCAAAAAGCAATCGGGCCGGCGCTGGACCTCGGCGTCCGCCTGTGGCTGGCCCAGGCCTTCTGGGTGTCGGGCATCGTCAAGCTGCACGACTGGGAGCAGGCGCTTTATCTCGCCCGGTACGAATACCCGGTGCCCTGGCTGAACCCGGTGCCCGCCGCCTGGATCGGCGCGGGGATCGAGCTGCTGTACCCGCCGCTGCTGGCGCTGGGCCTCGCCACGCGCCTCGCCGCGCTGCCCATGCTGGCGCTCGTGCTGGTCGCGCAGTTCGCCTACCGGCCGCTCGACGCGCACCTCGTGCAGGCCGCGCTGCTGGCGTGGCTGGTGGTCATGGGCGCCGGGCCGCTGTCGCTCGACCGGCGGCTGGCGCGCGGCCTGCCCGACAGCGCCCTGCCCTTCGCCAAGCCCGCGGCGCGCCTGCTGGAGGCCGTCACCCGCCGTGGCGGACCGGCCGTCCAAGTGGCGCTGCGGCTGCTGGTGGCGGGCATCGCCGCACGCTCCGGCGACCCGGCCGGCACCATCGGGGCCCTTCTGCTGACCCTGGGTCTGGGCTCCCGACTGGTGGCCCTGGCCTTGATTTGGCTGATGCCGGCCGGCGCAGCGCTCTCCTGGCCCCTTTTGCTGGGTGTGGTCGCGGTCTTCGGCCCGGGGCCGCTGTCGCTCGACAGGCATATCCGCCACACCATTGTCCGCCGCTGGCCGCGGCTGGCCGGCGTCACGCCACCGCTGCCAGACGACGCGCCGCATGTGGTCGTGGTCGGCGGCGGCTTCGGCGGGCTGGCGGCGGTGCGCGGGTTGGCGCAGGCGCCCTGCCGGGTGACGCTGATCGACCGGCGCAACCACCACCTGTTCCAGCCGCTGCTCTATCAGGTGGCGACCGCCAGCCTGTCGCCAGCGGACATCGCCACGCCGATCCGCAGCCTGCTGCGCGACCAGGCGAACGCCCGCGTGCTGCTCGGCCGCGTGGTCGGCGTGGACTCCGATGCCCGCGCGGTGCGGCTGGAGGACGGGCGCGCGGTGCCCTACGACCATCTCGTGCTCGCCACCGGCGCGCGGCACGGCTATTTCGGCCGCGAGGAGTGGGAGCCCGTCGCCCCCGGCCTGAAGAAGGTCGAGGACGCCACGGAGATCCGCCGCCGCCTGCTGCTCGCCTTCGAGGAGGCGGAGAACAGCGACGCCCCGGACGAGCAACGCGCTTTCCTGACCTTCGTCGTGGTTGGCGGCGGCCCTACGGGCGTAGAGTTGGCCGGCGCCATCGCCGAGCTGGCCCGCCACGGTCTGGAGGGCGAGTTCCGCGCCATCGACCCGGCCGAGGCCCGCGTCCTGCTGGTGCAGTCCGCCCCGCGCCTTCTGCCGACCTTCCCGGAGTCTCTGTCCGCCGAGGCCGCCGCGTCGCTGGAAGCGCTGGGCGTGACCGTCCTGACCGGAAGTGCTGTGGAGGCGGTGGAGGAGGGCGGCGTGACCGTCTCCGGCACGCGGATCGCGGCGCGCACCGTCTTCTGGGCGGCGGGGGTCGTCGCGTCGCCGGCGGCGCGCTGGCTGGGGGTGGCGGGTGATCGCGCCGGCCGGGTGCCCGTCGGCCCCGACCTGTCGGTGCCCGGCCTGCCGGAGGTCTTCGCCCTCGGCGACACGGCGCTGAGCCACGGCTGGGACGGCCAGCCGGTGCCCGGCCTCGCCCCGGCGGCCAAGCAGGGCGGCGCCCATGTCGCCCGCGTGATCCGCGCCCGGCTGGAGGGGCGGCCCGCCCCGGCACCCTTCCGCTACCGCCACGCCGGCAGCCTCGCCACCATCGGGCGCAAGGCGGCGGTCGCCGATTTCGGCCGGGTCCGCCTGACCGGCGCCGCCGCCTGGTGGCTGTGGGGCGTGGTGCACATTCTGTTCCTGTCGGGCATGCGCAACCGGCTGGGCGTGGCCGTGGAGTGGTTCTGGGCCTACCTGACCTTGCGCCAGGGGACCCGCCTGATCACCGGCCCGGCCGACCGCGCGCCCAAGCCGGCCTCCTTCGCCCCGCCCGCCCCCGCGCTGGAACGCGCCTCTTGAGAAAGGAGAAGGGCCATGACCCTGGTCATGACGCGTCCCCCATCCACCCTCACCGACGGCATGGATCTGATGCCGGTCCGCTTCGGCCGCGCGGTCTGCGGCGATCTGGCCCAGGCGGAGCGGCGGGAATGGTGGCTCGCCAACGGGCTTGGCGCCTACGCCGCCGGGACCATCGCGGGCAGCCTGACGCGGCGCTACCACGGCCTGCTGGTCGCCCCGGTGGAGCCGCCGCTCGGGCGCCGACTGGTCTTCGCCAAGGCCGACGCAACGCTGGTTGTCGACGGGCGGAACTGGCCGCTCTTCACCAACCGCTGGGCGAGCGGCGCCATCGCCCCCACCGGTCATGAGCATGCGGAGAGTTTCCAGCTCGACGGCCGCATCCCGGTCTGGACCTTCGCGGCCGCCGGCCGGCGGGTCGAGGCGCGGGTGTGGCTGGAGCAGGGCGCCAACACCGTCACCGCCGCGTGGCGCCTGCACGCCGACGCCGGGGATGGAGATGGCGTCGCCCTGCGCGTGTCCCTGCTGGTCAACGGCCGCGACCACCACGGCACCACGGACCGCCACGGCTTCACCCCGGACCTCCAGATGGACGGCCCCAACCGCCTGCGCGTGGTCGAGCCCAGCGGCTTCGCGCTGACGCTCCACGCCCCCTGCGGGCGGATCGAGCCCCGCCGCGACTGGCACGCCGACTTCCTGCTGCCCGTCGAGGAGGAGCGCGGCCTTCCGCCCGTGGACCATCACCTGTGCGTGGGCGAGGCGGTCTTCGACCTTCGCCCTGGCCGATGGGTGGGCGTGGTCGGCAGCCTGGAGGCCGAGGCCGACACGGACACCGCCGCCTCCCTCGCCCGCCGCCGCGCGCAGGAGGCCGCGGTTCTGGCGAAGGCCGACGACGCATTGCCAGAAATGGCTGGGGCCCCGGGCTGGGTGCGGCGACTGGTGCTGGCCTGCGACAGCTTCCTCTTCGCGCGGCCCCTGCCCGAAGTGCCGGACGGGCAATCGGTGATCGCGGGATACCCGTGGTTCGGCGACTGGGGCCGCGACACCATGATCGCCCTGCCCGGCCTGACGCTCGCCACCGGGCGGGCCGACAGCGCTCGGCGCATCCTGGAGACCTTCGCCCGCTTCGTGGACCGAGGCATGCTGCCCAACGTCTTCCCCGGGGCCGGGGAGCGGGCCGACTACAACACGGTGGACGCGGCGCTCTGGTATGTCGAGGCGTGGCGGGCCTACCTAGAAGCCACCGACGACGTGAAAGCGCTGGCGGGCGCCTTCCCGGTGCTGGCGGGCATCATCGACGAACACCGCCGCGGCACCCGCTACGGCATCGGGGAGGACCCGGCCGATGGCCTTCTGCGCGCCGGGGAGCCGGGGCTGCAGCTGACCTGGATGGACGCCAGGATCGGCGATTGGGTGGTGACGCCCCGGCACGGCAAGCCGGTGGAAATCAACGCGCTGTGGTTCAACGCGCTGTGCGCCATGGCCGGCTTCGCGGACCGGCTCGGCCAGACCTCCGCCCCATACCGCGAGACGGCGGAGCGGGTGCGGCGCTCCTTCGGGCGCTTCGTTCGGCCCGATGGCGGCCTGTACGACGTGATCGACGGCCCGGACGGCGACGACGCCTCCATCCGGCCAAACCAGATCTTCGCCGTCAGCTTGCCGCACTCTCCGCTGGAGCCCTTGGTCCAGGCCTGCGTGGTCGCCGAATGCCGACGGGCGCTGCTGACCAGCCACGGCCTGCGCTCCCTCGCCCCGGACCACCCCGACTACCGCGGCCACTACCGCGGCGGCGTATGGGAGCGCGACGGCGGCTACCATCAGGGACCGGTCTGGGCGTGGCTGCTCGGGCCCTTCGCGCTGGCGGTGCATCGGGTGACCGGCGACGCAAAGGCCGCGCAGCGGCTTCTGGAGCCCATCGCCGACCACCTGACCGACGCGGCCCTGGGCCAGGTCAGCGAAATCTTCGACGGCGACCCGCCGCACAGGCCGCGCGGCTGCCCCGTCCAGGCCTGGTCGGTCGCCTGCGTGCTGGAGGCGTGGTGGCGGCTGGAACAAGCAAAATCATCGAACGGGAGGACATGAACCATGCGAAACGTGGAACGGCAACGGCTTGAGGCCCAGCGCTCCGGCGCGGAGAACTGGCGGCTGTGGGGTCCGTACCTGTCGGAACGGGCCTGGGGAACGGTGCGCGAGGACTACAGCCCCCACGGCACGGCCTGGGAGGATTTCAGCCACGACCAGGCGCGCTCCCGCGCGTATCGCTGGAGCGAGGACGGGCTGGGCGGCATCAGCGACGACCGGCAGCGGCTGTGCTTCGCGCTGGCGCTGTGGAACGGCCGCGACCCGATCCTGAAGGAGCGCGCCTTTGGCCTGACCGGCAACGAGGGCAACCGCGGCGAGGACGTGAAGGAGTTCTATTTCCACCGCGACGCTACGCCGAGCCATTCCTGGCTGCGCTACCTCTACAAATACCCGCAGGCCGAATTCCCCTATGGACGCCTGCTCTTCGAGAACCGCATGCGCGGGCGAACCGACCCGCCCTTCGGCCTGCTCGACAGCGGCGTGTTCGACGATGGGCGCAGCTGGGACGTCGAGGTCACCTACGCCAAGGCGAGCCCGGAGGAGATTCACATCCGCATCGAGGCCGCCAACCGCGGCCCCGACCCGGCCGCGCTGCACCTGCTGCCCACCCTGTGGTTCCGCAACACGTGGAGTTGGTCGGGTGATGAAGCGCGTCCGATCCTGCGCGCTGTCGCCCCGCCGGCGGGCGCCGCCTGGGCGATCCGGACGGAGCATCCGGACCTCGGCGCTTACCACCTCTACGGCTCCGCCCCCGCCGAGCTGCTGTTCACCGAGAACGACAGCAACGCGGAGCGCTTGTGGGGCATCCCCAACGCCACCCCCTACATCAAGGACAGCTTCCACCGCCGCGTGATCCAGAACGAGACCGGCGCGGTCAACCCGGCGCTGGAGGGCACCAAGGCCGCCCCCTGGTATGTCCTCGACGTGCCGGCGGGGGAGGCGCGCGCCGTGGATCTCGTTCTTTCCGCCGTGCCCCTGGATCGGCCTTTCGCCCGCACCGCCGCCGTGTTCGCCGCACGCAGCCGCGAGGCCGACGCCTTCTACGACGCGCTGCTGCCCGACGCGGACGCGGAGGACAAGCGGGTGCTGCGGCAGGCGCTGGCCGGCATGATCTGGTGCAAGCAGTTCTTCCACTACGACGTGGCGCGCTGGCTGGACGGCGACCGGCTGCCGCCGCCGGACAGCCGCAAGGGGGGCCGCAACCGGTCCTGGAAGCACCTGACGTCGTCCGACATCATCTCCATGCCCGACACGTGGGAGTATCCGTGGTTCGCGGCCTGGGACCTCGCCTACCATTGCGCGGCGCTGGCACTGGTGGACGTGGACTTCGCCAAGGACCAGATCGAGGTTCTGCTCTCCGAACGCTTCCTGCACCCCAACGGCCAGATCCCGGCCTATGAGTGGGCCTTCGGCGACGTCAACCCGCCGGTGCACGCCATGGCCGCCTTGAAGGTCTTCCGGGCGGAGCGGGTGCAGCGCGGCGAGGGGGACACGCATTTCCTGCACCGCGTCTTCCACAAACTGCTGCTGAACTACGCCTGGTGGGTGAACCGCAAAGACGCCGACGGGCACAACGTGTTCGAGGGCGGCTTCCTCGGGCTCGACAACATCTCCGTCTTCGACCGCTCGCAGCCGCTTCCCCCCGGCTACAGCCTGAAGCAGGCCGACGCCACCGGCTGGATGGCCATGTTCGCGCTGAACATGGTCGTGATGGCGCTCGAACTGGCGGCGGAAGACCCGGACTACGAGGACATCGCCATCCAGGTTTACCAGCAGTTCCTCAGCATCGCGAACGCCATCGGCGGCCATGCGCCGGGGGCGGTGTCGCTGTGGGATGAGGCGGACGGTTTTTTCAAGGACCTGATCGTGTGCCCGGACGGCAAGGTCTCGCGCGTGAACGTCTATTCCATGGTCGGGCTGATCCCGCTGTTCGCGACGGAGGTGGTGGACCGCCGCCTGCTGGAGCGGGTGCCCCGCTTCCGCCGCATGCTCACCACCCACAAGGGCGGCAAGTTCCAGGGCAGCTATGTCTGCGCCTGCCCGGACTGGGAGAATGACCGGGGCGAGCATCTGCTGGCGCTGGTCGATCACACGATGCTGCCGCGCATCCTGCAGCGGCTTCTGGACCGCGACCAGTTCCTGTCCGACTACGGCATCCGCAGCGTCAGCCGCATCCACGCGGAGCACCGGCACCTGGGTGACCTGCCCGGCGTCGGCCAGGCGCTGATCGAGTATGTGCCGGGCGAGTCCACCTCCGGCCTGTTCGGAGGCAACTCCAACTGGCGCGGTCCGGTGTGGATGCCCGTGAACTACACGCTGGTGCAATCCATCGAAAAGTTTCACCGCTTCCTGGGCGACGCCTACCGCGTGCCGGTGCCCTGCCTGGGCGGCCGGGAGCTGACGCTGAAGGAGATCGCCACCCTGATCGCCGACCGGCTGGTGTCGCTCTACCGCCCGGACGAGTCCGGCCGGCGGCCGGTCTACTGCACGCAGCCGCACTTCCACGAGGACCCGCACTGGCGCGACCTGCTGCTGTTCTACGAATATTTCCACGCCGACACCGGCCAGGGCCTGGGCGCCGCCCACCAGACCGGCTGGACGGGCCTGCTCGCCAATCTCGTCCTGCGGCGCCACCGGACGGACATTCCGGACTATTGGAAAGCGCGCAGCCCCGGCGAGGTCGTGGACGCGTAGCGGAGCCGGTTGCCCCCATCCTTCCCACGCTGCCCCTGGGCCCCTTCCCTCCCTCCCCTCCGTCAACCGGGGAGGGTTAGGGAAGGGGCATTGCGCTCCCACCCACCTCCACGTCGCACCAGCCCACCGCGCCCGCCTTGCTTTCCGCGCCGTCCCAGCGGTGGGTCTGGGCGATGCGGATGGCGACCTGCTCCACCGGGGTGAAGCGGCGGCCGGCGATGGTGACCAGCGACACCGTCCGCGACACCTCCGGGTCGATGATCACGCGCGTCGATAGGCCCGGCAGGATGGCCAGATGCTCCGGCATCACCGCGCAGCCCATGCCGGCGGCGATCATCGCCTGGACCCAGTCTTCCCGCTCGCTGTGGTAGCGGACGTTCACGTTGTGGCGTTTCGGCTGCCCGAGCGCCTCGAAATGGTAGCGAAACTCGCAGTGAACGCGCTGCAGATAGTCCTCGCCGTTCAGTTCGGTCAAGGGAATGGCGTTCATGGCCTCGAACCGGTGCCCCTTCGGAAAGGCGATCAGGTAGCGCTCCGTGAACAGCGGCCGGACCGTGCAGCGCTCCGGGAAGGAGGGCAGCGCCACCAGCGCCACGTCCAGTTCGCCGGCCAGCAACGCCTCGACCAGCGGCTTGGCCGGCAGATCGCGAATCATCAGGTCCAGCATGGGAACGCGCGTCTTCAATTGCTCGAAAAAACCGACCAGCCGGGCCGGGCTGATCGTGCACATGACACCAAGCTTCAAGGGGGCGCGGTCCATGGAACGGTACTGCTTCGCCTCGGCCAGCACGGCGGCGTTGGCGCTGTAGATCGCTTCCAGATGCGGCTGGGCGAGCCGCCCGAGTTCGGTCAGGTGGGTGTTGTGATGCTCCCGGCTGAAGAGAAGGCCGCCCATCTCCTCCTCCAGCTTCTGGATGGCGCGGGTCAGCGACGGCTGGGTGACGTTGCACTGTTCCGCCGCACGCGTGAAGTTCAGCGTCTCCGCCACGGCGAGGAAGTAGCGGATCTGGTGCATCTCCATTGCAACCTCCCTGCGCAGGGGGCGCCCCATAGCCGGCGGCTATGCAGACAATAGGACCAAAGCATTTCAGATCGTTCCGGACAACGAATACTTTGGGTTTGTCAACCACTCCCCTTGGCGGGAGAGACAACCGAAGGAGATGACCGATGACTGAAACGACCAATGGCCTGACGATTGCTGCCGCTCTGGCCGGTGCCCTGTCGCTGGCGGCGCTCCTGCCGGCCACCACCGCCGCCGCGGCGGAGGCCGGCGGCCTGGAGAAGTGCTACGGCATTTCCAAGGCGGGGCAGAACAGCTGCGCCAACGAGGCCGGCACCCATTCCTGCGCCGGGCAGTCCACCAAGGACTATGACGGCGGCGAGTGGCGGGCGGTCCGGGCCGGCGTCTGCACCGAGATGGGCGGCAAGCTGGCGGCCTTCCAGGGCGTCGGCATGCCCAAGGACATGACCAAGGCCGACACGAACACCGGCAAGAAGAGCTGATCCGGGCCACAGCCCTGCCCCACCCGCCGATCGCCGGAGGTTCCCGCCATGCACGCCGCGCCCGACGCCCCCCGCACCGTTTCTCCCCTGCCGGCACGGGCCGGCGTCGGACTGCGGCACCGCCACGTCGCGGAGTTCCTGACCATGCGCCCCGCCGTGGCCTGGATCGAAGTGCACAGCGAAACCTATCTGGCGGCCGGCGGCCCCCGCCTGACGGCACTGGAGGCGATCCGCCGGGACTACCCGCTCAGCGGGCACGGGGTCGGCCTGTCGCTCGGCTCCGCCGACGGGGTCGATCCCGACCACCTCGACCGCCTGGCCGCCCTTTACGCCCGCATCCAGCCGGAGCTGGTTTCCGAGCACCTGGCGTGGAGCAGCGCCGGCGGCACCTACCTGAACGACCTGCTGCCCCTGCCCTACACCGAGGAAGCGCTTGACACCGTCCGCCGCAACGTCGAGCGCGTCCAGGAGAGGCTGAAGCGCCCGATCCTGGTGGAGAACCCGTCGCGCTACCTGACCTTCGACGCCTCCGCGATCCCGGAGGCGGAGTTCCTGGCAGAGCTGGCGCGCCGGACCGGCTGCGGCTTGCTGCTGGACGTCAACAACATCCACGTCAGCGCCCACAACGTCGGGCTCGACCCGCGCGCCTATCTCGACGCCATTCCGCCGGAGGCGGTGGGCGAGATCCATGTCGCCGGCCACGCGGTGCACGATACCGGCTGCGGCACGCTGCTGATCGACGACCACGGCAGCCCGGTCGCCGATCCCGTCTGGGACCTGCTGGACGAGGCGTTGCGCCGCACCGGCCCGCGGCCGGTGCTGGTCGAATGGGACACGCACGTGCCGGACCTGCCGGTCCTGCTGGCCGAGGCCGGGCGCGCCGACCGCAGCCTTCATGCCGTGACGGAGGGAGCCTGCCATGCTGCGTGACCTTCAGGCCGCCATGGGCCGCGATCTCCTGCGCGCCGGGAACAGCATCCCGCCGGGCATCGAGGACGGCGCCATTCCCGCCTCCATCCGCTTCGCCATCCACGCCAACAACGTCGTGGGCTCCCTGGCCGGGGCGCTGGAGGCCGCCTTCCCGGCAACCGCCCGGCTGCTCGGCGGCCCGGCCTTCCAAACGGAGGCCCTGGCCTTCGTGCGCCGGCACCCGCCGCGCGTGCCGCAGCTGCTGGCTTATGGCGACCAGTTCCCCGACCACCTCGCGCGCCAAATGGCCGACCGTCCCTGGGCCGCTGACCTCGCCCGCGTCGAGTGGGCCTGGAACGCCGCCTATTTCGCTGCGGACGCCCCGGTGCTGGACATCGCCGCGCTGCGCGCCCTGCCGGACGACCGCTATCCGGCGCTGCGGCTGGCGATGCACCCGTCGGCCCACCTGCTGACCTGCGCCTTCCCGGTCCTGGAGCTATGGGACGCGCTGCGCCGGGGCGGCGACGCACCCGCCGCCATCGCGGCCGGCACGCAGCACCTGCTGATCGTCCGCCCGCTGCTGGAGGTGCAGGCGGTCACGTTGGGGCCGGGCGAGGCGACCTTGCTGATGGCCCTGTCGGCGGGTGCCGACCTCGCGCACGCCGCCTTGGCGGCATCGGCGATCGAGCCCGGCTTCGGCCTTCAGCGCACGCTGCTGGCCCACCTGCAACTGGGCAGCTTCACCGCCTTCACGCTTCCCTCAAAGGAGGACTGATCCATGACTCACGCCGCCATCGGGTCCCGCCGCGGACACCGCGCGCTGCACGACCTGTCCGCCACCGTCTCCGCCGTCATCGCCGGCCTGGGGCGCTGGGGAGCGCCCCTGCTGCAACTGGCGATCCGGCTGTGGATCGCGCGGGTGTTCTTTTTGTCCGGCCTGACGAAGATCCAGGACTGGGACACCACCGTCCTGCTGTTCCAGGAGGAATACCGCGTGCCCCTGCTGTCGCCGGGGGTCGCCGCGCTGCTGGGGACGGCGTTCGAACTCGGCATGCCGGTCCTGCTGGCCGTGGGCTTGGCGAGCCGCCTCGCGGCGCTGCCCTTGCTCGGCATGGCGCTGGTGATCCAGTTCGTCCTGGGCTCCGCCAACCCGGCCTACGATTCCGTGGAGCATGTCTATTGGATGTTCCTGCTGCTGGCGATCCTGGTGCACGGCCCGGGCCCGCTGTCGCTCGACCGTATCGTCCAAAGCGCGCTCACCGGCGCGTCCCGCTGATCGAAACCCGATTGAACCCGGCAACGGTGACCCTGGATGTTTAGTCCCGACATTTGATGGTGCATTGTATCCGCAGGAATGGAAGGATGCATTATGGGCCACGTACTCCATGGGAGCGCCACGACGACAGAGGCATCCGTCATCTCGGCGTCGAGCATCCGCTTCGCGCCGGCGATCAGCTGCCCGACCTTCGCCATGCTCTGGTCGACGGGAGAAGGCGGCTTGGTCACAGGGGAACCCCGTCACGGCGCACGGACGAGCCCAGGACGGACCGCTCGAGCCCGCCCGGCGGCGGCAGCACCACATCCACGGACTCCCCGGCCTCGTCCATGAGTTGCGTCCCCACGTCGCCGGCGGCCGCGATGTCATCCCAGCCGCAGTGGCCGTCGTTCAGCAGCACTGCCACGTCCCAGTCGCTGTCCGGCCGGTGATTGCCGCGCGCCCGGCTGCCGAACATCCTCAGAGCAGCGCGCCTGGCCGCCCGGCGTGGTCCGCGGCGCGGCTCTGTTGCAAAGTTTGCCGGCAGGCGCGAGATGATGGTTACGGGCATCACCGCCGATGCTATGCGTCCTGGAGTTCGAGTTGCTGGCTGATGAACTGCACGGCCTCGGCGAGCACGCAGGGTCCGACGTTGAAGGCGCGTTCGACAAGGCCCGCCTCGCCCCGCATGTCGCGGGTGATGTTGAAGCTGGACGCTTGGCCTTTGCGGAGCGCCCGCATCACCTCAAAGCCCTTGACCGTTGCGTAGGCTGTCTTCAGGGTCTTGAAGCCCCGCACCGGGCGGATCAACTGCTTCAGCTTGCTCTGGTCGGCTTCCACCACATTGTTCAGGTATTTGACCTGCCGGTGCTCCGTGTCCTCCGGGCATTTGCCCTCGGCTTTCAGTTCCGCCAGGGCTGGCCCATAAGTTGCCGCCTTGTCGGTGTTGATGACCGTCGGCTTCTCACACGCCTTCAAGCCGTTCAACGCCTTGGACAGGAAGCGCTTGGCGGCGGCGGTGTTTCGCGTGGGAGAGAGATAGAGGTCGATGGTGGTGCCATGCTTGTCAACGGCACGGTACAGGTAAGAGGTTGTTGAGAAGAATAATAAGAAAATACAGCATCAATGCTGACTCGAAACGCGCGCCCCAAATGATCTGTTGATCAAGCATGCAGAGTCGGCGCCTTGGGAGGAGATCGCATGCCCCTGGACCGTTACCCGACAGACTTGACCGATGGCGAGTGGGCGGTCGTCTCGAAGCTCTTCACGAAGAGTGAGCATCGCGGAGCGCAGCGCAAACACGACCTGAGGCGCATCATAGACGGATGTTTGTATGTCCTGCGTGGCGGCATCGCTTGGCGCATGATGCCCCACGATCTGCCGCCTTGGACGGACATGTACGATCACTTCCGCCGCTGGCGGCAAAAGCGGGAAGTGGGAACAGGTCAATGCGGCGCTGCGCGCGCAGTATCGAACGCGGCGTGGCCGCAAAGCTCAACCCACGGCGGCGGCGATCGACAGTCAATCGGTGAAAACAACCGAATCCGGCGGCCCGCGCGGGTATGATGGTGGCAAGAAGATCAGTGGACGGAAACGGCAAGCTCTGGTCGACACCGAAGGCGACGTTCTGAAGGTGCGGGTGCATCCGGCGGATCTTCATGACAAGGCCGGAGGAATGCTCCTACTGGCGGGCTTGCACCTGTGGTTTCCCGCGATCCAGCTGGTCTGGGCCGACACGCATTATCAAGGCCTGAAGACCTGGGCCAAAGACCGGCTCGGCTGGACCATCGAAGTCGTCAAGCATTGGTGGACCGGTATTCAGGGCTTTTGGCTCGCCCCTGGCCAGGAACCTCCCGAAATTCCCAAAGGTTTCCATGTTCTGCCGCGCCGCTGGGTCGTGGAAAGGACATTCGCGTGGCTTGGCAGACATCGCCGTTTGTCAAAAGATTACGAGCGCCTTCCAGAGTCGGAGGAGACATTCATTTACATGGCGATGAGCCACATTCTCGTGAAGCGCCTCGCGCGTCCGCCATCGCATTTGCACTGAATTTCCTCGGACTTCTTCTCAACTGCCTCTCATACCAAGACTCACGGATCATGACCGATGAGCCCAGTCGCGCAGTCCGATGGACATGATGGTCCAGGGCTGCTCGACGAGGGCGTTCCAGGCGAAGCAGCAGTGATCGAGGATGTTCTGGTAGGAGGTGAAGATCCGGTTGGAGAGCCAGTTGTCGCGCATGTACTGCCAGATGTTCTCCACCGGGTTCAGCTCGGGCGATTTCGGCGGCACCGGCAGCAGGGTGAAGTTGCCGGGGACCGGCAGTTTGGCCGAGGTGTGCCAGCCGGCCTGATCGAGCAGGACGACGGCATGGGCCCCGGGCGCCACGGCGCGGGCGATCTCCTCCAGGTGCAGCGCCATCGCCTCGCTCGTGCAGCGCGGCAGCACCAGGGCCGCGCCTTTGCCCTGGGCCGGGCAGATCGCGCCGAACAGATAGGCCGAGCGCGTGCGCTGATCGTGCTGGGCCGCCGGTCGGGTGCCCGGCGTGCCCAGCGCGGGTGATTTTGTTCTTTCTGGCCGATGCGGGCTTCGTCCTGCCACCAGACCTCTATGGGCTTGCCGGCGGCCTCGTGCGCGGCGATCTGCGCCAGCAGGGCGGGGAAGTTTTTTTGAACGCCTCGGCCGCTTCGGGATCCTCGGCGTGGTGGCGGGGGCGGGCCGACAGCTTGCGCAAACCCAGAGCGCGCAGTTCCCGGCTCAGCGTCTGCTTGGAGACGGTTACACGGAACTCGTTCCAGAGCCAGTGCAGCAGGTCGGCAATCCGCCAACGTACGACCCCATGCACCGCCGGGATCGGTCCATCCTCGACGACCTGGCACAGGGCCGCCCGGTGATGGTCGGCCAAGCGCGGCTGCGGGCCCGGCGCCTTGCCGGTCAGCAAGCCCGCCGGTCCCGCGTCATTGAAACGCAGCACCCAGTCGCGCACCGTTTGCAAGCCGACCCCGCCGATCTGCGCCGCGGCCAAGCGCGGTTCTCCGTCGTAGATCGTCGCCAGGGCGAGCAGCCGACGGACTTGGCCGGGATCGTGAGAGGCACGGGCAAGCCGACGCAGAGCGGCGGCATCGTAATCGCTGCGTAGCGGAACCGGAGCGGCCATCGTGGACCTCGTCGCCATGGTCTCTCCGGTGAATCACGCGGCACGCTCCTCCGGGAATCACCGCATGAGGCGTACTCCACAGGACTTGGTATAAGCCCTACAGACGCAAGGTTCCATACCGGTTGCCGATCCACTGGCGCATTGAAGCGACCTTACCTAGACAGACCGGTGCCGCTGCCTGAGCAGGAACCCAGAGTAGAACGAAGGCACAGCTGAAGATGTGGTGGATATTTCCACTTCCTTTTGTAAGCTCCTGTCCTGTAGTTAAGACTTTCGGCAAACAATTCAACCTACTACGGTGTGATATGAATAAGGAAAAACCGCAGGCCATCGATCCTTCTACCAGCGCCTGCGTGATCCCTCCAGCCCTCCCGAAGGGCGACCTCCACAAGTTGATGTTCCGATATTCTGAGCAAGAGGCACAGGAGATTGGAGACTACGTCGAGTGGCAAGCGCATGGAGAAGAAACGGTTCTACACGCTGAAAAGGTGGCAAGCGAACGCGTGATGGGACACGATCACGACGTATGGGACATTCACACTGACAAGGGGCGCTGGTGGGTTATCACAAACCCAACAAACCTCTACTCTCAGGAACTAATGCCAAGCCTCGATTACACGCTCTCATTTCACATTGGCCTAATGGCTCGTGTCGCCGCCCGTCGAGAACTGGATGGCTCTGATGCCGAGCGAGAGTTCGTTTTAGTAACCTCTCGAAAGCTACTGCAAGCTGGCGAGGCACTTGATGCAGCCGATGAGGCCGAGGAGTTTCAAGCTGTCGGGATGCGCTGCCGCGAGTGTCTGATCACGTTTATTCGGGAGTTGGCTGATGGGTTCGACTTCGGTGCCGGCGACGATCCGCCGAAAGCAGCGGACTTCCCAGCTTGGAATGACCTGATCGCGAACACAGTCGCACCAGAGGCCTCGATGGAGTACGTCCGAGGGTACTTGAAGACCACAGGTGAGCGAGCCTGGAGGCTGGTCAATTGGCTGACCCACGCAGCCAACGCAACATCAGCGGACGCCCATCTGGCATGGGATGCTACAGCACACGTTGTCGCAAACTACACGAGGGCCGTCCTCAAGATGAAGGCGAAGGCGCCGGATCAGTGTGGGCGCTGCAAGTCGTTCCGGGTCCGGGTGGATTGGCGTCCCGACCTCGGAGACGAGGGCATGTATGTCGCGAGGTGCGAGGAGTGTGGGGCCCAGGAACACCCGGCGAGCGATCAAATCGCCGACGACAACTAACTCGAATACCTCCGCCCAGCACCCCAGTAGGAAGGCGCCCGACGTGCGCATGCCGCATTCTCATTTGCCGACCAGACAGTCGGTGACGCCGATACGGTCCCCAAGCGCGTCCTACGTGAGGCCCAACTGCCGGCGCCGGGCGATCAACTGCGGCAGCAGGTCGCCCGTCCACAGATCGTGACGCCCCGTCACGGCGAAACCCGCCCTTCGAGACGGGGGCCGTGGCTCCCGGCGCCGTCCTGCGGCCCATCGTGCAGCACAAAGGGACCCCGCCCGTAGCCGAGAACGATGTTGACGATCAGCACGCCATCGGAAGACGGCTGCTCCTTCGGCGGGATGTAGCCGGCCCGGTTCGCCAAGTCCTTGCTGGCCTCCAAGCGCACGTACTCCGACTTCGCCATGTCGCCCAGGAATTCGATGGTGGCGAGCGCCTTTACGCCCCTGCGCTTCATCGCGTCACGCACACGCCGGTCCAGTTCCTCCTGGACGTGTGGCTTCCGCAGCGCCAGCGAAAGGGCTTCCCGGCGCATTTCAGCGCTTTGGGCTGCATCGGTGATGGTACGGGCGCCGTGTACCAGGGCATCGAGTGCAGCGCTCAACTTGCGCGAAATCCCGCGGTGCCGGGGCCGTTCCGGTTCCACGTTCGCCGACCCGAAACTGGGCTTGGCGGGCAGCGTGCTCATGCGTTCCTCCGTCAGTTTCGACGCCCCGCACCAGATCGGGAGCAGACGGAATTATACCCGAAAACCATCCGATATCGGATGATTTCTGTTGGGTATGCTTCGGGAAAGTTGGAGGACACCGAACCTTTTGTGGAAATTTTACGTGAGCAGTCCCTCCCCCCGCGGCAGAGCCGCGGTTTTTGACCCCCACCCCCTCCAAGCCGAAGGGTAGGGGGGTGTCTTCTGCTGGACCAGCACACAGCGCGGATCGGAGCGGCGCGCCTGTCCTGCACCCCATCCCCTGACCGCAGGCCCGAGACGATGCGATGGTGCATTCGCATACCGGCATCCAACCTGTGGAAGCATGCCTCTGGCAGCCCGTTGGGAGTCCATGGAGTCGCCCCAGACGTTGGCCGCTGGGGCAGTAGCTCCCCGCCCCGCAGGCCGCAACCAGCAGCCCCCCGGCGCCGGCCTGATGAGGCGGCATCGCCTACCAGTTGATGAAGCCTCCGGCAAAGGGCGCTATGGGAAGTGACGATCCCGATTGCGCCGCGGGTTAAGGCTGCCTCCCTGCTCGTCACTTCGACCATCGCCCGCATGCCCCCGCCTCCACTCCACCTTTGCGTTTGAACAGAGCCGCGGGCGCGGCACGCTTGGTGCTTCCTCATGATGGAGGCACCCATGCTTCGGATCGCCGCGCTCTCCAGCCTTCTGGCCCTTGCCGTTCCAGCCGCCGCAACGGCGAACTGCTACCTCTCCCCGCTGGGTGACCCCGGCTCGCTGACCGGACAGAGCTACCGGTGCAGCGACGGGTCCAGCGGCACCTACCGCACGGACGGCACGAGGGGCGACAGCATCAGGCACCGGGACCAGGACGGTGGAACCACGACCTACCGCCCGAGCCCGCTCAGCCGACCCGACGATCTGATGGGGCAGACGTTCCGGCAATCCGGCCCGTCCACGAGCTTCGGCTTCGGCAGCAGCCCGCCGCCGTCATCGTTCCGTCTGCGGCAGTGGTGATCCCGGCGCAGGGCAAAGGCGTTCCCAGCGGAGCAGTGGACGCGGCCACGCCTCGCGGACAGGGACCGGTATGGCGAAGCCGCTTCCGCCGGACGAGCACCTCGATAAACCGCCCCTGAGAGCGGGTTCATGCCGATGAGGGGCCGCGCGGGCGGAAAAGCCGCGCATTTCAGGGGCTGGACTCTCGGTTTTGGCTGAAAAGGGCGGAAATATGCGGCGATTTTGGCGCTATACGGGCGCAGCTCGCCCCTCAAGCCAGATCAGGCGTCGGAAATTGTAAGCGAGGTTGGCGATGCCAATCTTCACCGTCGCGCGACCAAGGCCGATGGTGCGGATGAACAGCCCCATGCGCGCCTTCTGGTCGGCGAACACATGCTCGACGGCCGAGCGCACCGCCGAGCGGGCGCGGTTGGCACGCTGGTGGGGCTCCGGCATCGGCCGGCCCTTCGGCTTGCGGAAATGCACCATGCTGCGGCGCCCCGCCGCCGTGATGGCCGCTTCGTTGGTCTTCGAGCGGTAGGCGCTGTCCGCCCATACCCGGCTGTCGAAAGCGTCCGGGTTGAGCAGGCCCGGCAGTTGCGCGCCGTCGTGCCGCGCCGCGTCGGTGACGATGAAGCGCCGGATCAGACGGAACCGGCGGTCGATGGTGATGTGCGACTTGTAGCCGAACGCCGGGATCAGAAGTCCCTCCACCATGCGCGCCTCGGACCCGTCGAGCGTCGGCCCCGGCTTCGCCTTGACCCGTCCCCGCTTCACCGTCCAGCGCGCCTGTGTGTCCTTCTGGCGCGCCTTGGCCGGCGGCCAGGGCGGGTCTTCACCGTCACGGATCTGGCGCTTCTCCTCCCGGGTCAGCCGCTGCCGGGGCGCCTCCACGATGGAGGCGTCGATGATCTGGCCGCCCAGGGCGAAGTAGCCGCGCTCCTTCAATGCCGTGTCGAAGCGGGCGAACAGGCCTTCCATCGCTCCCGCCGTCACCAGCGCCTCGCGGAACAGCCAGATCGTCGTCCGGTCCGGAACCCGGTCGCCCAACCCCAGCCCGAGGAACCGCATGAACGACAGCCGGTCGCGCACCTGATACTCGGCTAGCTTGTCCGACAGCCCATACAGCGCCTGCAGCACCAGGATCTTGAACATCATCACCGCGTCCAGCGGCGGCCGGCCGCCCCTGGAGCGATCCTTGCGTCCCAGGGCCGCGTCAAGCGGCGGGCGGAACACTTCGAAGTCCACCACCGACGACAGACGTTCCAGTGGATCGCCGCTCTTGCTCAACTCCGCATAGCGGTCCTGAAGATCGAACAGCCCAGCTTGACCGGCCATGTCCCGTCCTCCTTCGCCCTCAAGCCAAGGGAATCACCAGAACGCCGGCCGCGCTAGGTTTTTCGAGGCTTCCGGACGGTGGTGACTCGCAGCAATCATGACCAGCCCATAAATGGGTCCCCTGGTTATGATCGTGCTCGACCGCCACTCACCTCGGATTGGCAATCGTCCGGCTTGCCCCGGCGTCGAGGCCGGGGCTCGCACCCCGGCAGTTCAGGCGTCCACACGCTCCAGCCACCGGGCTGCCGTCACGCACCCGCCGGGGGCTGCGCCGGTCGGCCAATCCGGGCGAGCTACGTTCCGCCATGCGACGTGTGATGCTCGGCGAGGGGTGAATGAAGATCGTTCCAGCCCTGCCGCGCGGCGCAGTGATGGGAAGGTGTGCTGGTGAACATGCTGGCGCTGGCCGTGAGGAAACTCGCGGGGAGCGGCTGTCCGATGCGGCGGCCCCGCCTTCTTCCCGACCGTCACCGGATGCTCCGGCTATTCACCACCGGATGCTCCGGCTATTCACCGTGCCAGCATCGGAAGCAGCGGCCTCCAGGCGCAGCAACACCCGGCCTGCCTACGATGCCTGCTTCCGGTCATCATCGCGACGGTGTGGGACAGAGCGTGGTACGCACAACTGGCGAACCAGCTTTTCCCGTTTTAAATCAACATGTTACGTTGGGGAAGTGGCGGAGGGGATGGGATTCGAACCCACGATAGGGGTTTGAGCCCCTATAACGGTTTAGCAAACCCGTTAACGCCACTTCCAGTCACCGCCAAAACCGGTGAAATTCCTTTGTTTCTGCGGCTTTGCTGTCGCGCAACACGCGCAACACGCGAGAACGAAAACGGTCCGCGAGGGCACGAAAGGTGTCATAGCACGAGGATCTGCGTTCTCATCACGTTCTCATGCAATTTTCACCATTCGGACGCGACCGTGATGTTTGGGATGGGCGTCGCTTTGCCGAAGCCTTACGGGCCGGCCTCACCGTGCACCAGCCGGTGGAGGTCTTCGATCGCCGACACGACGAGCTGGCAATCGCCCACAAGCGCCTCGCTGGTCTGCTTCCACACTTCGAGCTTGGCGAGAATGCCGGCGGGGGTGGCGGCAGGGGTGGAGCAGATGACGGACTCAGCCGCATCGACTTCCGCGCTCCAATGGTACGTCTCGTCCCACATGACGCGTTGGATCGGGTCGCGCTGGATCTCGTCGTGGGTCAGGCCGGCTTGCTCCAGCTCATTCCAATGGGCTTCCACCCGCTTGTTGGCGCCTTCGCATTTGGCGTCCACCTCCCACCAGTGAGCGCACAGGGAAAGGACCGGATCGGGCACGGCGGCCGGCGCACGCACGTCGAGCGAGGCGATTGCAGCCCCGAAGGGGTCCACGGCATCCGCCGGGCCGGGAACGGCCAGGACCACCGCCGACGCGCCGGCCAGGATGGAGCGGCGGGATAATGGCTCAAGCATGGGGCACCCCCTGCCCGGCCAGCCACGCCGCCAACTCGTTCCGCCGGGCGCCCACCCTCTTCGTCCCGACCTTGAACGTCGGAATCCGTCCCTTGTCGTGGAGGTTTCGGGCCTGCCGCTCCGTCAGGTTCAGAGTATGGGCGATGGCCTTGACCCCGTACAGCAGGTCGCCCGGCTCGGTCGCGCGGATGCGGACCTTGCTCCCGGTCAGCGCCTTCGGCTTCTCCTCGGCGATCTGGACGGGCTTGGCGGCACCCGCCACCAGCTCGCCCACCACCGCAGCCAGCCGGCCCACCTCAGCGGCCAGAGCAGCTATAGCGGCCCCCTCGGGTGAAGCGAGCTTGCCCCGCCTGTAAGCCAAGAACACCTCGATGATCTGCCGGCGCACCAGGGCGGCTTGCGGGGTGCGGGACAGGGCGCAGATGACCAGGGCTTGGCCTTCGTTCAGGTAGTAGGCTTTGCCGGGGCGGCCTCGGCCCATGGGATCGGTGTTTTCCGCCACGGCGGCGGAAATAACTCCGTAGCTCTCCAGCTCGGAGCGGTTCCGTTCGATCAGGGAGCGGACCTTGTGAACGTCGGAGAAGCCCAGACGCTCAGCAAGGGCGAGGTCGAGCACCCGCGGTTCACCGTCTTGGTCGTTCAGCTGGTCGGGTGTCAAAGGCGGCAGGTCGGCGGGCTTGGTCGGCACCAGGGCGCCCACCGATTTCCGGCGGCCAGCGCTGGGCAAGGGTGTGGTATTCTCGGAATCAGCCATGATCCGTAGCTCCATGCAGCTCGATTGTGGTTAGGCCGGGCGGGGTGTTCCCAGCACCCCGTTCGGCCACAACAGCGGTTGCGCCGTGCCTACACTCCGCCTACACGTCAATTCAGATTGTAGGCACGGTGATAACATGGCGCGCACAAACCCGCTTGGCGTCCGAGTGGAACCTGAGATCAAAGAAGCCCTGGAGCGCGCCGCAAAGGACGATGACCGGTCGGTGTCGTCGCTGGTCGAGCGGGTGTTGAAGGCATGGTTGGTCGAGCGGGGTTATCTGCCAAAGCCGGAGTAAGGGTGCTCTCAAACCCGTCAACGAACCTAGACAAAGTTAACGGCTCGCATCTACAGAAGCTGGGCTTTACTCCTCGCTTTTGAGGTCAATGCGAACAGACCGCACGCGTATCCACTTGCACACTCCCTTGCGTTCTGCAACTGTCAAAGCGCCCTTTCTGCTCAGAAACTCTACCCGCGCTATCTTCGGCTAGTTTTTTGCAATGCGGAAGGGCGCCAACTCGTCTGGTTGCCTGAATCACTCAGGGAAATGTCGTAGCTCTCGTGTCGTTAGAACGGAGTTCTGGAATCACTTCCTGACTGAGAAAAGCAACTCAATGATCAATTACAGATTAAAGTTATGCGGAGACAGTAATGCCGGTTTTCGAAACATTCTCTAAGCGCAGGGATAAAAAAATAAAAGCTGGTTCGGAGGACGTTTATATCTACGAGCCAATACCTAACCCACTCAGAGTACAAGTTATCCATATTCTAAAAGACGCCCTAACGTCTTATTACGGTTTTACATTTAATAGAGAACAGACAGATGAAGCATGGTCATTAATAAATGATACCCTAAAAAGAGAAAAAGGGGTTCTTGCGCTCACCAGAAAAGTCACAACAAGCCCGAGCGAGCATGTAACGGAATATATATTAAATGGAGAAACAGATGATTTTCTTGATGCCGTTGATCTTTCATTTAAGGTTGTTCATTTTTATTTACCACAAATAAACGAGTATGAAAAGAAGCGACTTGGAATTAAAATTGATGAAGTTGAGGCTGTGAAAGAATTGAATGCCAGATTTCGCGAACACGGAATTGGCTACGAGTTTGTCAATGGGCAGCTGATACAGATAAGCAACAGGCTTCTCCATGTGGAGACTGTTTTACCAGCCATCCGACTGTTGCACGAGGAGCAATTCGAAGGGGCAGATCAAGAAATAAGAAATGCTTTTGAACACTATAAAAGAGGAGAATTCTCGGACGCCATCGTGGATGCGCACAGCGCATTTGAGAGTGTACTCAAGTCGATTTGCGATGGGATGGGATGGGATTATCCAAAAAATGCACCTGGGGCCAATATTCTAAACATTGCGAAAAATAAGGGGTTGTTTCCGGATTACTTGGATAACTCATTTGACCAATTGATATCCGTTTTAAAATCAGGTCTGCCGAAAGTTCGTAATGAGGAAGGAGGACATGGGCAGGGCAAAGAAATCAAAGAAACTCCTAGGCATGTGGCCTCCTTTGCCTTGCACTTAGCGGCTACAAAAATAGTGTTTTTAGTAGATGCTTACCGTGAAATGAAGATTAGCAAGGGTCGTGACTGATGCGACCGCTTTCCGCTTGGCGAGATAACACTTTAATGTGCCACTGAAACCATCAGCATATCTTTCCCCGTAGTTGTCGTCGCAGATCAATAGCAACTGCGGCGACACCTCACGTCGCAGGGCCAGACGCTCCAGGGCGCGCTCCATCGGGCAGCCACCAGCCGGCCGCTGGTCGAGGCGCCCCCCAGCGCCAGAGGGGCGGAGCACCGCCCCCTCCCCGCCCGGCTGGTGAGCTGCGTGGCGATCAGCACCATGCAAGGGCAGCAACTCCAGGCCGGCGGGTGAGTGCCCCGATGGGATCGGGGTGCCCGGCGACGGCCCCCTGCCCTACAGGCTGGCGCGCGGTTGGACGGTGAGTCAGCAGGTGCCGAGCGGGGCATGTCTACAGTTGGGGATATCCCAGGGCACCAGTAAGAGCCCAGCAAGATCGGCAGTCGGCGCTGGCCGGCTTGGGGATCGCCAGACCACCCGCAAGCTGCCTGACGCCGACCGCCACCGCCTGCGTAAGGGAGGATGCGGAAAACTAATTAAAGTTCTTAGCCAGCCTAACTCTGAGCGCACCTACAAAGATAGGAGGCATCAACAACACTCACTCTGGAAATACGCTCATCGTTCGGCAATGAAATTAGTTTTTAGGCAGAGATTCAACAAAAATTTTGAAACTTATATTTGCCTCTACATAACGCATTAAGTCTTTTTTTCTTCTATATTCCTTTGAAAAGGATATATATGAATAGTAATTCTTAACATACTTTATCTTTTTGCTACCCAGAGACCGCCTTAACTGGTCCTCGCATTCCACGAGTTTTTCTTTAGCTGATTTCGTATGCCCATGCGCCGTAAGTAGCCAGCACTCTAATGAATGCACAGCTATAGCAAAGATAAATTTATCTTTGTTTTTTTCATATACTTCTGGATCGATTTTGCTGACCAATTTTTCTTTTACTGCTTCAATAAGCTCGTGCGTCGTTCGTTCTCTTCCATCATAACGATACGAAACGTTGAAGTTTACCTCCTCACAAACGTCTGTATCAACCTGAATGATCAGATAATCATTGAGGCTAATTGCATCAGATACCACTTCTTTTATCGAGCACTGCTCTAGGACGTTTTCCCAACCGCCATGACCGCCTTCAGCTTGCCTTGACTCATCAGTTGCATCACGAGGCGGCTCCAAAGGCGTGACATCGATCTCCTCATCATCTCCATAATATGCTTCTAAAATGACCTGTAAAAAGGCTTGGTCAGTTATCCCTTCGGTAATCAGAGCAAACGTTTTCATGTCAAAAGCTCCGCGGCAATCCGCCAAGAGAGCCCCTTAGGAAAGCTTCTGACAACTTCACCTTTTCGACACCGTCAGCTTTTGGCTTGTTCTCAATTCGCCTGACCCTAGTTTCACCTTTGGTGTTTCTTGACACAACAAAAAGCCTCTGATCTGGGTCGTCAAGATTGATTCCATCAAGCACTGCCGGATTATGTGTGGTTAGAAGCGCTTGCTTATCATGCTTCTTCGACAACGCAACCAATTCTCTTATAAGTTTTTGGCAAAGCTTAGGATTGAGCGAAGCATCAATGTTATCAATGGCAAAAAATCTCGGTGTTAGTTCCGTTGAAAACAGCGCAAAGTAGAACACCAAAAACAAGAAGCCTTCATTTGCACTCCTCTGATCAAAAACGTTCATAGTTTCAGACAAAAACCTGTCCTGGATAGCCAAACTTCCAGTCTCTCCAGAGTTACCTGAAACCAAATTAAACCCGTTGAACCATCCAAATAGATTGAGCTTTTTATTAATATCCTTTACCACCTGTGAATTTGGACCAGAGTCCAGAACTGACAGCAATTTAAACAATCCCTCACCATTAATTCCCAAAGGTTCTATCTGCCCCTCGGGATCCAAACGGCGCAAAGCCGTATTTTCTGGCGAGTAAACAATAAAGTCTTTCAGTATTTGCTTATACAAGCCACTCCCCGACTCTGACGATATATACTCGTAAACAATCTCCGCAAAGATATTTTTATTACCAATCTCGAAAGCCTTCGAACCCCCACCATCTACAGTATTACTCTTCATTGATTTCGCATGCCGAGATGCCTCAATGAGCGCCTTGGAGAATACAGAAGCATGCTCAATGACAATATCAATATCCAGGTCACGCTCTTTAATAATCTTGTCAATAAAGTCCCTTGCCCTTCCTTTGTTAATACCAGTCGTTACCTTCACGCCTTCCTTTATCTCAACATCCTCCCGCGCACCCAATGTCCCGATCTCAACCGAGTATGACCAATTTGCATATGGTTCATTCCCATTTTCAATGATGTATTTTACATGCGAAAGATTTTCGTTTGATACTGTGATCTCAATGGGGTCTTTGTTGCATTCGGGTGTGAATGCCGATCGCATGAAATTCGGCGCCGTCACACGAATTCCGCGTGATGCAAGAAATTCATTGTCCAGCTTACCTGCAGAAGCGGCACCAACAAGCGCAAATGCTTCGAGAATGTTACTTTTTCCAGCACCATTCTCACCTATGAATACATTAATACGACCAAGGGACATCTCGGCCTTTAAAATAGACTTGTAGTTTTTGATCGTGACATTCTCAATCAACGGATTTTCCCCGAGGCTGCTGAAGCACAGAACGTTCTAACGATACAGTAAGATAGGCTGACGCAGGCTGAATTGCACCATTAGCATGCCATAGAGCGGCTTTCTAGATCTGCAATCTGTCGGAAACACAGACCTCCCCTCACACCACCACGCCCCCCTCCGGCCTCTCGTCGGCGCTGTAGACGCTCGGGCCGGTCTCGCCGGCCAGGGCAGCCGCTACAGCGCCCGAGAGGTGCCCCACGGGTCCGCCCCGGTCGCCAACCGGTACTCCGCCAGCACCGCTTCGCGCAGCTCCAGAAACACCGGCTCATCGAGGCAGACGGCCGGTTTCAGGCGCTTCTTCATGAGGGTGCCCGGCAACCGAACGAACAGGCGCCCGTCCCGGTCGGTCACCCGCACGTTACGGATCTCCACCGGCCCCACCTGAACGACGGCAACGGCCAGCGTCTGCCCGGTCCCTTCTGACAGGCGAAGGTCCAGCACCTCGACGGCCGGGCACGACGATTCGGGCTTGCTCATGGTCACCTCGCATAGAAAAGCCGGCCGGGCATGACGCGCCGGCCAGCTCATGGATCGGGCGTGTCCGCCCAGGTCAGGCCGCCGCGGTGCTCACGCCGTCCAGCCGCACCGTGACGGTGCCAGCCCCGTTGCCGGCCGCCTCCACCGCCACGCCCACCGGGTACAGCCCGGCGCCGGGCGCGTCGCACTGGTGCGCGGTGTTGTCCCAGTTCACCCGGCCGCCCGCGGCGATCGCGACGGCCGGCTTCTTCGGCAGGATGAACACGCCCTCGGTGACACCCACCAGGGCGCCACCGCTGGCCGCGTCGGTGCTGGCGATGGCGAGAACAGGCTCCCGACGATGAAGCCCTCCTCCGATGCCAAGGCGCGCGGGATGGTCAGGTTGGGGCGAGGTCGTCCCCCTCCCCATCG
The DNA here is from genome assembly GCF_022023855.1 of Azospirillum brasilense. NCBI lineage: Bacteria > Pseudomonadati > Pseudomonadota > Alphaproteobacteria > Rhodospirillales > Azospirillaceae > Azospirillum > Azospirillum brasilense. The sequence goes on from NZ_CP059450.1 coordinate 1,041,512, forward strand.
CGTCGTGAGGTGTATGAAGGGCCCGACTCCGTAGGCGTAGTTCGCCGATCAACCACTGATCGATCCGGGCATCACCCCACGGAATTAGAACCGAAGATTATGTTCGACCGCGCGAACGCCAAGCGTCGGTTATCAATGCCAGGGTTCCCAGCTCAGGAAGGAGGAGCACCATGGCAATTATTCTCGGAACACCCGGAAATGATACCCGCTACGGCACTGACGGCGCCGATACCATCGAATTATATGCCGGGAACGATACCGGCTATGGTCGGGCTGGCAATGATCGCGTCCTGGCGGGTGACGGTAACGACCGCATTTTCGCAGATTGGGGCACCGGCTGGGGCAACGATACCGTCTACGGAGGCAACGGCAATGACACGCTGTCAGGCGGTGAAGGCAACGATCAAGTCTACGGCGAGCAAGGCGCTGATCGCCTCTATGGAGACGGTGGCTCCGATACTCTTTATGGCGGGAGCGAAGCCGACAGCCTTTGGGGTGGCGATGGCAACGATCGCATCTTTTCCGACTGGGGCCCTGGTTGGGGGAACGACCGCGCTTACGGCGGCAATGGTAACGACACCATATCGGGCGGGGATGGCAACGACGAGCTGCATGGTGAAGCGGGCAATGACCGGCTGTATGGCGACGCCGGTGACGACACTCTGAACGGAGGCAGCGGCAACGACATGCTGCACGCTGGCGACGGTTACAACGAGTTGGCGGGCGGCGACGGGGTCGACACCTTGTACGGCGGCGATATCGGCGGCACACGCTTTGTCGGTGGCGCCGGAGCCGACTTCCTATATGGCGGCGCCTCCGACGATCAGTTCTCCATCGATTCCAAGAATGGTGTTGACCAAATGTGGGGCGGCGGCGGCCAAGACCTGTTCGGCGTCGATTATGTGTATGCCTATTCGATAGCCGAAGACGGCGTCGCCGACCAGCTGTCGGCAACCATCAAGGATTTCCAGATGGGTGTTGACTACGTTTTCAAGAACGAATGGCTCCTAAAGGGCGTCAACTCGGTTGATGGCGGTTCGAGCGTCGAGTTTGTGTTTACTCACTTCGAGAACACGACCCATTTTAAGCTCGAAGGTCTCGCCTATGGTGTTGCACAGAACTACGCCATGTCTATGAGCAAGGACGGAGTGACGGCGAACTGGGACGATGCGTTCACTACCATATGATGGCGAACTGCACTCTCCAAAATTGCGTGTCGTTGTTGAACGGCTCCACCAGGAGCGCGTCCGCCGCCCCGGCCCAGTCCATTATGGGCCGGGACGGCATGATGACTGAAGGCGAAGTAACGACGGTAGTGAAGATCGGTGCTTCACTCCGCCTCTGCACCGATCCTCAATGCGTCTGCCGGTACCGGCTGACCATGCTGTCGCTGACGTCCTTTGGGAAGCAAAGCGGTGACCGACCACCCGGCCGGCTGTAGGCGCTGTTTCCACCACACCGCCGCCCGTTCCGCATCGTATTGTATGGGCACGGGCAGTTCCCTGGGTATGAAGCGATCGATTCCTGAATGATCCGCTCCCTCACCTCTTCGTCGGTGAGCGCTGGGCCGCGGGCCGTCGCAGGTGAACCGGATATTGCGATGATGAGCCCAATCAAGGGCAGAAGGAGCGAGCGCCGCATCGTTCTCACCAACTGGAAGGCGAACCACACCATATCCTGATGAGAGATCCTTAAGGCTTCATTGCAACTACCTCAAACCGGGCGGCATACTCCGGCCCCGCCGCCATGCAAGAGGAGCCGCCCTATGTTCGGACGCCACATTGCCGCCGTTCTTGCCTTCGGCGCCCTCGCGCTTGCTGGGCCCCTCCAGAGCGCCGCGGCGGCGGCGACCGATTGCCCACAGCACTTCCTCGATGGACAGGCTCCGGACTTGGTCCGCCAAGCCCTCTCGGCGAAGACCCGGCCGATCTGCTACAGCGCTTACGCCCTGCTCCACTCCGGGGTGAGCCGCACCTCCCTCTGGTCAGCCGAACACCTGACGGCCGACCGGTTGGCCGCCGCACGGGAGATGAAGCGGAAGAACACGTTCCATCCCGATCCCAACCTGCCGCCTGATGAGCGCGCGGAACTGGACGATTACAAGGGGTCCGGCTTCGACCGCGGGCACATGAGCCCCAGCGGAGACATGCCGAATGCCCAGGCTCAGCACGAGAGCTTCAGCCTCGCCAACATGATCCCCCAGAACCGTAGGATGAACCAGATCATCTGGGAGCAGATCGAGTCGGCGACACGAGATTACGCTGTGCGGAGCGGTGAGCTGTACGTCGTGACCGGGCCGATCTACCAGCGCGGCGCGACCTTCGAGCGGATCAACGGGCGCGTCATCGTGCCGACGCATGCGTTCAAGGCGGTATACGACCCGGCCAAGCGCACCGCCGGTGCCTACGTGGTCGAGAATATCGACACCAAATCCTTCAAGGTCATGTCCATCGCTGAACTGGAACAGCTCACTGGCATCTCCGTTTTTCCAGCACTTCCGCCCGAAGCGAAGGCGACCGCAATGGCGTTGCCCACGCCGAAGCCGCGCAGGTGATGATGGCGGCCAGCCGTGACCGCCTTACATTCACACCAATGCCGTTCCTGCCCCTCGAGAGGTGACCATGCCGTCGCAGATCAAGCCCTTCGCAAGCGAGGCCGAATCGCTTCAAGTCGACGAACTCACCGTCGAGAACCAGACCGACCGGGTGTCGATCTATGGCAGCCTAATCGTCACGAAGGACAAGAAGGGCCTCCAGCATGCTCGCGAGCTGAAGGCTATCCTGGATGATGTCGTCGCTGCGCTGGAGGATGAACAGGGTCTGCCAGACCAAGTAGCGACCAAGCCAACTGATAAGGTGGAAGATCCTTGGGGGTGAGGGGAAAATACGCACCAGATGCGTTGAACTGACCTCGATAGCAGGCGGGGCCTGTTAGGCAATCAGGCCCCTCTCCTCGCTGGCCTGCTGCCCAGGGTGCTCCGGCAGTTCCACATCTTCCATCTTCGGCGCCGCAACCAGCGCGATCGCCTCCACAGGATCTCCGCATCCATGCCCGGCCAAGCGGTGCCCTTCTTCAGTGGCTGCGGCCCGGTAGTAATCGGCGACGAAGGTCCGGACCGACGAGGTGAGATTGGAGCAGCTCCCCGTCAACGCAATAACCTTCCGCTCCACCAAGCTCACTACTTGGCTCACCCTCAGTCCTTCCCGCCGGCCGATATCGTTCAGCGATTCCCACATTGAGGGCTCCAGTCGCATCGACGTACGGCGCCCGTTCACGAAAACATTCTTCACAACGAGCATGATCACCCTCCAACGCGTGCACGCCAAGGTATGATTTGCAACCTAAAAAATCAACTATGCTAATCTCACACCTAATATGATGCAGAAAATGGGTTACCTCTCCCGTGGCGCTGCAGTCGCCGGGCAGCCTTCCAAAATGCGAGATTCAGAATCGCTCACGACCGGACGCCCGTAAGTACGTCGATCGAGAACTGTGCGAAACCACTGCCAGACATTGATGTTGGTGAAGCAGAGGCTGATTCAGGCCCTCATCGGTCCATCAGATCGACGGAGCGCCTGAATGGCTTCCAACAGTCAACAATTTACCTGACAGAGGCTGGAACGTCATGGTCGATCAGAGGACGCCCCCTACTCGGACCGCCACGCAGGCCCGCCAAGGCAGCATCAAACACGTCGGTCGGTATGTTCTTGGAATAAGTTTGCCGCTCGCAATCGTTGCGATGATTGCTGTTTACATTCTCGTCTTCTAACCCGAGCGGATACTCACTTCCATATCCTTAATTTACCGGCGAGAGACCTTGAGCATTCAGTGCCGTTGCCTCCTCATCCGTGAAGGTGAGACACCCATCTGGAGCGAGAAGGCGTTCCGCTTGCCACCGAGTAGTGGCGACGGCGTTCAGTTTGAGGATAATGGAACGCCATTCACGTTCCAGGTCACCGAGATCCTGCACACGCTATCTCTGGATGGCGTGGATTTCGCGCTGATCCTCACGGAGGTGCCTGGGTCACGGGGCAAGCCATTCAGGGTGTTGTTCGAAGATCAAGCCCGGACCACCGGTACGTCGTCCAGCTCCGTCGTGTAGCTGGGCGACCTGCTTTCCTGGCGCATCCGCCACGCCCGGCCGATGGTGGCCGCAGGCACCAGCGTGTCGCGGCCCATCCGGCTGTTGATCGCGTCCATCGCCGCCATGAGCCGCGCGCCGCGCGCCCGGTCGGCGGCGGCCAGCAGGTCCGGCTGCACCTTGGACACGGGCACGAGCCCGGTCAGGATCACCCCGGCCTTGCTGAACTGAACCCCGTCACGCCAGATCTTGCGAGCGCCGGCCGTCGCCGCGGCGATCAGCGCGAAGGTGTCGTCGGTCGCTGGCCGCAGCTCGACCGTGGCGGCGTTGCTGTAGGCCGGGCCGGGCCGGAAGGGCGACGTGTGCATGAAGACCTGGAGGGCCTCCGCAGCCAGCCCCTCGGCGCGCAGCTTCTCCCCGGCCCGAGTCGCATAGGCCGCCACCGCCTCCCGCATCGGCTCCCATTCCGTGACCGGCGTCCCGAAGCTTCGGGTGACCGCCGTCGTCTTCCGTGGCGCCGGCGCTTGATCGAGCGGCAGGCAGGACAGCCCGCGCAGTTCGTAGACGATTCGCTCCCCCACCACGGTCAGCATCTGCCGGGCGCGCCGGGGCTCCATGTCGCGCAGATCCGCCGCGGTCTTCACCCCGAGCATGCCAAGCTTCTCGGCGCTGCGCCGGCCGATGCCCCAGACGTCCTCGACCGGAACGACGCGCAGCACATGCTCGCGCTCCGATTCGCCGCCCAGGTCGCAAACCCCGCTGTCGTCCAGCAGCGTCTTCTTGGCCGCGTGGTTCGCCAGCTTGGCCAGCGTCTTCGTCACGGCGATCCCGACGCAGGTCGGAATGCCGGTCCACCGGCGAACCGTCGCCCGGATCTCTGCGGCGTAGGCCAGCAGGTCCCGGCCCTCGAAGCCGCTTAGGTCGAGAAACGACTCGTCGATGCTGTAGACCTCCAGGCGCGGGGTGAAGCCGCGCAGGCAGTCCGTCACCCGGGCCGACAGGTCGCCGTATAGGGAATAGTTCGAGGACAGCACCCTCACCCGATGCTGGCGGACCAGGTCGCGCACTTCGAACAGCGGCTGGCCCATCTTCACACCCAGAGCCTTCAGCTCGGCAGACCGGGCGACGAAGCAGCCGTCGTTGTTTGAAAGCACGCCGACGGGCACGCCCTCCAGCCGGGGGTCAAAGACCCGCTCGCATGAGACGTAGAAGTTATTGCAGTCCACCAGCCCATAGACCCGCGGCGGCACCATGGCCATCAGCGCCGATGCAGGCGCACAGTGCTGGTGACCACGCCCCACACCTCGAAGCCGGACCGGTCGGTGACCTCAGTAGGGCGGTAGCTGGGATCGTCGGTCTCCGGGATTAGGTAGATCCGCCGGCCCCGGATCAGCAGCCGCTTGCAGACCAGCTCGCCGTCCAGCACCGCCACCACGACGTCGTCATGCCGGGCGGTCAGGCTGCGATCCACGATGGCCAAGTCGCCGTCATGGATGCCCGCCCGCGTCATGCTGTGGCCGGCAACGCGCAGGGTGAAGGTGGCGGAGGGGTGCGGAACCAGCACTTCGGCGAGATCGATTCGGCCCTCGACATAGTCCGCCGCTGGGCTGGGAAAGCCCGCCGACACCACCGCCTCGACCGCCACCACCGGACACGACGTCATCAACACCGGAACCGGCGTCTCCATGCCCACCTCCCCCATCTGGACCCCTCAGGCGAGGATGGCGCGGAATGAGAACTTTTCAAGAACTAAAAGCGGTTGACGCCGACGCTGGAGAGCGCGGAGCAGCGGTCAAAATGGGAATATCGTCCCGGTTTATCAGCCGCAGGATGGTGGAGGTTTCACCCTGCCCGGCCTACACCTCCCGCCCCGGGCCGGCTCTCGGCGGCAGGCAACACCAGAGGCATCCACTTGGACTACCAAGAAATTATCAAGGTCATCAACACACATCATTGTGCGGGCAAGGCAGGGCACACCCCAGTTGTCGAGATGTTCCCTGCCGTAGATGAAACTGACAAGCGAATGTTCGACGTTAAATTCCTTACTGCATTGCCGCCGCCTTGATAGCATCAAGCTGAGAATCGCAACGCGCAAAAATATCAGTAAGATTTTGGTCGAAATAAATTGCTTGTCTTCCGCTCCTCTTACTAATGTAGTACCATTGATCGATTGCAGGTGGCTGCGCTGCCACGGAAAAGACCAATACATCGTACTCATCCGAAGGCTGAATACCAGATGCATCCCTCACATATGAATAAGACACCCTTGGAAAGATACCTTTCTTTTCAATTCGCTTCCATAAATTTGAAGATTCATCGTAACTATTTGTAACAACATAATCATTTTCCAAATCAGCCATTGTGGCCGCTGAATAACCCACCTTTACATAATTAAGTTTTGTATTCATAAAATAACTTCTTTCAGGAACAAATATCCTCAGTTCTCTTGCAGTAACCGGCCTTTGCAAAGGCTTGAGTTGATTAAGATAAGATTCATTCATATAGGCCATGTCGCGCTTCAGTAACTCTTTATCCTCATACCTCTTTCCATTATAAACCCATGCTTGCTGCGCGCATGCACCAAGCATCATTAAACATGCAAAAGCAGCGGCGATTGATCGTGACTTCATAGCACCTTTCCCTCAGCGTTTAAGCATTCTTCAAGACTTACCGCCACAATAGCAGATGGGCCAACTTTGCAGCGAACCACACCACCTTGCGGCAGAAGCGAATCATCATGGGATATTTTGCTTTTCCTGCTCTTTGTTTTTGGAACGAGATCGGCCGCACGGGTGCCTTTATCATTTTCCTTCAATAAGTAACGGGCGCGGAATGACCCAACATCAACGTCACAGATGCTTTGCGTCTCCAAAGACAGAGAAGGTATGGAAATGCAAACACCCATGGGCTGGCGGAACGACTGCCCCTCAACTCTATCTATCTGCTTTACCGACCCTGATAGATCCCGAACCGTATATCGGAACCGAAATTGTTTGACCGGCGGCGCATCCATCGCGCTACCAATAAGTGCACCAAGAAGAGCCGCACCAACATGATCGGTGGCCGAATAACTTGGTCGAGACCCTTTGAACGCATTATCGACATATAGTGCCGAACCGTATGCTTGACCGATTGCAGCGCCGCCTGTCGTCCCTGGTGTAGATTCGTCCAATGCTTGAGCATCGATGATGACGCCGTAGCGATTGCTATCTGCTACGTCCACCACGTACTTTGCCTGCAAGCTGGCTTTCTCGGACTCACTCAGAGCCGACCAAACCTGTTCGTTGGTCCTTAGCAACTCTGCCGTCGCCCACGCGTCTGTTATACAGCACAGGAACACGATCAGTGCTGCACGCCTCATGGATTGCTCCGCCACGAATATGCGATTATTAAGCGCCTTGAGCGACTTTTAGGAGTATGGAATCCGGATGATCGCGAGTCCAGTGCGTTCCACACGGAGATTGATCGCCCGCGTCGGGGTCTGATAGCCCTTCCCCACCTGCAACGGTGGAAGCCTCCCAACATGCCCCGCCCCACGATCACCGGCGCCCTGTGGGTCATCGCGTCAGCGCTCGCCTTCATGGCCGCCAACATCGCGATCCGGCACTTGGGCGCCAAGCTGCCGCCACTGGAGATGGCCATGTTCCGGTCGGCCGGCGGCCTAATCATGGTGCTGGTCGCGTGGCATGCCTTCCTCCACCTTCGCCAGCTCCGGGACCCGCACATCCACCTCGTCCGGGCTGTTGTGGGCGCAGTATCGCTGATGGCTCTGGTCCACTCCTACGCCACCCTTCCCGTCGCCCTGGTCACCGCCTTCATGTATGTCCGAGCCGCTTTGGTGGTGCCCATGGCTTGGCTGTTCCTGAAGGAGCGGGTTGGTCCCGACGTGTGGGCAGCGGTCGGCCTCGGCATCGCTGGGGGCGTCGTCTCGCTCTGGCCTCGCCTCTCTGCCATTGGAACGCCGACGGCGGTTTGGGATGGTTGGGAAGCGCTGATCCTGCCACTCGCCGCCCTCGCCGGAGCCGGGAGCCACATCTGCATGCGCAGGCTGGCCCTGACCAACCCGCCGAGCGTCGTGGTGGCCGTCTCCGCGATCCTGGTGACCGCCGTGGTGGCGGTTCCCGCGTCCAGCGTGGCGATCGGGCCGCCGGCCGCCGATATCCCGCTGCTGGCCGGCATGGCCCTGCTAAGCGGGCTGGCGCAGTGGTTCACCGTCAAGAGCTACAGCTACGCCTCCCCTGCCCGGCTGGCACCTTTGTCGCTGATCGACGTGCCGATTGCCCTGGTGGCAGGCTACCTGTTGTTCGGCGAGGTTCCGGGCGGCATGCAGATGGTTGGATCGGCGATGATCATCGGAGCAGCACTTTATGTGTTTCGGGCCGAACGATCCGATTCGCGCTCAAACTCGTCCGAGTCGCCACGGTGATTCGAGGAAATTGCGAAACTTTATTATCTTAGAGGGCAATTATCTGAACCACTTACACATGCTAGTATGCACACGCTCTACTGCAACTAAAAAATTACATGACCGGCTCAGATGCGCTACATGCGCAATGAAATTCCCGGCAAGGCTTACGAATCAAGTACCTGACGCCAATTTGACCGCGTCCAACCCCACAGAATCACTCATAGATTTCGAGCGCCGATCCATCATACCCCCCATGTGGGTGGTAGTGGCGAGCAAGAGCACTTTGTTACGTTCAGACGAAAGGAAAACCGCAACCATCGAATAGCGCAAACGATGACGATGCCACCGCTCCCTTGGGACATCCCCGGCCCGTTCGCCGACATGGCCGTGACGGCATCACGGCTGCGTGCATCACTCGTCATCATCGATCCAAACGACAACGTCGTATATGCCAGCCAAGATAAAAAGCGCCTGTATCCGTTTATCGATTTTTCTGCCCCACTGACCTTTGAATCAATGCTGCGCTCTTCATGGAAACATGGCGCGGATAATGGAATCATCAGTCAACCAGACTTAGAGGCTCAGCTTGCTGATGCACAGAGCGCTCGCCGAAGCCCTCGCCTTGAGTTCACCCGCCGATTTCCAACCGAATTGATCTGCGCACATATCCGTCTCGACAACGGGTGGAATGCCCAGTTGCGCGTTGAGCCGGATCGCGCCGGCCTTCGGCAATACTTCTCAGGCGACATTCCGACCTTTGGACTTTTCGAAGCGATCCGGCAGAGGGAAGCTGCCGAGCAATGCGCTGCCGCACTCGACTGCTTGGCATTCGGCATCGCAGTCCTGGGACCGGATCGACGGATCAAGCACAAGAACGCCGCCATGACCGATCTCATCAGCCGGTCCGATGGCTTGCTGGTGGACGAGCACGGGCGCCTATCAGCGCTTCATGGTGATGACACCGCAGAACTGTCGCGCCTCGTGGCGCTTGCCAGTCTTGGCCGCCTCTTGGCGCCGACCGCGGCCACCATCATTCGAGCTGCAGCAGGAAGGTCGCACATCGTGTCGGTGTCGCGGAGCGGCGACGCCCCCGGCTCAGCGGTCGTGGTAGTCGCGCCGGCCCGCCTCGATGTCGCAACGGTTTCGGACGTACTGCACCGGGATTTCAAGCTGACCCCCGCAGAGGCTGAGCTTGCAGCCATGATCGGCAACGGCTTCACCAACGACGACGCGGCAAAGGAACTCGGAAAAGCGCCCGGCACCGGGCGCGAACAGGTCAAAAACATCCTGAAGAAACTGGATGTTGGGGCACTCGCCAACCGCGGCCAGACGGGCCTTGCCCGCTGGGTAGCCGTATTGGGGGCGATCACCGGAGCCGCCCGGTTTCGCGGCAAATCATGACAAAGGAGACGACATGGACATGCTGAACAAGGTCCAGGCGATCAACGCCATGAACCTGGACATCCTGGTCGAAGATCTCATGCGCGGCGGCATGCAAAAGGAAGAGGCTGCGGTGGCGGTTGAGCGCTATCGGTCCTTCCTTACCGCTGTGGCCGCCTACCCGACGGAAACCCTCGTCCCGTCGAAGTTGGTGGACAAGGTGTGGCACGCCCACATGCTGCGGCCGCGGGTGTACTTCGAAGACTGCATGGTCGCGCTCGGCCAGATCGTGGACCACACGCCGGGTGTCTACGGCACGCCGGCCTATGACGCCGCCTACGCCATGACGCGCAAGCTCGTCAGCTACGGCCACACGATGCCGGTCGATCCCTATGCGGATCATCCGATGGCCGGTGCCGAATGCTACCGCGAGCCGGGCGAAGGCGACGAGTGGCCGCTGGTGCGAAACCGTGTCCATGCGGCCTGAATGTGGCGGTAGCCCAGACCGCAGGCAGGCGGCCTGGGCGCCTTACCACAGAGCATGATGATGAAGCTGGTGAGCGGGGTGTGGTTGGCGCCGCCCCCGTTCACCGGCTTATTCACTCACTGATGGAGCGAGTGATGCAAACAATCTGCATCCAAAGTCGGATGTTCACAAGGGCGCTCAGGCTTTAGGACGCTTGCGCGCGCCAGGGGCGTCGCCATTCAGCAATTCGATGTCGTTTTCGTGGAAGGTCTTTATGACCGCCTCGACACGATCAACTGAAGCTTTGATTGGCCCGTCAATGGCCTCCCACGCTTTGATCGTGTCCGGAGACACAGGGTAATGCTTGCTGGCGGCTGCGGCCAACTCCGGTTGCTTCCAACGCAATAGTGCGCGCCCGGCGCGGACGTGCTCGCCAAAGAGCCGAAACACCCCATCCCCCATCACTCTACCGAATTAGGTAGAAGGATGCGCGGATAGGTGTTGCCGGTCAACACCCAATGTGTTACCTAATTCGGTATCGACACCTCTAAAACGCCATTAATCAATGCAACTAGGTATCTGCTATGGCGTCAACAAAAGTATGAGTGCCCGATCGCGTCCAACGACCGGGCACTCGACAGCGAAGCCGCTACCAACAGCTTCGCCATGGTCCACACCTTGCCTTGGAAAGCCAATGAAGACCGACCCGGAAAATACCATGATACTCGGAAGCACGCTCGGAGAAAGTGCGCCTGGGGCGCAGCCCCGCGACGTGCACATCCTGAGGGTGTCGCGATCCCCCGCCGATGTTCTTGATCTGCAAGGCCGCTGCGCCATGTTGGCCGAAGCGGGCGGCGACGGGGCTGTCGAGGCCGGTGCGATCAACGACACCTTCGACTGGCTGTTCGGCAGCACCGATATGGACCCGCTGGCCGCCTACGGCGAATCGAGCGTGGAAGGGGAAAGCGAACAATCTGTCGAACAGGCCGTCGCGTCCTTTTCGAACGTGGCGTCCACCAGAGACGTCACCGGCCGGCTGAAGCTTCTGGAAGACGCCTTCGCCACCACCGTCATGACCGGCAACGGGATGATCGCACTGGCGAAGTCGCTGGGCACCAGCCTGAAGCGGGCCGAGACCGAACGGGACGCCTTGCGCAATGAAGCGATGAATCTGTGCGAGGTGGTCAACCGGCTTGTCGGCCAAGCCTGCGCGGCTCATGCGCGAGAGGACGCGCTGCGCGACGTCCTTCGCTTCGAACCGACCGCCTACCCCGCCATGGAAACCGCCGCGGTCGAGTGCGCCAGTAAGCTGTCCATTGATGCTGTCTCATTGCTGGAAGCTTGCGCGGCGATTGCCGCGGCGGCGGTCAACGACGAACAGGCGGGACCGTCCAGCTTTCAGCAGCGCATCCATGATTGGATGCTCGCCTGCTTCGGCGCCGAGATCACCGCCGACAAGCTGGAGCGCAACCACCGCTTCCTGGAGGAGGCGCTGGAGTTGGTGCAGGCGTGCGGCTGCACCCAGGGCGAGGCGCACCAGCTCGTGGACTACGTGTTCGGTCGCGCGGTCGGCGAACCGGCGCAAGAAGTCGGCGGCGTGATGGTGACCCTGGCGGCGCTGTGCCATGCGCAGGGCATCGACATGGCCGAGGCCGGAGAAACCGAGCTGGCCCGGGTGTGGACTAAGGTGGAGGCGATCCGCGCCAAGCAGGCGTCCAAGCCGAAGGGCTCGCCGCTGCCCACCCCCGGCGCTGGGGAGGATCGCTGATGCGCTCCACCATGATCCCTGACATTGGCCTGACTTTCACCGAGGCAGCCCAGCAGATTGCTGACCTCGCTCGGGACGGCCTGCACCATGAATACGCCCCTCTGGAAGACGGGATGCTGGCCGCAGAACCGGTCACGCCGCTCGACGTTCTGGCTGTGCTGGACCGGCTGCTGTGTCCCGAAATCGGGTTGACCGGCGAAGGGCACCGGCATGCTCCAGCGCTTCAGCGCGTGCGTGATGCTCTGGGCACGCTGCTCGCTAGGTCAGAGGACGCCGACCGCGACCAGATCCTCGCAGACGTCCGCCGCTGGCTCGAGCTGGAAGCGACCATCGGCGCCGAAGGTCAAGACGATGCTGACCTGATCGACTCGAGCAACGAGTCCTTCCGGCTGGCCCGCCAGATCGCGGCCTACGACGGGAACCCGACGCTGGGCATGGCCGCCAAGACGGTCTTGCTGTGGGCCACCCACCCCGTCGCCTGCCACCCGGACAGCAAGCCCGGCGTCCTGCCCTTCCCGCCCACGGTGTCGGAAGCCAGAAATGGAGTGGATGCGCTGGTCTTTGGCCTTGTCGCCGACGCTCTGCGGGCGGTGCCGGAGTTGAAGGCCCTGCTGACCGGCGACGTCCCTCTCGCGAACGAATCGGACGACTTCGGCGCGGCCATTGCCAGCCTCGCCGACCGCGCCATCCCTCACACCGCGCCTACGGTCCCCACCGTCATCACCGAAGCCATGGTGGAGGCGGGCGCCAACGCCGCCGGCTGCTCCCCCGACGCCTTCCGGGCCGGGTTCGCGGCGGCGCTCAAGATGATGGAGGCTGCGTGATGTCCATTCTGCAGTTCCACACGGATCGGGGCGCGCCGCGCCCCGTCCACACCGAGATCCACGTCGAGCGCTTAACCCTGCGCGCCGCCGCGGATTGGCAGCAGGACATCGCCGCTGAATGCCGGCGCCGCCGGACCCTCAGCGCCGACCTGTTCGACTGGTTGGAACGCCGCGGCCTGTTCGACCGCTGCACGGTGCTGGCGGCGATGGAGGCGGAAACGCCGCTGCTGTTCCGCCGGATCGGCGCACCGACGGTGAAGGTTCTCGGCATGGGCTGGAGCCGGTCCATGATCGGCCAGCCCGAGGCCGCCGACCCGCATACCGACTACGCCCACCGGATTGGGCTGGAATATGCCGAGGCCATCGGCGCGGGCGAGGCCCTGTTCAACCGGATCGCGGTGTCCGGTGTGGGGCGGCCCTTCGTCTACACCCAAGCGCTGTTCGGGTGGGCCGACCGTGGGCGGCGAGCGGTACTGTCGGCCATCGACGTGCAGACGCTGCATTGATCTGTCAGCGGCCTCCCTCACCAGGAGGGGCCGCCGCAGATACCGAGATCCATATACACGGCGTGGCGGCCCCAGCGCATGAGATGCAGCGGGAGCCGCCCCACGTCGCTCTGATGATAGAGGATGCCGGGCCGCTCCTCCAGCCTGCGCCGACCACCGCCCCGCCCGCTCCACACCGGTACCGTCTCCGGATCGACCAGCCCGACCACCCACTTCGGGTTCCAGCGGGCCAGGGCGACCAGCCGCACCATCTCGCCGAGCCGATGGAACAGCCCGGCACCGCGCCAGTCCGGCCGGGTCCAGCCAGCCACGATCCAGGCCACCGCCCCACGGGTGTCGTGCGCGGCCTCGCTGGCGACGAAGGCCCATTCATCCGCCGGCGCCGAGCCGGGATCGTGCAGAGCCGAAAGGTCCGCCAGCCGGGCGCCGAAGCTGGAGGAGGCGCAGTCGACCAACACCACGGCGTGCGTGGCGACCACCTCCCCTTCGCTGTCGACCAGCCCGAGCCAGAAGGCTGGAGCACTGGCCGGCTTGGGCAGCATCGGGAACCAGCTCTCACGGTGCCGGGCGTTCAGCACCTGCAGATCCGGCCAGGACTCGCACAGGATCGGCGTCACGCCGCGGGCGACCAGCTCACGGGACAAGCGGTCACGCGCGGCGCCCAGCGCCGGGGCGAGCGGCCCGGTGCCCAGCAACAAGGTCTCGACGAGGCGGAAGTCAGGCACGGCTGTGCGTGCCGGGAACATGGCGTTCACGGTTGGTATCCTTTGATTGAACATAGGGGTTGGGTATTCAGACCGACGATCTGCAGACATCAGTTCGCAGGATCGATGCGGTTGCGCACCTCGCCATAACAGACACAAGCGCGAGGCCAGCGCCTACATCGAGGTATTTCCGATAGCCTCTTGGAACGGGCGAGAGAAACGTCTCAACGTCCGCTTGTCGTCTCTTCCATGGAGGACGAAATGGACGCCGCTAATTTGATACGATTTGTCCTGACACACATTCCTTTGATCACCTTTCTACTGGCGATCATCATTCCCACCCTCAGCCGATCTGATCGGACGCCGGAAGGCTATCTGTCCTGGCTGCTGCTGTTGGCCGTTGGTGTCGATGCTCTCTGGGCTGGGCTGTTCCATGTGTTCGCTCCCGAGCGCGCCGCGGCATTCATCGGGTGGACGACAAGCCCGTTTCAGTTCGAGATCGGCGTCGCCGACATAGCGCTGGGCGTCATGGGGGTGCTTGCCTTCCGCAGATCACTCGACTTCAAGGCGGCGGTCGTGACCTACGCATCGCTGTTCTACATCGGCGTGGCGTACGGCCACTTTCATCAGATTTGGGTGGCCGGGAACTATGCGCCTGGGAACGCTGGCATTCTTCTCGTTCTTACCTGCATCCGGCCATTCCTGTTGATCCTGCTCCTCATCGCGGCTCAACGGAAGGCGGCCCCGGCGTTGGCGCTTGGGAGGTAGGAAGTAGCTGGCCGAGCGCTGCTTCGTCGCGCTTCCGAGGTACGCAATCGCGCAGCGCGCCGTAGACCAGCCCGGCCATGCAGAGCAGGTCGGCGGCCAGCCCGAAGGTCGAGCCGGACAGGAAGTCATGCGCGACCCAGCAGGCCCCGGCCAGCAGGAACAGGGCGCGCAGCAGCAGCGCCGACCGGCACCAGCGCGCCGCAGTACCGAGAGCCATCCCAGCCGCTGCACAGGCCGATGGCCAGCCCGCCCAGGTCGAGGCGGCCAACACGGCAAGCGCAGGCAGCGTGGAGATGTAGAGCGCCCGGCACCAGCGCGGACGATCGTCAGGCCAAGCGGTGGCGACCTGCAGGACGGACAGCCCGGAGAGTGCCGCACCGGTGCCAGCCCCGATCAACAGGTAGTGCAGCGCGAACGCCGCGGCGGAGGCGCCCTGCCCGGCCAGCAGCGCGCGGCGACCGGACAGCCAGGGCCAGAGGGCCACCAGGGCGAACCCGGCGCCACCGGCGAGGTCGGAGAGGTGAAGAACGGTCATGGCGCCCCTCACTTCCGCAGCAGCTTGTCCTTGGCCGCGCTGCCGGCGCTGGAGCCGACCCAATAGGACACCACCGCCGACGCCATGGTGGTCAGGGCGCCGAGCATCAGCGTGGCGTTCTGGTCGATCGCGCCGGCCGGCTGGCTCAGCACCCGGTACAGCACGATGCCGAACGTCGCCAGGACGATGGTTGAGACGACGGGCGCGCCCCAGGAGATGCGGCTGCCGGCCTGGGCAAGTTGGACGGTTTGAGCGCGAGCGTCGGCCCGGTCCTCATTGTCCAGCCGCAGCAGCGCCACGACCTGATCGCCCTGCTGGCGGTACAGCTCGGCCAGCTTCGCCGGATCGGTCTGCGCCGCGGCGACGGCGCGTTCGGCTTCCGCTGGGGTGGTGATCGGGATGCCGGTGACCTTCGAGACGACGGACACCGCAGCCTCGCCGACCTTCTGGGCGGTCTCGCCGGTGCCGAGGGCGGCCTTGGCGACCTCGGGCAGAAGCACCGGGGCAAGGGCGGTGAGGATCGGGATGAGCAGTGGCAGCATGATGGGTGCCCCTCCTTCGGGCATGAAAAATGCCGCCTCGGCGGGGGCCGGGCGGCTGGGGTGGATTCGGGTTGTTGGTGGCTGGAACGGCGGTGCACCAGGTGGGTTGATCCGCCATGGACACACGAGCTTCCGCGGCCCGGTTTCAGCGGCTCCTCCAACTTCGGGAGGACGCTTTCAAGCGGGCGCGGTCGTTACAGGAGCAGAGCCGGGAACTGCTCGCGCAAGCCGTACAGGCTCGGCTCGAAGCGCAGGATATCTGCGCCCGAGCAGCGGCGAGGCGGCAAAGGAAAGGTTGAGGTTGCGCTGAAACCAAGCGGCGGGGTGAACGATTGTCAGGATGGCGCGTCAGGCGCATCCTATGAGGGTGTACAGGTCAATGGAGCCCGGCATGCCCAAGCCTCAGTACAGCAGCAGGCTCATGGCCCAGGGGTACCTGACACAGGATCAGATCCTGCTCCTGCTGACGGCTGATCCCGGCACCGGGGAAGTCTACACGCAGAGCGCACACGCCCCCTGCGCGGCGCCGGAGTGGCTCGTGGTGGAGTGCCACGACCGCGGGCTGATCACACCGGGCCACTGTCCGGGCCGGTGGCGGCTCAGCCGTGACGGGTGGGATGCCTGGAACGCGCTGCTGGATTGATGGCGGACATCCCGCCGGCGTTCAGCTCAGCTCATCCGCTGGTGCCGATTCCCCCTCGCTCAGGAGGCCAGCCCCGTCCGTCCGGACAGCAGGGCGGTGATCACCGGGACCAGCGCGGACAAGGAATAAGGCTTGCGCAGGACCACCAGCCGTCCCGGCTCCTCGACAGGAATGTGCTCGCTGAATCCGGTCGAGACGACAACCGGCAAATCGGGGCGCCGCTGCCGGATGAGCCGGATCAGCGCCTCACCGCCCATCACCGGCATGCGCATGTCGGTGAGCAGGAGGTCAGCCGGATCGATGGCGTCAGCCTCGATGGCCGTCAGTCCGTTGTGCGTGACGGTGACCCGAAACCCCTCGGACTCAAGAAAATCGGCCACCACCATGGCAACCAGATCCTCGTCCTCGGCCAGCAGAACATGAGGGGATTCGCGCATCAGCCACCCGCATCAACGAGAATATGACCGCCATTTCTATCCAGATAACAACTCATGCACAGCAGAAAGATTGCATCCTCATGCCTTCCAGCATGAGCTCGGCCGCGCCTCATTGGGGCCATTCACTTCCCGTTGGTGTTACACATCGCCCCGATAAGTCTCCAACGGGTAAGCGCATCATTATCATTCAATCTAGCTACGTGTCCGAGAAAGGTCGCTTTGATATCATCTGCTCGATAGACGGATTTTCCCTGTTCGACTGCGTGTCGTTTGTCCGGTGCGGCTGGCGCAACCGCATCAAGACGGAGCGGGGTGTGCAATGGCTGACAATCCCGACCGAGACCAAGGGATGCTATCAACAGGCCATCCAGGAAACACGGATCGCCGGGTCCTGGGCGGGCGAGCGGTGGAGGGTGATCAGCCGTGCCCCTCATTTCGCCGCGCTCGCTCCCCGACCCAAGGCGTTCTGCGGCGAGTTCGAGCGCGAGGTGATGCTGATGAGCGACATGACGATTCGCTTCAACCGCCCCAAGTTGGCCGGCAACGAACTGGAATACATCCGCGAGTCCCTGGAGCAGGCGCACTTTTCCGGAGACGGAGCGTTCACCAAACGCTGCCAAGCGTGGCTGGAACGGCGACTTGGGGCACCGCAGGCCTTGCTGACCCATTCCTGCACGGCAGCGCTGGAGATGGCCGCCCTTCTGACCAACGTCGGTCCGGGGGATGAGGTCATTATGCCCTCCTACACCTTCGTGTCCACCGCGAACGCCTTCGTGCTGCGCGGAGCGGTGCCTGTCTTCGTGGACATTCGGCCGGACACGCTTAACATCGACGAGCGCTTGATCGAGGCGGCGATCACGCCCCGCACCCGCGCCATCTGCGTGGTGCATTACGCCGGCGTCGCCTGCGATATGGATGCGATCGACGCCATCGCCGCCCGGCATGGTCTGGCGGTGATCGAGGATGCCGCGCAGGCGCTGATGTCTGCGTACCGCGGCCGTCCGCTCGGCACCTTCGGCGCCTTGTCGGCCTTCTCCTTCCACGAGACCAAGAACCTGATCTCCGGCGAGGGAGGCGCCTTGGTCGTCAACGATCCGGATTTGATCGCCCGCGCCGAAATCATCCGCGAGAAGGGCACAAACCGCGCGCGCTTCCTCCGTGGCGAGGTCAACAAGTACACCTGGGAGGACATCGGTTCGTCCTATCTTCCCTCCGACATGCTGGCGGCGTTTCTTCTCGCTCAATTCGAGAATGCCGAGCGGCTGGACGAGGAGCGCCATGCCTTGTGGAACGCCTACCATGAGGCTCTGGCACCGCTGGAGGAACGCGGCCTGTTGCGCCGTCCGCTAATCCCGGCCGAGTGTCGGCACAATGCACATCTGTATTACGTCCTGGCGCGCACGGCCCGTGAGCGCAATGCGTTGATCGCCCACCTGCGGACGAACGGCATTCAGGCGCCGTTTCATTACGTGCCGCTACATACCGCGCCGGCAGGAAGGCGTTTTTCCTGCGCTGCAGGGGAATTGCCCATTACGGTCGATCTCTCCGCAAGGCTGCTGCGTCTTCCGATGTGGTACGGGTTGGGTGATAGAGTCTGGCAGGTGGTCGAAGCCGTGCAGGATTTCTTCCGCACGGCCCACTCGAGAGCGGCGGCAACAACAGGCTATGCTGCCTCAAGGGCGTCGGCGCGTAATTTGGCTTGGGTGCCAAGCACATCCGGCGAGGTTCATACCAACGCCACCTGAGGCGTTGCACAGTTGGAAAATGATGGAAGCGATCATTTTCCAACCGTATCAACCGTGACGACTGGGGTGCCTTGAACGCGCTGCTGAATTGATCGCGGCTACAGCTGCTCTCTGGCCCGCGTCAGGAAAGCCTGACAGCGCGCCATCTCATCGCGCAGCCATTCCCGGTAACCGGGGGTGCCCTGTGCCGGTGGATCTGCCGGCTGGATGTGGCAACCCCGCCGACCGCAGCCGCCGCAACGCGCCTTGCGGGCCAGCATGCAGAGATCGGTGGCCGGATCGAACTTCGCGAGCAGCATCTTCATGTCCCGGAAGCTGTGCCGCCGGCAGATCGGGCACCAGAACTCCAACTGCGTGACGCCTCGCTTCGCCAGGGTGCCCAGGGCGTTCATCCTGTACGACGGTTCGTGTTTCGGTGGGTGGTTCGGTTCCGGCATAGGAGAACGTTACGAGAACATTCCTAGGCGGTCAATGGGGCGAATGGTGGGTGGCGGCGATCCCGCTGCCGGCCCCAGCGGGGAGACCTGCGTTTTATGTGACATCCATCACATGTTTTCCGGCCCCGACTCCGCGACGCTACATACTCGAGAATGCAACATGCAGCGGTGAACGTGCCATGTCATCGAAGAAGCCGAGGAACGTAATGATCGCCGGGCGCCGCACCAGCATGCGGTTGGAGCCGGCCTTCTGGGACGCCCTGACCGAGATCGCGCAGAGGGAAGGGCTGACAGTGAGCGAACTGTGCACCCGCCTCGCCGAACGCGTGGAGGCGCTGGACACCAACAGCCTGTCCAGCGCCGTGCGGGTCTACGTGATGGGGTATTTCAGGGCGGCCACGCCCATGCGGGAAGAGGCTCGCTGGGAGCTGGCCGTGGCGGCGGAGTGACGGGCCGGAAGGCGGGTTGGCGCTGGTCAGGCAGAAAGGTCGGTCAGGCTGTTGACCTTCTCGGTAAACCAGCTGGCCAAGCACCGCTTCGAGCAAAATGAGGCTTCGGCTTGAGCATTCCGCTGCGGCAGGCCGTCCAGCAGATCGACCGAGGCCGATCCGGTCAGCTTCTCCAGATCGTGGTCGTGGTAGCCGATGTCGGCGGAGAGCGTCACGGGGAGTTCGCCGTCAGCGATCATCACGGCGCGGCCCGGCGCCTCCACCTTCATGGCGGCGACGTTCAGCGCGTAGGACTTGCGGTCCAGAGGCTTGCGGCAGTGGTGGCAGGTCATGGTGCGGCCCGAGCGGATGAAGTAGTGGCAGACCTTGGCGGCCCGCCCGCTGTTCGGCGCGAACCGCAGGGTGTGATTCACCGAGGGGCTGAAGGTCGGCGCCGCGGCGTTCCCGTCCCAGGTCCACCGGACACCGTTGCGGAACGGGTTGTCCACGGCGATCTGGAGCATCGCATTGCAGCCGGGGCACCAGTGTTCGTGCAGGGCCAGCTCGCCGTACTGCCGACGGACCAGCTTCGGGCTGAGGAGTTCGGTCATGGGAGGCTCCGGAAAAGGAAAAGCCGCCGGGCGGGATGCCGGGCGGCTTGCTAGGGCGGAAACATTATTGCCTGCTTGCAGTCTGCGCTCTTAGCATTTTTCCTGCCGGCCCGCCGTCACAGGAAGAACATGCAACTGGCCTGTGTTGCGACTCCATGATTTTAAGCAAACTATTAATAGATGCGCTGAGATTTATAGACTCTGCACGCTCCCACATACGCGTAAATTCTGCCCTAAACGGATTATAAAGAGCTGAAGGATCAGGAGTTCTATCAAAGCTATAAGCAGGGGTATTATCAACATGCTTACCATACTCATAATGCTGAAGCCAAAGCCTATCGCTTGAAAATATCATCTTCCATACCGGTGGCCAATCGAATAAACGAACCTCTATATCAGAACCTCTATTCTTAAGCTTTTTGCAAAATGATAAAGTTTTCACAAGTTCATTTCTATAATCATTAACGTCAACTTCCACGTTTGCAGCCCTCATCTCAATTGCTTCTGAGTAAGGGTATACAAGAAGAATTTTTACACTTTTCCCAAAGTTATTAATAACATCATGAAGTGGCGATGATGGAGAACCAAAAGTCGCCCATCCATTTGCGCCGGAGATAAGAATCGCGTTGTTGTTTACGTCATTTAGATGGTGAGCGCAGTCGTCCCAGCTTTCCTTCTTTTCTTGCTCAGTATTTCTAGGAAGAAAAGCCCGAATACCGACGCGACGGACCAGAATACGCCTTTTCATTGAACGCTTAATAAATGGATAGCCATGGGTAACAATGGCCCAGACCCCCATAATTCCTGCAGAAGTCCAAAGAAAACGGTCCCAGTGTATTGCTACATATACGCGCGCCCACTCCCAGAAAGACGCCCAAATTTGAGCGCCCATCTTGTCGACGCCGTCAATTTCCGTTTGGAATATTGTGTTGTATATAGCCACACCTACGCCTGGCACGAACGGGCCAAGCGTGGCGACCAAGAACACTGAAACGTATCTGAGAATTTTCGAAAGAGCGGGCATAAAAAATGCCTACCAGATGGCAGGCCGATATTCAACGGGTTGTTTATCTAATTTTTCACAATCGCTTTTGTTTGCGCCCTGGGTTCTCATCCATGATAATTGCGCGCGGAGCGAGCCGCTGCTCAACCAACTTATCGATCTTGCTAATGATGGTGCCGCCCGCTCCAACCTGAGCCGCAACTCCAAGAGCGATAATTACCGCCGCTGGAATCGATAACAGCACGGTTAATGTGGTTTCCATACGCACACCTCACTTGACAGGCGCGGTCTTATGTAACCTGCCGCTCCTGATGTCAAGTACCGTACACCCGATTACGCGTATCGTCATCGGGATTTTAGTCATAAAATGGTGCCGGACCGATATATATTTTTTCACGGTATGCCTTACCCATCTTATGGGTGGGCTAATGAGTGCAATTTCCTCATTCAGCACCAGATGCCTCTGTTCGTTCGTGGGCGTTGGGACGGAGTTACCTGACCATTACGGAAGGCAATGATTTTACAGATTAATTTTCTAGGAACCTCCCTCACACCAGCCCCAGCGCGATCGCCGTCCGCGTGTCCACCCGCCCGGTGACCGGCAGCCGATGCACGGCCTGGACCTGCTCGACCGCGTTGGCCGTCCGCCGGCCGAAGTCGCCATCCTCCACGATGGACGGGAAGCCGCAGCGCTGGAGCGCCCGCTGCAGGGCCGCCACGTCCGGCCCGACGTCCCCGATCCCCAGCACGCCGTCGCCCGCGGCGCCGCGAACCCGCTGATAGGCGGCGGCCAGCTTCTCGTCATAGGCGTTCTCCCGGAAGGCCGTCCCGTTGTACCCGCGGGCGAAGTCGCTCCAGCGCTTGCCCCGCAGAGCCGGCAGCAGCCCGCACGCCGTGACGAAGGCGTTGAAGGCGGCAAGCTGGGCGGCGGCGCTGTCCGCCATGGCCCGTACGAAGCTCTCGACGTCGCCGAAGCCGCACATGGCGTGGTTGCTGCCCAGGATCTGCGGCATACCCCAGGACGCCGCCTTCAGAGCGACCGCCGGCCCAATGGCGCGGTGCTGGCAGGCCCGGTTGAGCCGGTCGTATTCGCCGGCCGCCGTGCTGGAGTAAAGGCCACGATCCCAGCTTCGTTCCGCCAGACCAGGCACAGTCACGCCCCCATTGAGGCGGTAGGCGATGTGGGCCTCGAACAGGATCGGCATGCGGCCGTCGGGCCGGTAAGCGCTGCGGCCGCCGGTCTCCACGATCAGAACGGCGCGATAGGCCGCCTCCTCGACACCGAGGGCGGCAGCAGCGGTGGCGATGTCGGTGGGGCCGAGCGGGCGCGCGGCGCCGACGACGGTGGGCAGGCGCACGGCTTCAGCCGCGCCGGAGGGCGTGGTGGTCATGAGTTACTTCCTCTTTGGAATTGTTTTAAAGAGCAGCCGCGTTTAGGGTCCCGCGATCTGCTATCCACGGCAGAAATTAGCTGAACCTTGGCGGCTCTCTGGGGCCGCCATTCTTTTTCCCAGCGCCGATCCCCTACCGAGGGGAGGTTCAGCCAGCGGACCGCCGCACCGGCGGCCCAAGCTGCTGGAAGCCGGAGCACATGCCCCGGCGCGCGTTGACGAGGAGGTGCGCCAGCAGCAGGAGGGCATCGTCCTTGCTGCCCTCGCAGTCGGCCAGGGCCTGCGTGGCGACCTGCTGGTCCGTCTCGTTCACTTTTGCCATGGCCGCTCTCCCGGCACCTGCCGCGCTGTGGGCTTCGTGCCGGCCGGCGCCCCGCGGGCTTCCGCTTCAGCGACCGCGGCCTCCTCGACCAGCCGCTGGTTCGTCGCCATCAGGTTCTCGTTCTCCTGCTGGACCCGCACCAGCGCATTCCGGGCGTCATCCCGTTCCGACCGGGCCGATGCCAAATGCTCGTTGGAAAGCCGCAGTTCGGTTTCGAGCTGCAGCTTCACCATCACCGCTTGGTTCCGCTCGTGGGCCATCGAGGCGATGTCGGTCATTGCCTTGTCCAACCGATGACGGAGGTCGTCGCGAAGCTCCGCCTCCATCTTGGCAGCACGATCATGGCGGCCGAAGTAGACCAGCGCTCGCCAAAGCACAGCCGCCCCGAGGGCGCCCGTTCCGAGATAGCTGAGGGCGTTGTTCAATAGACCGCCGTCAGCGGCGGACGATGGATCGGGCATGGGACCTCCTGCGGCCCGGCGCGGTGGCGCGGGCATAGAAAAGGCCGCTCGCGGCGGCCGGAATCGTGGACGGGGTTGGGAGTCTTGTCGCGGGCGGTCAGGCCCGGAGGTGGGTGCAGGCTTGGAATACCTGGACGGGCGTCTCAGCCGCTTTGACGGCCTCCACCGCGGCGCGGCGCTTGCCCTCCAGGTCGGCGTTCGTCGCCGTCCAAGCCGTGGCAGTTGCGCGGACCAGCGCGGCCACGTTGTCCAGAGTGAGACCGGTGGCGGCGGCTTCCGCCTCCAAGTAGGGGAACGGGCCGCTTTCCCCCGCCGCGTGCTGGGCCGCCTCGCCCTGCTTTTCGAGATACGTTGCCGACTGCCCCACCGTCACGGTTATGTGCTGGGCGCGCAGCTCGCCGACGCGGGCGTTGATCAGGTCCACTGCGGCGGCCTTCAGGTCGGCCAGCGGCACCACGGGCGTGGCGGGCGGCTCTGGGATCACCTCGCGTTCGGCGATGACGTTGCCCAGCGCATCGAGATCCCGGAGGATAATCGGTCGGGCCGGCGGAAGCGCGGCGACGGCGAGCGCCCGGACCTCTGCATTCCCGGCCAGCACCGCCTCGATCTCCTCCGGCGTGGCGGCGAAGACGTCCAGCGGCGGCGAAGGGCAGCGCGGGCCGAACACCGCGGGCACCAGTTCGTCACCGGTCAGCGGGTCCAGCACCGCCGGCTGAACCTCAACCCAGGCCCACCGATACAGCAGGCGCCCGCCCTTGTAGTTGTCAGGCATCTGGTCAGGCTGCATAGCTGGTCTCCTCCGACAGGCGGGTGATGATGAAGGTGGCCTCCCAGCGGATGCGCTTGCCGGACACCCCGGTCACGCGGGCGGCGACCCAATCGCCGACAATGGCCAGGGTGGCGTCGGCGCCGCCGGTGACCTCAGTGTCCGTCCCTACCGGCTGGACCGCCCCCTGGAGCGTGATGGCGCCTCCCGCGTCCCTGTAGTAGGTCGCCCGCCTGACGTAGGTCAGCCGCTCCGTGTCCGCAGCTCCAGTGACCCTGCCGATGATCCGGGCCTCCACCAGCACGGTTTCCCGCTCGCAGACCGGGACGCGCGGCGCCAAGTCAAGCGCCGCACCATCGGTGGTGAGTCCGCGGGCGATAAAGCCGGCGCCAACCGGTCGCGGGCCGCCCACGGCGATGGCCTCCTTACCTCCCAGCGCGTCCCCTACGAAGCCGACCTCAGCCGCCGTGCCGATCAGCAGCGAACCGCCCCGCAAGGCGACCGACCGCACGGTGTCGGACGAGGTGGCCGCCAAGACGGCTTCGTCGTAGTAGGACACCCTGCGCAGCCTCGAAAAGACCGACACACCGTCGCCAGTGCCGACAGCCAGCCGGCCCGTCAGCGGGTCGCGGTCCAGTGAGGACACAGCGGAGCTTGCGCCGCCCAGCAGGCACTTGGCCCCGGCCTGGAACAGCGGCGCCTCGTCGGCGTACATGCGGCGGATTTGCGCGGGGGTGGGGGCGAAGCCCCCCCATGCGCAGCAGGGCAAGCGTCCCATCTGTCGAGAACCCACCGACCGGCTCCTTCCCGACGGTCAGCGCGCCGGCTGCGTTCGTCAAATCCGTCGTGTTCGTGCCACTGCCGCCGAGCACACCATTGGTCCACACCTCTACGACGCCGTTGCGTCGCAGAATGTCCACCTTCACAAAATCAGAGCCGTCAAGCCGCGTCCCGCCAAAGACCTCGCCACCCCAGCCTCCCAAGCTGTTGCTGAAGGCTGCATCCGGCCCGTTGGTCGTGGAGATCACCCGCAAGGCGGCGCCGGACCCATCGGGGGCGGCCGTACTGAGGATGGTCGTGCCAGTCGTGGCCCCCTTGCACCAAAAACTGACGTAGAAGTCCCCTGCCCCGAAAGGCATGTCGGCATCATGGGGACGCTGAAGATAATTGCTTGCGAGGAATCCAGACCACGCCACGACGTCAGCACCCGTCGCGACCGGGTTGCGCTGGAGCGTGCCGTTGACGATCAGCCCCTTGCCCTTGTAGCTGCGATCCGGGGCGGCGAGATTGCATGAAATATTGTCGAATTCGACGTACGCGCCAGCCGCCGACTGCTGCACAAACACCCACACTGCCGTCGTCATCGACGTAGCGGTGAACTGCACAAGCCGACCCGACACGCCCCCCGCCGATACATAAGACTCAGCCAGGAGCAGCCCCAGATAGCCGTCCTGCCTCACCTGGACGGACGCCACAGCCCCAGCGTAACCGCTTGCGTCCACGTCGATCCTAAGCAGATATGTGCGGCCAGCTACTGTCGGCAGCACCTGATACGCTCCGGCGTTGGCTGTGCCAGATGACATACAGCGCAGCCGGCCCGATATCACCGACAAAGACGCGCCATTGACTGCCGTCCAACCCGCCGTGCCTCCGGCGAAATCGCCGTTCGTGATCAGTTCGCCCGACCCGGTGATGCTGCCCGTCGCCGCATCGCAGAGCGTGGCAAGCCTGATATCGCCCGGCATCCAGCCGGTTGCATAGCCGGGCGTGACATAGGCCACCATGCCGGAAGCATCGTTGCCGTAATCTTTGGCGAGGAAAGTCACCCCACCGCCATTCCGCCCACCGATTGCGCCGTCGCCCATGATGTAGGCCGCGTTGGCGCTGAAGTTGATGGGCAGACCGCCGTAGGTCGTGCGGTAGGCGCCGAAGCGCTGGACCACGGTCGGCGTGCCCGTCGAGTACGGCAGCGCGACTTCCACCGCGTCGAAGCCGAGCTGCTCGCACATCACGGTCGCGCGCTCGGTGAGGTAGACGCTGGCGCAGTTGGAGAGGCCTGTGGCCGTCGCAACCGTGCCGTTCGGGTGGATAACGGCAACCGTGCCGCCCGCCCCGCAGGCTACTGCCACAGTTGGGATCGGCAGCCCCGCCGCATCCAGAGGAGCGCCAGGGTACACACGGGCGTGCACGCTGTTGATCGCTGTCGCCGGCAGAGCGGCAGAAGCAATGACGCCTCCCTCGCTCAGCACCGTGTTGCGCTGCGCAAAGGTACCGAGCCTCCGCCGCCGCCCTCCGTTGTCGTACCGCTCGCACCAGTCGCCAGTCAGGCTGACCACATGCAGACCCATGCCGGTACCGAAATACATATACCCGTTGAGCGCGAAGACGCAGGTGATCGGCGCGGAGGAGCCGCACAGGACGAGACCATTGCCGGTCGGATTGGATGCCCTCCAGAGGCGGGGAACGCCAGTGACCGGGTCGAGGTCCAGCGCATCGTGCAGATACCACTGCTCCTTCAGGGCAGAGATTGCCACCACTGCGGGAACGTCGCGCTTCACACCGGTATAGGTGCCCTGGGTCTCATGCCAGTAGGACAGGTGGGAGCACCGGCCCGGCTCGTTCCAGCGAGTCCCATCCGGCAGTCGGTCGTCCCGCCTCGTGTCGTAGACGAAGGTCTGCACGACATTCGCGGTGGACAGAAGCACTTTGTCCACGCTGGGGAAGGCGAGTGCGGTGGTGCTGCCCATGGTGATCTGCGCGACAAGGGCCTGACACAGTTGCAGGATGGTCGCCACCGATGCCTGGGCGGCGAGGTAATTCGCCTGCGACAGATAGACGGCCATGTCGTCCAGTCCCTGGGCGATCAGCCCAAGCGCCTTCGGAAAGTTGGCCTCCATACCGCCAGGACCGTCCAGGCCGCCGGCATTGGTGCTGGGATTGTAAACGTCGCCGTTGATGGCGCGCAGGTCGCTTGCAGTGGTCACGTCGTGATCTCCTCAAGTGAGGTCGTGGAGGAGGTGTAGGAGGAGGCAAACCACCTGTTTGCGTGGTCGCCGCGCCGCTGAAAGAGGCCGCCGTAGCGGAAGCAGGCCGCCGGATCGTCGATGTTGGGGAGCCAGACCACCGGCTTCGAGTAGTCCACACGCCGGGCCAAGTCGAACAGGCTGTCGCGGATCTGCCGACCGTTGACCTGCCGGGGGATGGTCACGGTGCGGTACCCGGTGCCCGGCTCGACCGACACCCCACCGCCGGGGAAGCGCGTCACCTCGTCGGTCGAGACATAGCCGTCCTCGGCGTCCAGAGAGCGCCAAAACTGAAGGCTGTCGCTGAGCCAGCCATAGCCCAGGCTGTAGGCGTCCGCGTCGCTCCCGTCCGGCTGGTAGGCGGCCCCGTAGAAGGTCCAGCGGCAGGAACCGACCCGGCAGAGGGGAAAGGTGACGTGAAGGTTGGTCGGGTAGAGCTGATAGTCCTCCGCCGGCAAGTCGCCGCGAAATAGGTTGCTGTCGCCCCACCGAAGCTGCCGCCAATCCAGAAGGGACGGCACCACCGCCCTATCCCGGCCCGTGGTGGGATTCCTCGTGTCAAACAGGAGGCCGGTGAAGGCGGACGTGGCGTAAAGCTCCAGCCGGTACCGGGCGGCCTGTCGAAAGTTGGTGCGGAAGAAACCTGCGTAGGTGCAGGCGTAGCGCTCCGTGAACGCCGCCTGGATCACCACGGGATTGGCCGCGGTCCCGAGCCGTGACGACACCGCCGCGGTCAGCAGGGGCAGCGACTGGCAGGACGCGAGCGGGCTGTTTGCTGCCCAATCGGCATTGCTGGTCAGCGTCGCAGCCGGAAACCGGTTGCGATCTGCAAGGAGTCCAAAGCCCATCGGCTACTCCCGGACGACGAGGGTTGGGATTTTGGAGCGGGCGTTGTTGATCCGCCCGATGACCGTGACGAGCCGCCCGGCCTCATAGCCGGCAAGGTCATCGAAGACCTGCAGCACGGCGCGCCGGTCGATGCCGGGGGCGCCGTCCTGGGCGATCAGATCGTAGACGCGCCGGACCTGCTTCAGCTCGGCCAGAAATTCCGCCTGCTCGGCCACGGCCTGGGTGCGGTCCCACAGCAGGGTTTCGACCGTGGGCGTCCGAGCGCCCGGATAGGCCGCTGCGGTCGCCTCGTCGGTGTCGGTCACCTCGCGCCACAGCGCCTTGTGCAGCTTGACGTCATCGTCCAGGGCATCTCCAACGACGGTCTGCGTGACCTTTGGAATCCCAGCGTAGCGCAGAGTCACCGTCTTCGCCGGTAGGCCCCGGCTGTCCGTGCTGCGCGGCGTCAGGCCAGGCGTGTTGACCCCGCGCCGGTAGGTCCGGGCGGCCGGCGCCGTGGGGGCGAGCAGTCGGCCGACGGTCAGCATGTCATCGGCGGTCACGATCCAGTAGCCGCGCGCCAGCGAGCCAAGCACCTTGTCCAGCGCCTCGCGCAGGGTCGGGCTGGAGCCGGTCGGGATCGCATAGCCGATCTCGCGCGGCAGGGCGTCCAGCACCGCAACCGACGCGGCGTCCATCCGGGCCAGCGGCACCTTGCCGCCCACGGTCACCGCGAGGTGTTGGGCCAACTCGCCGACGTACCGGCGCCAGACGCCGCCGGTCTTGTCGCCCTTCACCTCGCACAGGATCTCGGGCGGGCGGCTGCCGGTCACGATGATGCCGGTGGCCGGGTCCGCCTTGAACTCGTCGCTTCCGGGGGTGCCGGTTGTGCGCGGGATCAACCGGAATCCACGGTCCCATAGGTTCGGCACGCCTTCGATGGGGTGGCCCCCGTTGACGCTCCAATGGTACAGCCCGCCGATGATGCCGAGATAGGTCGGCTCCATGTAGCAGTGGCCGAAGGCCCGCTCCTTCGTCCGGTCGGCCAGGGACTCGCCGTCCCCGGTGCCATATTTCTCGGTCAGCAGCGGATCGTCAAAGTCGGCTTCCCGGCCCCGGACCGCCAAGTTGATGGTGGAGCGCTTAGAGTCCGGGTCCGGCATCTCCATGGTGACGCTCGCCACGACCTGGGCGGTGCTGTAGGCCGCCCCCTCCTCGATGACCTTTTCCACCAGCGGCCAGCCGGCCAGGGCATAGTCGGTCAACAGCGGGTTGAGCGAGCGGGCCGGGAGCGTGACGGTGATCCATTCATCAGCCGTGACGTCGTAGAGCCGGGCCTGCCGGCTCCCCTGCCAATCGCGGGCGTTGTCCAGTTCGACGGTGCCGAAGGTAACCTTCGTGGCCCCCATCGTCTCCCCCAGGCTGGCAATCGACAGCGACACGTCGGAGGGCTTGCCCACCAGCGGTAGCCAGGGCAGCGAGGCCGGGGTGTCGCTGGAGCCCGACCGGTAGCCCGGCTTGGTGGCGAGGTGCCAGCGGTGAATGTGGCCGGACGCCAGATGAAAGGCGTCCAGCTCGATCAGGTGGATCGTCGTCATCAGCCCTGCCTTCCGCTGACCTTCTGAGCGGTGGTTTCCGCCGCGTCCGCCACGCGGTCGAGCAGCCTCGCCATCTCCTGCGCGATGGCCGCCCGCTGTTCCTGGTCCATGCCTTCGTTCCGCTCCAGCCGGCGCTCCAGCCGCTCGATGGCCTGCCGCAGCAGGCGAAGCTCGGCAACGGCGCGGTCGTCCGACCCCGACCGGCTCGACGCCGGGGCGTAGTCCTGCCGCCGGATCGGGGTGACGTTCGGTGCCCAGATGTCGTTGGCCGGCGGGGCGATGCCCCCGGCCTCGTACCCGACGCGCTCCCAGCC
This sequence comes from Azospirillum brasilense, assembly GCF_022023855.1. Lineage (NCBI taxonomy): Bacteria > Pseudomonadati > Pseudomonadota > Alphaproteobacteria > Rhodospirillales > Azospirillaceae > Azospirillum > Azospirillum brasilense. Next base: position 1,071,501 of record NZ_CP059450.1, read on the forward strand.
CGGCAGGGCGTGGTACTGGTTGATGTAGTCGATGGTCGACTTGCCCCCGATGGCGGCGGTGGCCGGCGCCGTCAGGATGCCCTCCAATCCGGCCAACCAGATCGGCATGCCGCCCGGCCCGCGGGCGACGACACTGTCCCGACCGGGGATGCCGTTGGCGACGATCCCACCATTCTCGTAGCCTGGCACAACGCCGCCCTGTTCGAAGGCCACCCACTGGCGCGGGTCGCCGGTCGGGCGGGTCCGGACCATGAGGCCGTCACCGTCCACGGCTCGCTCCAGCAGCTTCTGCATTCCGGCAGCGGACGTGTTGATTCCGGCGGAGGATTCTTTGATGGAGGCCAGGATGCCCGACATCTTGTCGTCCATGCTGCGGCTGATCTGTACCGTCTCAGTCGTCTCCACCGACTGCGTGACCGTGCGCGTGATCGTGCCGCCGGGGACCAGAACGGCGCCGGTCGCCGGGTCGATCTGCTGGCCGATGGTCCGCTGCACCGATCCCGGAAGGATGATTGCCGCTTGCTCGGCGGCATTCAGCGGACGGCCAAGCTGTTGTTCGACGCTGCGGATGACCGTGGCCGCCGTCACCAGACCGGCCCGCTCGGCGTCGGTCAGATCCCGGCCAAGCTGCTGGGTGACCATCCGCTCAACGGCACCGCCGACAACGAGGGCCGCAACCTCCGGTGCCGACAAGTCGCGGGCGAGGAACTGGCCGATGGAGCGGGTCACCGACCCGGCCTCAATGATGGCCGCCGCCTCCGCCGCCGTCAGGTTGCGCCCGATGGCCTGCTCGATGCTGCGGGACACCGACCCGGACTGGACTATGGATTCCACCTCCACCGCGGTCAGCGTCCGCCCCATGAGCTGCTCGACGGTCCGCAGCACGTTCCCGCCGCCCACCAGCGCCGTCCGCTCGGCATCGGTCAGGTCGCGGCCCAGCGTCTGCTGCACGTCGCGGGTCACCAGGGCGTTGTCCACAAGCCGCCCCAATTCGGCATCGGTCAGGAAGCGGCCAATCCGCTCCTCGACCGTACGCAGCACCACCGCCGCCTGGGTCAGCTTGGCCTTGTCGGCGTCGGACAGGGCGGATAGCTGTTCTGTGATGACCCGGACCGTGGTCAGTTCCACCTGTACGTTCACCGAACCACCGAGCTTCCGCAGCTCTTCCAGCATCTGCTGGTCGTAGGACTTCACCGCCGGCAGGTTCTCCAGCGAGGACATCACCCACGCCCGCATCATCTGCGTCTCGGTGCCGCTGGCCGTCAGCGCCTCCTGCGACGACAGCAGCCGGTCGGCAGCACCGGTCAGCCGGCCATAGGCGTCCACATCGCCGCCGCGGGCCAGCGCAAGATCGCGGGCAAACTGCGCCTGCGCCGCGTCTCGCGCATCCTGCGGAGAAACGCTGGTGCCGGCGGTTGCCCGCTGCTGGTCGAGCCAGTTTCGGACGGAGCCGCCAGCGCTGATGAGAGCCTGTTGCTTGGCGGTCAGCTCCGCCTGCGCCTTCGCTGCCTGCTGCGCAGTGAGTGCCTGGCGCTCGGTCGCCTGCACCTCCAGCAGCTTCGCGCGGTAGACCGCATCGGTGACGCTGCGCAACTCCCGGTCCTGCTCCAGCAGCAGCGCGCGCATGTCGTAGGCGTCCTGCGCCGCCTGCTGCTGCGCCGGGTCGCCGGCCAGCATCTGCACGCTCGCCTGCTGCTGCCGGAGGTCAAGGTCACCCAGGAGCTTGTCGCGGACCTGGCCAGCACGCGTGTCCGCCCACAACGCGGCCACCGGGTCGGTGGAGCGAACGGCGTTTGCAAGCTGGATGATGGCTTCCAGGCTGGCCGCGGTGTCGCCCATGCTGACCAGCAGGGACTCCATCTGCGCGCCGTAAAGCTCGACGGCCTTCTGTCCGTCCTGCCCAGCGGCCAGAAGCTGCGTGGCGACCTTGGTGAACGTCTCCCGGATCGCCATGGCGGACGAGACGTCGTTTTGCCCACGGGCGGAACGGATCTCGGCGTCAATGAGCCGGTCGGTCGCCCGCTTCTGGCTCTCGGCCAGCCCGTCGATGGCAAGTCCAAGCTCAACAGCGCGGTCGCGCATCGCCAGGAAGGACTGTGTGACCTCGGTCACCGCTCCCGCGACCTGCGCCGGCTGGGCCGCGCCGACCGTGTCGAACGCCTTCGCGAAGTCGGTGCTGGCGAACTGGAGGTCGGCGACGAACTGCTCGACGCCGTTGGTCACGCCGCGATCCAGAACGACCTGGAGATTGTCGGCCACCTGCGCCGGCAGGTCGCCACGCTCGAACCCACTCTTCATGTCGGCGGCAAACTGCTTCGCGAACCAGGCCGCCAGCCCAGCGGTATCCTCCTTTCCGAAGTTCTGGGTCTGCCCGGCGTACTCAGCCCGCAGCCCGTCCCGGTCGCCGACTGCGATCAAGCCGCGGCCCTTGATCTGTTGGCCGGGCAACAGCGCTTCCAAGGTCGCGGCGAGCTGCTGGATCTGCCCGCCAATTCCCTGCGCGGCCTGCCGGTTCTCGGCGCTGTACTTTTTCCCTTCCTGACCGCCGACCGTCGTCGCACCGGTACCGAAGTCGATGGAGACATTGCCCTCGCGGTTGCTGGGCTTCTGCCCACCGAACAGCCCGCCCAACAGGGACGAGCCGATGGCGACCAGCGGGGCGAATGCCTGCGCGCCAGGAATGAACATCATCGCGGCGGCGGCGGTGTTGCCGATGCCACCGACGACGTTGCCCTGCTTGAAATTCATAAAGGCGTTGACGCCATACCCGACGGTGGACAGCGCGTTCCCGACCGTGAACCCCGGAGCGCCGCCAGCCCCCTGCGCCGTCATGGCGCTTTCCGAGCCGCGAATCATACCGTTTGCCGCAGTCGGAGCGCTGCCCAGATTGAACAGTTTCGCGTCCATGATGCTGCCGGCGCCGCTCAGTCCGAGCGATTCCAGCGGCTTCTTGGCCCACTCCCCAAGCGCCGAGCCGAACTGCTGGACCGACGCCATGATGCCTTGCGGTCCGCCCGCGGCAACCACCTGTCCGGGGATGCCACCGCCCTTGATGCCCGACAGCGCGCCCACGATGGACAGGATGCCGCCCACCGCCTGCTGGGTGCCGCCCACCATCATTGCTGCCGACTGCTGGGACGCCTGCGCCATGTCGCGAGCGCTCTGAACGTTCAGCTTGGCGGCCTGCTCCTGCGCCTCGGCGGCGCTGATCGCATTTTCCCGGAGCTTGTCCATGGGCCGGGCCACGACCTCAATGGACGCGGCGGTGTTGTCGTTGGCCGCGGTCAGCCCCAAGGCGGCGTCGATGGTCGCCCGCTGGGCGGCCGTCCATTCGGCCTGGGCGGCGGTGCTGGAGCGCTGGACCGGAACGGCGTCGAGCCGCGCCGCCATCTCGTCTTCCATAGCCCGCGTCACGCCCGTCGCCCGGGTGCCGGCCTCCTGCATGGCCCCCGTGAACTTCTGGATGTAGGCGACGGTTTCCGCCGGCAGTGTCGCATCGCCGCGCTGCCACGCCTGCGCCCTGGCCGGCCCAGCGTTGTAGGCAGCAGCGGCCATGGTCCAGTCGCCGCCGAACTGGCGGCCCAACATCGACAGGAATTTCACCCCGCCGCGGATGTTCTCGCGCGTGTTGGCCGCATCGACGCCAAGCCAGTCAGCAGTGCCGGGCATGAGCTGCATGACGCCTTGAGCGCCGGCAGAGGAGGTCAAGACCCTGCCACTCGCCTCATGCTGGCGGAAGCCGGACTCGATCTTGGCGACGGCCAAGGCGACCTCTTCCGGGACTCCCTGGGCGCGGGCTTCGGCCCGGATCGTGTCCACGATGGCACCGCCGTCGGCAATCGCCACCGGAACCGGCCCCGCCATAGTCTGGACGGCCATGCTGGAAGCGTCCAGCGCCGCCGCGCCCGCAGCCATCTGGACCCACATGGCGGTCGACGGGGACGATCCCAGCCCACCGTTCACCTTCCCGATGATCCGGTCGATCAGCCCGTTGTCGTTGGCCGCCTTCGGCGTGTTGTCGTTCGTCACCGCCACCGGGCCAGCCATGAGCTTGGTCAGTTCGCCGGAAACAAGCGTCTCGAACGGCTTGGTGATGGCCTGCCGGACGACGATGCGCTTCAGGTCTTCCCCAAGCGCCTTGAAGGCGTCGCCCGCCTTCTTTGCACCTACAAGCACATCCTCGAACGCCGTGCTGATGGGTTGGGCGATGTTGGCCGCGTTCTGGGCAGCGTCTTGGAGGATGCTGTTGACCCGCGCCAGCTCGCCGGCCTGCTTGATGTACGCGCGGGTGCCAGCGTCAGCCAGATCGGCACCCTTCGAGCGCAAGTCATTGGCAACCTGGAGCATGGCGATCTGCTGGGCGCGGGCGCTGTTGCTCTGGCCGAGCAAGGCGTATTCGGCATTCGCCAAAGCGACCGCCTGCCGCTGCTCCTCCGCCATCTGCCCGAAGGTCTGGGCGCGCTGGGCAATATCGCGCGCCGCCACGCCCTCGGCGATGCCACGGATCGTAGCGGCGTCCCGCTCGGCGTCCAGCCCGCGCTTGCGGGCCTCCGCCAGCACCTCGTTCGCCAGAGCGGCCTCGCGAACGGCGGCGGCACCGGACTGCCATGCGCCCGCCAGCCGCTGGGCATCCTCAACCTGATCGCGCAGGTTGGCCGCATAGGTGGCGGCGTTCAGCCGGCGCTGGGCCAGTTCCTGTTCCGTGATGGCGCGAGCCACCTGCCGGGCGAGGTCGGGCGCCATGCCCATGGTCGCCTGGATGACCTTCTGGGCCAACTCCGCGTCACGGACAGAGGCAGCATTCCGGCCGTATGCGGTGGTCAGCAGGTCGAGCGATACGGTCGCCGACCGGGCCGCCACCACCTGCCCCGTCACTGCCGCGGTCTGCTGGGCGATCACCTGATTAACCGCCGAGTTGATCTTGGCCTCGCGCTCCTTCGTGGTCAGCTTCTGCCCGGCCGTCTCCAGTTCTGCCTGCTCGCGGGCGCGGTTCCGATCGGCAGTCTGGCCATACTGCGTGGCGTAGCTGAGCGCGATCTGGTCCTGACGGGCCAGACGTTCGGAGACGCTGAGGTGGGTTGCCTTGGCATTTTTCACGCGGTCGAGCGCTTCGGCAACCTGGCTGTAAGCCTCCTTAACCTGCCCGAGCTGAGCAGCAGCCCTGCCCTCGCCCTGGCTGAGAGCGTCGATCTGCTGCGCGTAGGAGTCGGCAGATTTCTCCAAGGCGCGATACTGGTCATTCAGGGCGTTCTGCTGGCCGATCTCGGTATCCATCTGCTTGGACAGGGACAGACCAGCCTTGCGGCGCTCCTCAGCCGCAGCACCAGCCGCCCGCGCAGCGGCGACGGCCTCCTCGGCTGCCTTCCGAGCGCGAAGGGCGTCAACCTCGCCGTAAGCTTCCGGCTCCATCTGGCGAAGCTCGTTGCCGACCGGCGCGCGCCCCATAGTGGACCGGAACTTCGCCTCGATCTTGGCGACGACTGCCTCCGCATCGGCCAACTGCGACGTGAGCGACTTCGGAGCCCCGATCCGCCCCATCCAGTCCCAGGCATCGGAAACGCCGGTGCGCAGGAAATGATAGGCCCGAGCCAGATAGCCCACGCCCTCATCGGCGAAGTCCTGATACTTCGCCTTCAGCGCGTCCAGCTGGACCTGCTGAGCCTTGCCGACGTCGCCCTGCGCGGCCAGCCTCTGCACGTACTCCGCCTGGGCCGCCGTCAGCGCTCGGTAGCCGTCGCGCAGGGTCTCCGCGCCCTTCGCCGGGTCCTTCAGCAGGTCGGCCAGCTTCTGCGCGGCCTCGGGCACCTCTTGACCGGTCACGCGAGCAAAGTCGCGGGCGATCTCCATCGCGCCCTTGAATTGGTCGCCGGCCACGTTGCCGACGCGGATGAAGGCGGTCTCCATCTGCCGGGCCGAGCGGGTCGATACCTTGTCCAGCGACCCGGCCAAATCCTCCAGTTGCCCCCGGCTGTAGCCGGTGGCGTCGCCCATGATGCGGTTGGCGTCGTTCACCGCGTTGATGGAGTTCCGGTAGCTCTCAGATGCGGCCACCAAGGCGACCATCGCCACCGTGAGGCCGGCGACGGCTCCCAAGGCAACACCCATAGAGCCGGAGAACAGCTTGAACTCCGCGCCACCCGCCTGAAGCGCCTGGACGATCTGCCCGCTCTGCTGAACGAAGATCATCATCGGCGGCTGGCCCATCATCAGGCCGCTCACCACGTCGTTGATCTGAGGGGCGAGTGCAGTCATCTGGGCGCGGGTCAGGCCGATCTTGCCGGCGAAACCTTCCGCCGCCTCGGTGCTGCGGACGAGTTGGAGGCGATGCTTTTCGTAGGCGGCGGACAGGGCCTCATACTCGGTGCGCCCACCCTCCAGCTTGCCGGCGGCGAAGGCCTCATCGAGCTTGAGCTTCTTCGCCTCCAGGTCCCGCAGGCGTTCGCCCATGGGGTCGATGGCGCGGCGGAGTTCAGCCAGTTCATCGGCCTGCCGTTTCGCAGCCAGGGCCGCGGGCGACATCTTCGCGGCCAGCTTCTCCTCAGCCGCTGCAAGCTGCTCCAGGGGAATGCCAGCCGCCGCCGCGGTCGACTGCAGTTCACCCAGCGCATTCGCATACTTCAGCGCGTCGGTGGACTCCTTGTCGTAGCCCGCCACCAGCCGGTTGAACTTGGCCGGCGCGTCGAAGCTGGCCAGGTCCAGTTCAGCCTGCATGACCTGGGCCGCGTGGTGCTTGAGCTGGGCGATGCGCTCCTTCTGGGCGAACTCCTCCGCCGCAAGCATGTCCTCCCATTCCTTCGCCAGCTTCGCCTTCGCCTCCGCGGCGGCGAAGCCCTCCATGGCGATCTGCGCCTCCCACCTCTCGGCGACAGCCGCCTTGGTCAGCGCCACACGCTCCGCCGTCTTGATCTCCTCGACGGCAAGCATGCCCTCCCATTCGGCGGCCAACCGGGCTTTCGCCTCCGCGGCGCCCCAGGCGTCCATGGCAAGTTGGGCTTCCCAATTCGAAGCCACCGCAACCTTGGTCTGAGCGATGCGCTCCTTCTGGGCAAAGCCCTCCATGGCGATCAGGGACTCCCACTCGTCGGCCAGGACCTGCCTTTCGAGCATAGGGCCGAAGACGTCCGCGGAAGCCTTGGCCGAGGTGATCGGGGCTGCGGTCACGCCGGCATAGGCGTTCCACGTCGCCTGCCCTTCGGCGCTGGATCGGGCATGCGCCGCCTGCTCGCGGTAGCTGGCCATCAGGGCGGCCTGCGCCTCCTCCTCCCGCTTCAGGGCGGCGGTCCGCTCGTTCGCGGCCTTGGTCGCCGGATCGTAGGCATCAGCGATACCCTTGAGAACGGTGGCGCGCACCTGCTCGGAGGCGTTGGACTTGTCGAGGATGGTGGTCGCACGGGCGACTTCCTGCCCGTGCTCTCGGACAGCGGCGCGGATCGGATCGTACTTCGCCAGCAGGTTTTGATACTCGACCTGGAGCTTGCGGGCCTCGATCACCGCAGGGTCGAAGGAGTTGCTGACGTGCTCCATGGCCTTGGCGAACTGGCGCCCGTTCAGGTCACCTGCAACGAAGAGGTCAATCACCTCCTGCTGCTTGGCGGCAAACCGGTTCTGGGCCGCCGTCGAGCTGTCCATCTGCTCGGCCAGAGCCTGGACGGCCCGAGCATTCCGAAGGAAGGTCTCGGTCGCCTCCTGGGCCTTGCGCGCGGCCTCCTCATCCACCCGGCGCTTTTCCTGCTGCTTCTGGATGGCCTCGGCCAAAGTCCGGTTATGGGCCGCCGTCGCCTCTCGGTATTCCTTGGTGCCCTCGGTGAGTCCCTCAAGGGTGGCTCTGGACGCACGGGCCGTGTTGACGAACTCCACCAAGCCCTGCCCCGTGATGCCCACGGTTTTCGCCAGGGTCGCCATGGCGCGAGCGCCGTCTTCCGCCGACACCGATCCCTTGTCGATGGCTGCCTTGGCCTCACCGAACACGCGGACGATCTTCGCCCCCGCGTCGGTCACCACGCCCGCCTGCCGGGCAACCGCCTGGAACTCGCGCGAGGTGCCCGTCAGCCGCTTCGTGGTGTTCTCGACCGAGCCGCCGACGGCATCGAACAGGCCCTGGATCTTGCGCAGATCCTCGGCCACCGAGCCGTTGTCGACGGTCAGACGAGCAAGGCGCATATCGGTCATGGGCGACACCCAACGAAAAGGGCGCCGCGGCATCGGCGGGCGCCCAGAATCAGGACAGCCCGCCGGTGGCGGGCCTATGTGTTTGGAGCCTTACAGCTCGCGGATCATCATGGCCGGGGCGCCACGCTTTGCGCCCTCGGATCGAACCCACTGAAACTGAACCTGGACGAGGTTCCCGTAACGCCGGCGCACGGTGTCGCAAGAGACCTTGTAGACACCATTGGGCGCTTGGTCGGAGAACCCTCGTTCCAGCTTGCCCGCATAGGGTTCATCATCGGTGAGCAAGTATTCGGTGCCCTTCGGCAGGTCGAGCATCCACGCAAAATCGGACGGCTCCATGCCGTCGCTTACGTCGTCGCGAAACACCCCGTCCACGAACAGCTGCCGGAACTCGCGGAAGACGATGTTGTCCGCCCGCGGGTGCATGTCGATCGGGCTGTTTGCGAACAGAATGTCCAAGGCGAAGCAGATGATTTCCGGCATGTAGCGGAATTCGAAAACCGCGACGCCGAAGGAGGAGACGCTTTCGATCGGCGCCCCCTCCTTCCCGTCGATCCATTGGTCCCACCCGGCGGGCCGGGCTTCCATCTCGGCCCGGTCCAGCTCCTGGTGGATGCGCTGGACGAACAGCCTCTGCACCTCCTGCTCCGCGCCGCGCAGCATGAGGAAGACCTGCCGGTCGAACACAGGATCGCGAGCCATGGTCATTCCTCTCGCTGGCGCGACTTCAGAACAGCCTCCAGCAGCGCGCCGGTAGCCGGCCCGTCCGGGTAGAGTTCGTTCGCCCGCGCCACGCTGGCCCGAACGTCGGCGATCTGCCGCTTGGTCCAGACGCCCGGCTTGCTCTCGCCCTCAGCCCGCATCTCCGCCTCGGCCTCGCTCATCAGCGCGAATGCGTCCATCATGAGGGTGGACTGGCTCATGGCCCGCGGGCCTTCAGGTAGATGCCCTATACCCGTGCCGCCCTGCGACATGCGCCAGAGCCGAACCATCATCCAGGCCCAGCTAGGGATGAAGCGCTGGGGGTTGACGTGCCACGTCACCCCCAGCACCTCCCATGGACCAACTACAGCGTCGGCTGGGTCTCCACCGTCTCCGTCTCGGTAACGGTCGGGCTCGGCTGCGACGGCTGCGGCGAGGCGGAGGACTTCGCCCCGCGGCGAGAGTTTCCCCCGCGGCCACGCAGCGAGTTCAGTTCCTGGACCTTGTCGCCGATCGCCGTGATGTCCTCCGGCGGGATGGCGTTGATGGTGGCGTCGGTCGGGTAGCCGTTCTCGGCGAGATAGGGCACGAGGTCGCCATCCAGGTCGCGGACGCCTTCGAAGCCGATCAGGTAGTGCTTGGTGCGGAGGCGGGCCACGCCCTTGGTGAAGCGGAGGCGGGCCGCTCGGATGTCCTGGACCGCCTCGGCATTGTCGGCGCGCTCGTACAAGTCCTGGAAGATCGCGCTGAGATCCTCGGACACACCGCCGCCGGACTTCTTCAGGGCCTCCTTCACGACAACGAAATCGGGATCGTCGCTCGGAATCAGGCCGCTCGCCTCGATGGCGCGGAACATCTTCCGGTCACCCGGGTAGGTCGGCAGGCGGACCAGCGCCTCCTCGAAGGCGGCGTTGATGTCGAAGCTCGGGACCCGCAGCTTGTAGACGGGCTGGTCGGGGTTGGCCTCCAGTTCGGCCTCCAGCCGGTCCAGTTCCTCGTATGCGTCGGCCAGCAGCTTCTCGCCCTGCTCGACGTCCTTCTTCAGGTCCGCGTCATCCTGCTTCGCTTCCAGCGCGGCGGTGGAGTTGGCGAGCTTGCGGGTGGCCTCGGCCACAGCGTCGCGGGCCTTCTCGATCTGGTCAACCAGCCGGATGAAAAGGTAGGGCTTGGCGGCGGTGATGGGCAGCATGGACATGGGATGTCTCCGGGATAGACATGGGGAATCGCGAAGGGCGACAAAGCGCATCCCGGACGCTCCGCCGCCCACACCTCGCGCGGGTGGTCAGCCGTTGCCGGCCAACGGGTGTTCCTGGTCCGGGGCAGGGAAAGGCGAAGAGCCGGCTTACGGGGCCGGAATGTACTGCGGCGGGCCGGAGGACTGCAGCGACACCGAGAAGGTCTCGGCGCTGCCGTCGTCGCCCTTGCGGATGTAGTTCTCCACCACGAAGGTGCCGACGAAGCTGTCGCCGTGGCCGCTGATGATCTGGCACTCGATGTAGCCGGTGGCGTCCATCGCCATGGCCGCATCCCAGATTTTCCGAGCGCCCTGCGTCAGACTGTCGAAGATGCCGTCGCCGGAAATGGCCAGGCCCTTGGAGGCGCCGCCGGGAAGCCATTCCTTCCATCCGGCGCTTCCGACGTTGGTGATTTCCACTGCGCCGCCGTTGAGCTGGAGGTTCGTGCTTTTCAGGCCGCCGATGGTCAGGAAGGTCGGCGTCGTGCCGCCGTCGCTGACCTTGATGGTGAAGGCTCGTCCCGCCTTCGCCTTGATGGACGTGGAGGTCGCCATGGATCAGTGCTCCTTATCGAGTGGCGATGACCGCCGCCGACACGCTCGTCGTGGACGAGAAGGTCATCGACAGGCGACCGTTGGCGTCGTTGAACGCCTTCAGGGGGAAGGGGCCGGCAATGCGGTCAGCGCCCGCCGGAATGGTGATCGCGACGTCCGGCTTGCTGACGGAGCCGTAGCCGTCGACCACCGGCGTCGTGTTGCGCGACTTCAGAGTGACCGTCACGGACGAGCCGCCGCCGTTCTTGACGTGCAGCAGTTCCTTGCCGGTGTTGGTGAAGCTGTCTCCGCCGCCGGACGCGGAACTGTAGGTGAGAGCGGCGCCCGCCTCGCTCGTCGTCTGGGCGCTGATCTGGGCCATGGGGCTTTCTCCATAGACGCGAAAAAATCCGCCACGGCGGGATGCCGGGCGGCGGTGATGAAGGCGTTGAGGAATGGGTGGGTCAGACGATCCCGTCGGGAATCAGTTCCATCCGGAAATCGACCTGGAGGGGCACGACCACCCAACGCGGACCGGGGCTGCCGTCGTTCGCCGGGCGGTCCTGCCCGTCCACCGCCGTCAGGGTCTGCACGTCGGTGATGCGCACCATGTCGCCGAGCTGCGGCCCGTCGACATGCGGCTCGTACAGAAGGCCCACCGACAGGGCCAGCCCCTCAACTGCATCGACCTGGGTCCCCTCCGGCGCGTAGACCAGCACCTGCCAGATGCCGGACGCCTCGGTCAGCACGGCGCCGGTCTTCGCCTTGCGCTCCCAGATCAGGGACACGCGCAGATGCACCCGGTCGGGAGGCGGCTGGAACGAGAAGTCGCCCAAGCGCCCGATGTCTGCATCCGGAATCGGCCCTTCGGCCAGGACAGCATGTAGGGCGGCGCGGACGGTGGCATCATCGATCATTGTCATGCTCCGACGTGCAGGTCCCACAGCACCGCGGCGCCGGCCTGTCGGGCGGCGACCGCCGTCTTGACCCGCCAGCGTTGCGCGCCGATCAGCACGCTGTGCGCCGCGGACGGCTCCACCGGCACGTCGGCGGCGTCCAGGGCGACCTGTGGCACGATCAGGCGTTGGTCGCCCACGACGATCCCGCCGAGAAGCTGTCCGGCCTCGAAGCTGCGCACCGCGGCCTTCAGGGGCCGATCGCAGGCGAACGAGAAGGCGACCGGCGCGCCAGCGGCCACCAGCTCCGGCAAGGCCCGGTCGAGCGGCACGTTGGCGAAGACGTTCCCGGCCGCCGAGACGGGCGCGGTGATGGCGAAGGCCTCGCCGCCTATTACGGCACGGTCGCCGGTCAGAAGCTGGCCGGTCGTCAGCGTCGCCTTGATGCTGACGGTCGAAGCGCCGGCCGGCGCCGCGGTGGCGACGATCCAGCCGGAGCCGGTTGGTGGGTTTAGGGTGTTCTGGTTGCCGGTGGTGGTCCGGAAAGTTGCCGACGTGCCCCAACCGCACAGCAGCCGGGCGCGCAGGCCTTCGGGGTCGTGGTCCACCGGGAAGAGGATGGGCGGGATGTCCACCGGATAGGTCGCCCCGCCCACGGTGAAGGTGCCGCCCACTTCGGGCGCCACCTCCGACCGCAGAAAGTCAAAGCACGCCCCCTAAATTGGGGGATTAGAAATCAATCACTTACGCCCTCTTGTCGCGCCCTTGTCGCGGCGAGGTCTTCCGCGATCAGCGCCGTCGCCCGGCGGATCGCGTCATCTTCGGGGAACAGGTGCCCGTAGATATCCATGGTCGTCTTCACCGACGCATGGCCTATCACCGTCTTGACGTGGAGCGGTGACAGCCCCTTCTCGATCAGCAACGACGCAGCCGCATGCCTGAGCGCATGGAAGCGATACCGCGGGCGACCCGCAGTGTCGCAAAGCCCGGCCCGCTTGACCAGCGGAACCCAATAGTCTTCACGAAGAAGGCTGAGCCCCATGTGGTGCCCGGTCTTCGTCGTCAGCACGTGCCCAACCGGCTTCCCGCCCTTCAGGTCCCGCAACTCTTCCAGCGCCTTGCGCAGGGGCGGCGACATGGGAATCACGCGATTGCCGGCGCGCGTCTTCGGCTCCTTCAGCCCATCCAACCGCGCAAGATTGTGCCGAACGGTGATGACGCCTCTTTGCCAATCGACGTTCTCCCACTGCAACGCGCAGACTTCCCCGCGTCGCATGCCCCCGAGCACGGCGAGATAGAAGGCCGCTCGCCCTGTCATGAACTTCAAGTCACTCTCTCCAGGGGGGCGGATTTCAGTTGCGCCGATCAGACGGGCGATATCTTCCTTTGAAGGAATGGCCGGCTTCGGACTCCCCCAGGGGGGCATATGAATTTTCTCGTCTCGCACAGGGTGTCGCTTCACCCACCCCCGTTCAATGGCGAAGTCAAAAAGCAAGGTCATCGCCATCATCGTGTTTCTTACAGTCTTTGGTTTGAACTTCAACACGAGGTCGTTGACCATCAATTGGAGCATCTGGCCGTTTACGGATGTCAGCAACTTACTACCAATCTCCGCATCGATCCTTCGAGAACAATATTTATAATGCTCAGATGACGCTTTCGTGAGACGGCTTTTCACAGCAGCCCTACCCTCACAATCTTTCAACCACTCCTCTATAGCATAATGCACACTAACTGTTTCAGTGGCCGGCGTGTGTTGTCCGTTTTCAATCTCGACCTCCACACGCAACCGCTCTTTATCAGCCTCCTTTTTGCTCTTGCACGTGATCAGGCGTCTCTTTCCCTTCTGGTCGGTGTAGGCAACCACCCACGCGGTTTTAGACTCGCCATTGTGCGTCCATTCGCGCTTGCGCACACTTGCCATGATCGTTCTCCGGATAGGATTGGGCGCGGCGCCGGGGATGCCCAGCGCCGTCGCCGCGGTTCAGGTGTGGTTGGGTGGGGCGCAGACCGCGCACCCCGTCAGTGCGGCCGGGCCGGTCAGGCGCCCAGGCGTTCAATCAGCCTCGCCAGGGTCACCGGCGGTTCCGTCGCGTGCCCATAGGCGATTGTCGCCGCGAGTTCGATTGCTTCGGCGTCACCGTTGACCGTGGCGGCGCGCAGCAGCTTGACCATCACGGCCAGCTCGCCCACCACCTTCTCCAGCCCTTCGACGTAGCCGATGATCTCGGCGCGGTTCCCGTCGAGGCTCATGCGGCGCACCTCCCGCATGCAGTCCCGGCCATGGGCGCGCCTTCGCCGAACACCTCGGCGAGCGCGTCGACCGTCACCGGGTGGTTCAAGATGCGCTGCACCTGTTGACCGGCGCCCGGCGCAATGAGGCTGTGCAGGTCGCGCAGGATGTTGGAAGAGAGGCGGGAGCTGGCCGACGGGTCGGTCAACCACTCGTCGCGCATCCCAATGATGGCTTTGGCGAACAGCCCCTCCAGCGTCAGCGCCGCAATAGGGCACAGCCGGTCAAGAAGCTCTCCGCCTCGCCGCCCCTCAGCTTCAGCAAGATCGTCCAGAGCACAGAAATCAGGATGGTTGATTCCGCCCTTCAGCCCGAGCCGATCAGCCAGGGTTCGGGCCTCAAGGTTGAGGCGGTCCGATTCCGCCCAGCTATCCAACCAATCCAGACACAGCCGCAGCAGTTCGGCGTCGGGGTGCGGCTCGCCATCCAGTGGCAGCCCCAGGACCTTGCGCCCATCGGTCTCGGCATAGGCGATGGCTTCGGCAAACGAGCCCGCAGCAGCAGGGCCGGGAACGGCCAGGGCCACCGCCGACGCGCCGGCCAGGATGGAGCGGCGGGATAAGGGTTCAAGCATGGGGCACCCCCTGCCCGGCAAGCCACGCCGCCAACTCGTTCCGCCGGGCGCCCACCCTCTTCGTCCCGACCTTGAACGTCGGAATCCGTCCCTTGTCGTGGAGGTTTCGGGCCTGCCGCTCCGTCAGGTTCAGGGTATGGGCGATGGCCTTGACCCCATACAGCAGGTCGCCCGGCTCGGTCGCCTGGATGCGGACCTTGCCCCCGGTCAGCGCCTTCGGCTTCTCCGCGGCGATCTGAACGGGCTTGACGACACCCACCACCAGCTCCCCCACCACCGCAGCCAGCCGACCAACCTCGGCAGCCAGGGCAGCCAGAGCGGCACCCTCGGGCGAGGCGAGCTTGCCCCGCCTGTAAGCCAAGAACACCTCAATGATCTGCCGGCGCACCAGGGCGGCTTGCGGGGTGCGGGACAGGGCGCAGATGACCAGCGCTTGGCCTTCGTTCAGGTAGTAGGCTTTGCCGGGGCGGCCGCCTTTGTCGGTGGTTTGTGTCGCCGTGACACAAACCTCGCCGTAGGTCTCCAGCTCGGCGCGGTTCCGCTCGATCAGCCGGGCCACTTCCTGCGGTCGCGTGCCCAAGCAATCAGCGATCACCGTGTGGACGATGCGCGGCTCGCCGTCTTGGTCGTTCAGTTGGTCGGGGGTCAGGGGCGGCAGGTCGGCGAGCTTGGCGGGCACCAGGGCGCCAGCCGATTTCCGGCGACTGGCGCCGGGCAAGGGTGTGGTATTCTCGGAATCAGCCATGATCCGTAGCTCCAAGCAGCTCGATTGTGGTCAGGCCGGATCGGGTGCCGCTAACACCCGGTTCGGCCGCTTTACTCTCTCTAACAATGTCAGTATGGTTCTAACAACGTTAGCGGTCAACTGCGATGTTAGAGGATGTTAGAGAATGGCACGTACCGCACCGCTTGGGTTCCGCATCGAGCCCGAACTTAAAGAAGCCCTGGAGCGCGCCGCAAAGGATGATGACCGGTCGGTGTCGTCGCTGGTCGAGCGGGTGTTGAAGGCATGGTTGGTCGAGAGGGGCTATCTGCCGAAGGCGGAGTGAGTCTTGGGAGCGGCATAGAGGTCATTCCGGAGAACGGCAGTGGAGCCAAGGTGCGATTACGCTTAGGCGCATCGGATAAAGAGTTGGCATAGCGGGCGCTGGATCGACTCAAAAGGGAAATTGGCCTATGATCACTCTCCAAACTGACGGAGGAAGGCATGGCCGACATTCAAATTACGTGCATTAATAAGAGCGATAGAAACAGCAAGCACGAGGGCATAACTTATCTTGGCAACTCTTCCGGGAAATGGTCGAAACAGCAAGTAATAGGCTGGATCGAAGATAAATCTCACACCTTCTATACGAAGGTTAATGGAAACCGCGCGAATATTGGCGTCGTCAATGGGGAGAACGGTAAGTATCTCCGCACCCACGCCGATGGGAAGTGGAACGATAATCTCTTGTCACTTTCTGAGTGCCCCTAAGCTGACGCCTTGGCAGGCAACTGGCTTTAGGATGTAAACGAACAAGCCCGCCGCGGGAGACCCGGCGGGCTTTTGCTTTTCGACCAGAGCAGCCCCAGCACCCCCGTTGACCTTCCCCGCGCGGGAACGCAGAATGGGCTTACGAAACCCATGCGGGCATCCCTCCCCATTACGAGAGCTTAAATTGCTGGAGTTAAAATAAAAATGCACGTGACTAAGTTCCTTAGAAGCGAAGACGTCGCCCGGGTACTTGAGCATCAAACTATTCTTATTGGCAGCCTTAATTTCTACAGAAAACAGTGCGAGGCAGATTATATAGGTGACAGCCAAGACGGTGTTTACCGAGCCATTATAAGAGATAATGAATTATCATATGAGGAAAAGGAGCATTTGTTCAAAATAGGATCAGAAAGAAATGCTGTTCTTGACCATTACCCAGAGCCAGGAGAATACGTTCCTCCTCCCATTGCAACTATTTTGAATGGAGCATCTATTGGAATGAAGACAAACGCATTCGTTTTTTGTGCTTCAATTGGCGACCCAACTACGATTTATTCAAGTTGGAAACATCGTATGTCAGAAAGCGGCATGCCGCCTTATGACGCTGCGCTAAAAATAAATAATATCCATGCGCTAGCTAACGATATTTATAAACTTGGAATAATAGCAAAAGGAGGAAAAAGAATGAGCTCAATTTTTTTCGCACCGAAAGTATTTGAAGTTAGGTACGACGACTCGCCAATAATTATCAATAATCCACTAGATGAACTTTTCGATTATTCAGCTAAGCGGAAAATTTATAGCTGGCAGAAGGAGGTTAGGATTTTTTTTGAACTTAATCTTCCTCCCCATGACTATTTATCGTTCCCGGAAGAGAAGATGGTAATAATACTTCCAAATATCAGAAAACACTTTAAATTGCTTTGGAAAAACGACAATAAAGCATAGACAGATAAATTATTATTAATGATCTATTCAAGTCCGCTCAAGGCTTCATGTTTCTCAGGAATTGGTTTTCAATTAGCTTCGCCCCACCTCAACCATTGTAACCTTCAGCGCCCTACCCAACGCGCCCATGGTGGAGGGAGCCACCAATTAGCCCCCTCCCCCGCAGACTGCACCCACAGCCCACCGGATCGCGCTCCATCGGGCGTCCACTGGCCGGTCGCCGGTCGAGCCGACACCCAGCGCCAGAGGGGAGGACAGCGCCTCTCCCCGCCCGGCTGGCGAGCTGCGTCACCATTATCATGATGCAGGTGAGCAGCTCCAGGCCGGCGGGTGGGTGACCCGATGGGATCGGGGTGGGCGCCGGCCTCCCCTTCCCTTCGGGTTGGGCGGCGGGGCGGTGGCGCTGGATGAGCGTCGGTCCGGAGGTGGACTGAGGCATCGAGCGGCTGGCATGATCGGCTTCACCTGCGCAGTCATGACGTCCCTTAGTAAAGCGTAAAAGCGTTCACAATTAGCGCTGAAGGCATCAGAGCGGAATCAATACCCACGTCGCCATCAACATAACTATTATATCTGTATTTTTACCACTGTTTCCTCTGGCTCGAAAAATCGCTTTGGTGTCCGTTGGGAGAAGCGAAATGAGAAACATGAATCAAATGACGATGGCCTTATTCTTACCCAATCGTCCTCTAATTCCTCACTTTTGAACGCGATAGGAATTATGAACTCGAAATCCTTCTCATCCACCCGGAAACCATCCTCAAATATCTCATCAACCTTATACTGGTTAGCATAAACATGTATTATCTTGATTTTCTTTGAAAATTCTTTGTTAACAAAGAAAATTACATCAACGCCATCAATATCTTTCAACCTTAGGGCGGGGCCCATCCCAAATACGCTTTCTGTTGTATATACCGCAGCAATGCGGTTTGATTCGCCATCCCAAACATGACCAGAGGTTTTCATTGAATTATACATATCTACTTGTTCTTCAGATTCATCGTCATTAACAGAGCTTTCATCTTTTCCTGTCGCTTCATCGATATAATCCCACTGCATCCCGTAAAGCGGCCAGCTCTCATCAATATCAGCTCTCGAATCAAGTCCATAATTTCTCGTCTTGCTATTTGTCACCCCAAACATCATTTCAGAAACGCCGTGCATTGGCCTTTCTAGACAAAACGAGGCGAACATTCTAAAATGCCCTATCTCCTTTAATGTATATTTTTTATCAAGCTCAAAAATGATGGTTATTCTATCAAGTGGCATATCAGCTTCATGAAGAAAATGTATTCTGTTTAGAATTCGCTCAATTCGCCCAAATCCATCAGATATCATACTCTGTATATCGTCCCCCCAACGTGCAAAGAAAGTGGCTTGCTCCGCTTCAGAAAGAGGTATTTTAAGATACTGGAAACGGATGCTAAGACCATCTGGATTATCTAATGAAAGCCTCATCCGCTCTCGGTCATATATCTCAGAATCTGCAAATCCCAAATTTTTAGCATGCGTGATTAATTCATCTTTCTCTGATACCGTTAAGTTCACATTCGTGAAAAATATAAGAACGTCTGGTTTCGGATCTGCCGAGATGGCGGAGGCTGCATCTTCCTTATACTTATTTGCAGCTTTCCTTTTGTTCTCTTCTGAATCATTTGCTTGATTAATGAATCCTACAGCCCCGAATGCACGTTGGGCGCCATTAAAGATGGCCTCTATATCCCGCCCTCCATCTGGCCCCCCTCGCGGATGACGAGGCCGTACGTTGGAAAAGCGCTTGTCGATGGCCATGATCGCGAGACACATCTGCTCGCGATGGAGTTGGTTCGTGTCCAAATAGCCCTTCAACCGTTCATCCGTCTCGTAGGTCATAGCCGGCCCCGCTTCCTCGTAGGTATTTCGCTCCAGTGTCTGCATCTTTGGCGTCAAAGAAAAGGTCGCAAATCAATCGGGTTAGCGTAACCTGCCCTATCCTCGATTACCCAAGCCAACCGCAATCTCTCCGCTCGGCGCCGCTGATTTCGTTGCTACGATCACTCCGCCAAGCCCCCAGGCCTCTCGTCGGAGCTGTAGATGCTCGGGCCGGTCTCGCCGGCCAGGGCAACCGCTACAGCGCCCGAGAGGCGCTCCACGGCTCCGCCCCGGTCGCTACCCGGTACTCCGCCAGCACCGCTTCGCGCAGCTCCAGAAACACCGGCTCATCGAGGCATACGGCCGGCTTCAGCCGCTTCTTCATGATGGTGCCCGGCAGCCGCACGAACAGCCGCCCGTCCCAATCGGTCACCCACACGTTACGGATCTCCACCGGCCCCACCTGAACGACGGCAACGGCCAGCGTCTGCCCGGTCCCGTCCGACAGGCGAAGGTCCAGCACCTCGACGGCCGGGCACGACGATTCGGGCTTGCTCATGGTCACCTCGCATAGAAAAGCCGGCCGGGCATGACGCGCCGGCCGGCTACAGGTTCAGGCGCTTCCGCCCAGGTCAGGCCGCCGCGGTGCTCACACCGTCCAGCCGCACCGTGACCGTGCTGGCCCCATTGCCGGCGGCCTCCACAGCCACGCCCACCGGGTAGAGCCCGGCGCCGGGCGCATCGCACTGGTGCGCGGTATTGTCCCAGCTCACCCGGCCGCCCGCGGCGATCACGGCGGCCGGCTTCTTCGGCAGGATGAACACGCCCTCGGTGACACCCACCAGGGTGCCGCCGCTGGCCGCGTCAGTGCTGGCCACGGCGAACAGGTTCCCGACGATGAAGCCTTCACCCGATGCCAGGGCGCGCGGGGCGGTAAGGTCGAGGTTGCAGCCGGCTTGCACGAAGTTCCGCATGGTCACAGTCCTTTCGAGGTCGAGAAGGTCACGAACGGCGAGCTGGCCGGCCTGCTGGCAGCGGCGATCTTCCGGTTGAGGTCGAGCAGCGCCCGCTTCATTTCGGCGTCGGATTTGTATTCGGTCTCGGTGTCGCAATAGACCACCTTGCGCACACCGGTGAAGCGGGCCGCCTCCAGGGCGTCCCGCATTCCAATCAAGTCGGCCAGCGTCGTCATGGTCAGGCGCCGGGGTTGAAGTAGGCGCCGCGGTGATCCACCGCGCCCACGGCGAAGTCGATGGTGAGCTTGACCTTCACCCCGGCCACGTCGAAGCCCGGCTCGGGCGTGATGATCGGCCCGGACTGGCCCTGCAGGTAGCCGTAAACGAAGGTCTCCAGCGCCGCCGGCTCGGCCATGAGATACCAGCCCGGCCCCGGCAGGTTCGCGTCACCCACGGGTGTCAGCGTCCCGGCCAGCGGGTTGACCGCGGCGGCCGTGGTCGGCGCAACGGCGGTGCTGACGAACTGGCGGGCCGCGGTGAACTGGTCCGGCCCGGTCGCCAGGACGGCGGGCTTGAGGTTCAGCTTCAGCCCGTCGAGGCTGGTCTGCTTCATCATCGCCGCTTCGCCGGCGGAGACGGTCGCGAGGTCGATGGCGCCGCCGGCGGAAGCGAGGTTGCCGTGGCTGGCATGGAACAGCGTCTTGCCGTCCGACAGCTTCGGGTTGGACACCACCAGCGCCCAGGCCACGGAGTTCTCCCAATCTGCGCAGCGCAGGGCGGCCTTGCTCGGGAGGTCGGCGAAGGCGCCCAGGTCGTCGTTGATGAGCGCCTTGCGGCTGAACATCACCACCCGGCCATACTCGCCCAGCGTGACCGTCTCGCCGCTCTCGCTGATGGCGCCGTGCTTGTATTCCCCGTTCTCACCCACGGCCAGCGGCACCGGGAAGTCGCCGACGCGGGCGAACGACGCGGGCTTGAAGTCGCGGAAGTCGCGCCGGGCGAAGAACCGGCGGTAGGTCGGCGCCGCCGCCTGATAGGCCGGCAGGAGGGTCTTGTTCGCCGCGTTCGCCAGCAGGACCGGGAAGTCACCCGTCGTCATGGCGCGCTGGTAGAGGTCGGCGGGCGACAGGTGCCGCGTGCCGATCGGGTTCCCGCGCCGGTCGGCCAGCTCGGCGGCGAGGTCGAGGAGGGAGCGGCCCGCATAGGCGCGGGCCTGTTCCGGCATCTGCACCCGGTGCGCTTCCGGCAGGTGCGCCGTGGCGCGGGCGGCGAAAGCCGTCGCCATGCGATCCACCACCGCCCCCGGATCATCGTGATCGTGCAGGACCTGGACGGCAGCGAGCGGCCGGCCGCCGGAGCGGGCGAGCATGGCGTCGAACACCGCGGCGCGGGCGCGGTCGAGGTCGGCGCCGTCGTCAATCAGCCGGTCGGCGGTGGCGATCTCCAGGCCAGCGGCGCGGACCATCGTCCGAATCTGGCCGTTGATCCCGGCCCGGCTGGCGGTGGTGTCCACCGCGCGGGCGCTGGTGTCGGTGGTGGTGGTCTCCGCCGCGGCGTCCGCCTCGGTGGTGGTCTGGTCTTCGTCCATGATGCCTCCTTGGGAACGGACGGTGGCGCCGGCATCCACCGGCACAGGGGTAAAGCTCAGCTCATGCGGCGCCCAGCCGATGGCACGGAAGACCGGCAGCCCGTCGCGCTTGCCGGCCCGCTGCCACCGCTGGACGCTGTAGCCCAGGCTCACGCCACGCACGGAACCGGCCTCGACCTTCGCCATGAGGTCGGCAGCCGTGGCGCTGGCGTCGAAGCGGACGGTTCCGGTGATCCGGTCGCCGTCGACTCGCGCATCCGCCACCGTGCCCACGGCGGCGTCGGTGGTGTTGCGATGGTCCTTCAGCGCCGGGCCGCCGCGGAACCGGGAGAGGTCGGCGCCGGCCGCGTCCAGCTCCTCGATCCAGGCGGAGCGGGTGCCATCGGGGGCGGGGGGCGGGCGCACGGCGGGCGCCGGACCGGACAGCGCCACCACCTCAACGGTGCGGGCCTCGCGGTTGAGCGTGGTCGGCGTGGTCGCGCCCATGGCGCGGGTCAGGATCTCAGCCATTCGCGGAGGTCTCCGTGGGTTCGTCCTGTTGGGTCGCCGCGGTGGGTTTGGTCGCCGTGGTGGGCAGCCCGAGCCGCTGTTCCCGCTGCACGTCCGCGGCGATCTGCGAGTCCAGCGTCTCGACGTCGTAGCCGCGTTCGGCGACGGACTGCCCGCGGCTCTTCAACTTCGCCTCGATTGCCTCAACCTCGGCCCGCACGTCCTTCAGCGGGTCTACCCAGTCGAATGCCGGCGGCAGCCATTCCGCGGACAGGTAGGGTTCCGGATCGCGGAAGAAGTCGGGCGCGTCGATGGCGCCGGACAGCACGGCCAGCGTCACGAAGCGGCGCCACACCGGGTCGCAGAACTGTGGGATGATCGTGAGGTGCTGGAGCTGCTCGACACTGCGGCGGAACTCCACCAGCCCGCCGCGCAGGCTCGAATAGTTGGCGTCCTTCAGGTCGCCCGAGACTTGGAAGTACGTCGCCCCGATCCCCACGGCGATGGCCCGCATGTGGTTCTTCGTGAACGGGTCATAGTTCTTGTCGTCGGGCGGGTTGGTGAACTCGACGGACTCGCCGGGGTTCAGCGGCACCAGCACACCCGGTTCCAGCGTCGGCGTCTCGGCGTTGGCCGGCGGCTGCCAAGCCGGGTTGGCGTCGTCCTTGTTCATGATGAAGCCGGCCAGCATCGCCGCGACCTTGGCGCGGACCAGAGCGGCGTCTTCGTACTGGTCCAGCTCCTTCACGCGCAGCAGGATCGGCGCCAGCCAGGACAGCCCCCGAAGCTGGTTCTCCACCAGCTCGCGGAACAGGTGCAGCATGTCCTCCGCCGGAACCCGCTTCGGCTCCCAGGTCGGCGCCAGCACCGGCATGGTGGGGTCGTTCGGGTTGAAGGGCAGCACCCAGAACGCCACCCGCCGGCCCAGCGTGTCGAACTCGATCCCGGCCCGAACCGGGTTGCCGGGCCGGATTTCCTGCCACTGCGTCGAGGGAACTTGGTCCCGGCTGATAAGCTCCACCTGAAGCGGCACCGGCAAGCCGTCTTCCGGCAGCCGGGCGCGGAGACGGGCGAAGGATTCCCCACCCTCGATCATTGCGCGCACGGCCAGGGCCTGTTGGGCGTAGAAGCCGCCGGCCCGGCCCGACGCATCGGCCACCCGCTCCCACCGCTCCCACAGGGCGTGCAGCGCATCGCGCACCGCCGGATCGGGGTGTTTCGAGCGGGGCTTGATCCCGGTCCCCACAGCGTTGCTCACCAAGGCGTTGACCGCGGCGGCGACGTTCGGGTTGTTGCGGGCGAAGTAGGCCGCGCGCTGCGCCGCGATGGACGCACCGGCCAGCATCTCGGCGTTCAGGTTCACCATGCGGGACTTGGCTCCCCAGCGCTTGCCGGCTCCGGCCGCGTCGAGGCTGCGGATCAACAGGTTCCCAACGGTCCGCCGCAGTCCCGACAGCATGACAATTATCCTCAATAGGGTATAATTGCCTAACCATAGGACTGCTGGCCGATTCGTTCAACGTTGGAGATGGCGCCGGGGCCGGCCGTCTATTCCGTCAGCCAGGACGAGCGGGACACCCGCCGCGCCGTCGGCGCCGCTGCGGCCACCGGCACAGCCGGATCACGGGGCACACCCAAGGCCCGCTCCAGCTCCGTCCATGCCGGGTCGTTCATGCGCTCCAGCCCTTGCCGGGCCGCCGCCGCGCGGGCGTAGTTTCGGCAATCCAGGGCCTCGTTCCGATCCCGCAGCTTTTCCCAACTGGTGACGCTGCGCCGGCCCTTGCCGCCGCGGGTCACCCGATGTTCCGCGACAAGCTGTTTCACCGTCTCTTCGCCGACATGCTGCGGAATGTGGACGAAGCCGGCCGGGAACGGCTCGCCGCTTTCCTCGGTCGGGCGGTCGAGGCGCAGGAAGCCGTAGAACTCGGATTTCGCCGCGCTGGTGCCCACCGGCCAGAGCTTCACCCCGCCCGCGATCTTCCGGCCGCCATAGTTCACGTCCGCAGCGGACGGCTGGCCCAGGATCGGCGCCAGCGCCAGCGAACTGCCCTTGATCGCCATGACGCGCGGGCCGGCGTTGCGCACCCACGCTTTCACCGCCTCCATCGTCACGCCGTCGCCCGCGTCAATGGCGGTCATCATCACCGACAGGTCGGTGCCGCTTTCGTGGCGCCAAGTCTCCGCCAGCAGCGAAGTCAGGTCGCGCCAGACAGCCGCCTGGAACGGGTCGCCCGGCAACACCCGATGCTCGATCAGCCAGGACTCCTTGCCCCGACCCCATGCCCACACGCTCACCTCGATCCGGTCGCGCTGCACATCGGCACCGACCGTCAGGAACAGCCCGCCGGCCGGAACGGTGCCCGGCTCCCAGGTCTCGCGCCGGTCGTACAACCGCCGCCACTCCGGGGCCTCGCCACGGTCCACCCAGCACTCGCCCAACACGGTGTTGGTCCAGACTTGCAGCTTTTCCCGGTCGCGCTTGGCGGCCAGGAACTCCTTGACCAACTCGGGCCACGCCGCGCCGGGCAGCGGGCTATAGGCGCTCCAGATGTGAAAGCTGCGATGATCCTTGCACGGCGTCTCCCCGATCCAACGCCCGCGCTCCAGCAGGTCGAGCTTGTGTTCCTCGCCGAAGGGGCACCCGTTGACGCAGACGTAATGCACGGTGTCCGGGTCGTTGTCCGTCCAGCGCATGCCCGGCCCGGTCCCGTCGCCCCACACCAGCGCTTGAAGCTCCCCGCAGCAGGGACACGGCAAATGGTAACGCTCCATGGTCCCGGCCGCGAAGGCGTCCGCGATCTTGCTTTCCCCGTCGAGAAGCGGCGTGCTCCCCAGCACGGCCAGGGGATGCAGCGATTGCGTCAGGCGCTTCAGGCCAAGGGCTATCTGGTCACCCTCCTTCCCGGCCATCGGCGGATAACCGTCCACCTCGTCGAAGAGCAGCACGTCGAGGTCGATGCGGCGGAAGGCGCGCGGGCTGTTCGCCCCGGTGATGCGCAGCGAACCGCCGGGGAATGCCTTGCGCTTGATGGTGTTGCCCTTGGTCTTGGCCTTCACCTCGGACAGCAGCCCGGCCAGCACCGGCCATTCGCCCAGGGGATCGATGGTGTCCTTGCTGTAGTCCTCGGCGTCTTCGGTGGTGGGCTGAACCACCATGATCTTGGAAGGCCGCTGCGCAACGAAGTAGCCCAACGCCGCGGACAGCATTTGCGTGTAGCCGACGCGCGCCGACTTCATGAGGGTGATCCGGCGCACCGCCGGATCGGTCATCGCGTCGAGGATCGCCCGTTGATAGGCGTAGGGCCTGAAGGCGCCGCCGTCATAGAGGCGCGCGTGTTGCTCCGCCCATTCGGCCAGCGACAGCCGCGGCGCCGGCCGCAGCGCCGGGAACCACCCCGTCGCCGTCTCCGCCACCAGCTCGGACACAGGAAGGTCAAGCCGCATCGGCCGGCTCCTCGACGGTGGCGACAACGCGCGTTTCGCTCAGCTCCACCAGCACGCCGTTCACTGCGTCGCTCAACCGCCCGCGCACTTCCGCCGGATCGGAGGTCGCGGCCAGCGGCCCGGCCAGCCGCGCCGGCAGGGCGGACAGCCGGTCGCGCACGATCTGGAACGCCGCGACCACGGCCCGGGTGATGTCGGAGCGTGGAAGCAGCTCCTTCCGCAGCGCCGCGTTCTTCAGGGCGATGTTGTCCGCCTGTTCGCGGGCCAGCCGGGCGCGTTCGCTGGTCAGGTCGTCACCGGCCGGCCCGGTCGCCCGGCCCGCGGCCATTTCCCGCAGATGGCGGATGTAAGAGATTCTGCACCGGTCGAGGTCGAGGGCGCCGCGGGCAGCGTTCGGCAGGACTCCCCGCTCCAGCAACTCCCGCACGGAGCGGTCGGACAGGTCGAGATGCTTCCCGACTTCGGTTTGTGTCGCCATTCCGAAGATCCTTGTCGGTAGGAAAATTTGCTGACGGGAGGCGGATCAGGAACCCCCAAGGACGGTTCGTGCCTGGAGAGGTGCTGTGGCGGGGGCCACCCCCGGTAGAATCGCCCCGGAAGGACCCGTGCCCTTGCCGATGGCCCTTAGCTAAAGCTCAGAAGGCCCGTGGATGCGGTCTGCCTCGCAAGGGTCCGGAGATAGCCTACGAACCCGACAAGCCCATCCACGGTCACGCCAGAGCTTTGCAGCGGGCAACGCGCTTCCTACTTCCCCCACCCTTTCGCGCCATGACCGTTCCGGCCAGGGCCTCCAGTTCCTCGACGGTGGTTTCGGCCTGACCGGCTGCGGCCAGGGCGGCGTTGATGCGGGACAAGCGGACGGGCCGGCGCTCACGGATCAGAGGGGCGGCCACGATGCTCAGAACGTCGGTGCGGTTCATTTCACAATCCCCTCGGTGCGGCGACACGCACCAGTTCCCGGCGCCAGGAAGACGGACGGATGACGGGAGCGGGTGCAGGGCTGGCCTTCGGCGCCGTCGCCTTGAACGCCTCCACCTGCACCGTGAAGGCTGCCAGCACGTCGCCCTTGCCGTCCCGCACCAGCACCCAGGCCGGTTCGGCGTAGCGGCCGGCAGCGTTCACCGCGGCCAGGATTTCCCGGTATTGCTCGGCTTTCGCCTCGGGCGAGGCTTCAGACGGAATGCAGCGGCGGACCAACTCCGCCGAGACTTCGCTCGGAGTCATGAGGGTTCTCCAATCAGGGTTTCGTAGGTGGCTGGGGCGCGTTCCACTTGTCCCGCGCCTCGATCCGCTGGCACTCCGCGTCCACCGCGCTCCAGTCCCCGGAGGTCAGGGCCTTGCCGAGAATGCCGAACAGCTCGCCCATGCGCTGGCGCTGCTCCAGGCTCACCGGCTCGTCCTCGGCCTCCCGCTGGCGCTGGCGTGGTGGCGCGGCCAGGGCCTGCACGCGGTTGACCTTCGTGCGCAGCTCCACCGCCAGCTCGTCCAAGAACTCCGCGACCTTCCCGAACGTCGGAAAGTACGTGTTGAACCGGCGGCCCGCGGCGCGCAGCGTGCGTTCCGTGAACGCCAGACGCGGGTAATCGTCGGCCAACAGGCGGGAGTAGGCCCCCAGCTTGGCCCGCGCCTCCTCCACGCCCATCGTCCCGGCAACCAGAATGCCCAGGTCGGCCAGCCAGCAGCGCACGGTGTCCTCGTCCGCCGGGCGCATCCAATCGGCCAGCGCCGGCAACGCCGCTGCGGCCTCCCGTTGCAGGTCAGGCGCCACCGTCTCCGGCGGGGTCCAAGTCGAGGGTTGGGCCGTCCCATCGGGCAGGATCGTTTGGGGCGTCTTGGTGGCGTCGCTCAGCCTCTTCGAGAGCGAGGGCGACGAACCCGTTCCGGACGGGGCGGGAAGCTGTGCGACTTTGGGCATGGTCGACTCCTTGCCGGCCCGGCTCGTCAAGCCAGCGCTGGCCGTTTAGCCACGTCGCAGGGTGTGCGACGAACCGCTCCTCCCGCCCCTCGACTTCAGCAGCGAAGCGGCGGATGCCGGTCAGCAGTTCGGCGGGCGTAGCGTGCTTCAAGGCGGATCGGTAGGCGCGCTGCGCCGCGCCCTTGGCGACCTTGCGCGGGACGGCGGCCCACCACTTAGCGAAGGCAGCCTCGATGTCCGGTTCAGGGGGCGGCAGTCGCGCCTCTTCGTCCCCCAGGTCGAGCGATAGAGTCTGGTTCTGGATTCTTGGTGGTTCTTTATGATGGATTGGCGGCATCTGGTGCCGGGGGGGTACGGCATCTGGTGCCGGGGGGTGCGGCATCTGGTGCCGGGGAGGGAGGCAGGAGATGCCGGGGGGTACGGCATCTGGTGCCGGGGGTGGTGTGGTCGGAATGTCCAACTCATCAGCGGTCGGCGAACTCGCAACGGCAAGCTCACGGAGGCGGTCGAGGTCGATCCGGTATTCCCTCGGCAGGTGGTTTGCGGGATCTTCCGCAGCCACCATCACCAGCACCCCGCAGTCCTCCAACACACGGTAGGCGTCTCGCACAGCGCGGAGACACAGGCCGGTGTCCCTCGCTACCCGTTTCACACCAGGGAAAACCTTCCCGCCATCATCGGCCGCGAAGTCTGCCAACCGAAGCAGCACGAACTTCGGTGTGCTTTTGAGGTCCGTGTTCCACACCATGGTCATGACACGGACACTCACTCATCCGGCCCGGCGCCGGGCGCGGCGGCCTCCGTGCCCCCTGCCGTTCGGTAAGCGGCCAGCGCCGCCGCGTTGACCGCTGCCCAGGCCGCATGATCGGCCCCCCGCTCCGCTCGCCGGGCAAACGCCTTGCCGAAGACCGCGGGCGGCTGGACGGTCAGTTCCCCGCCCTCAGTTCGGACGAGCGTGCAGCGGTGGAGCCACACGCCCCCCACCAGAACGTCGAGGCACGCGAGGGGCAGGCGCCCCCGCTCGTCCGGTTCCCCGTCGAGAAGAGTCAGGCCGGATACCCGCACCAGAGAGTCACTCATGGCCGGGGGCCTTATCGGTGCCGGTGGCATCGGGCTGGCCGGCGGCAGGATCGGCAATCCACCGGTCAAGGGCGTCGCGACTGGCGAACACCCGCTTCCCTTCCTTGCGCGTGGGCAGCTTGTCTTTGTCGTGCAGGTGCCGGGCCTGCCGCTCCGTGATCCCCAGGTAATTGGCGATGGCTTTCAGGCCATAGAGAAGCCGGCCGGGGTGGGCCGGCGCGGTGGTCACGCTGGTCTGCATGATGGTCTCCGTTGTCGCGTTCATGTCGCGTCGTTGTCGCGTGGCGAGGCCGTCGAACCACGTCGAACGGCTCTGGCGACAGCGACTTTCCGTGTCGTATCAAGGCTTTAGGCGTCACTTGTTGACCAAATCCATGTCGCGCATAAAAAAGGCCCTCCGGACGGGTCCGAGAGGGCTTAGTTGTTGATATTAAATATCTTTTTGACTTCTACGCGCTCAGAAGGTCAAAGCACGCCCCCTCGACCGGCAGGTCGATGGTCCCGAACCGCAGCGGCTGCGTGGCGCGGATCGCCCGGCACGGGATCGGGTCACCGGTCAGGGGCGCGTAGAGGGCCGGGGCGCCCAGAACCCGAAACTGGACGGCCATCTGCTGGGCGCCATAGGTCATGGGCATTGCTCCGGAAGCAGGACAGGCGGCTTCTGTCCGCGCTGCCCTATCAGGCCGCGCTGGTGGTGGTGCCGTTCAGGCGGACGATGACGGAGGACGCGGTGTTGCCCGCTGCCTCGACCGCGCCACCGATGGGGTACTTGCCCGAGCCGGGGCCGTCGCAACGCTTGGCCGCCACGTCCCAGGACACCGCGCTGCCGCTGGCGAAGGTCTGGGAAAGGCGCTTCGGAAGCTCGACCACCCCCTCCATGAGGCCGGATACCGATTCCCCTTCGGGGGCAGTGGTATGCGCCACGGCGAAGAAGTTGCCCACGACAAAGCCATCACCCGACGTGACGCCGCCGGTCGGAGCGACGAAATCCAGGCTCTTGCCCGACTTGATGAAATTGCGCATCGCGCGTCTCCCTCAGAAAGAAGGGGCGACCGCATGGGCCGCCCCGCCGTTGGTCAGGCCGGTTACGGGGACGGAGCCGCGCCGGGATCCTTGTAGGCGCCGCGGAAGTCCATCGCACCCGCGCCGAAGTCGTGGCGGACCTTGATCTTCATGCCGTCCACGTCGAAGCCCTGCTCCTCCTCCAAGTAGACCCCCTCCTCGCCTTCCAGGTAGGCGTAAGCGATGGAGGCCGTGGAAGAAGCCGGATCCGCCAGCAGGTACCAAGCCGTGGCGCTGCTGGCATCCAGCAGCGGCTCCACGATCGGGTTCAGGGAGCGGAAGAACTCCGGCACTGCCTGCTCGGTGCTGGCCGGGGTGTTGCGGACGACGATGAGCTGCTCGGCTTTCGTCTCCAGCGCCGCCGGCACCAGCAGGTGGCGCGGCGTGGTGTTGATGACGGTCTTTCCGTCGAGAGCCTTCTGCTTGCGCATGGCCTCACGCCCACTCGAAAGACCGGCCAGCGACAGAGCGGTTCCTGACGCGGAGAGGTTGCCGTGCCCGGCATGGAAGAGCGTTTTGCCATCGCTCATCGCCGGGTTCGTCAGCAGGATTCCATAGACGATGGAGTTCTCGGTGACGGCAGCCCGATAACCGGCCTCGCGCGGGACGCGGGTCAGGGCGTCGAGCTGGTCATTGACGATCACCTGCCGCGTGATGCCGATGATTTCGCCGAACGTGTGGACGCGGAAGCTCTCCTTCGATTCATACAGCTTGCCGCGGGCGAATTCCCCCTGCTCGTTCACCTTCGGCAGCACGCCGCCGCCGCCGAACTGGACCAGATGCAGGTCCTTGAAGTCGGTCGCCATCATCTGGGCCGCCCAGGGCAGGAACGTGCGGGGCGCCATCTCATAGCCTTCGCGCAGGCTGATGTTGGTCACGCCGCTCAGGATGGCCGGGAAGTCCGAAGTCGTCTGGAAGGCACGCCTTGCGATGTCCTTGCCCGACATCCCACGGACCTTGGTGCCGTGGGACTCCAGTACATCCCGAGCGAGATCCAGCAGCTTGATGCCGCGATACTCGGTCGCCGCCCCGTCGAGCTTGTGCCGGGCCGGGTTGGAGCGGTTCAGCAGCGCCGTGGTCGCCGCCCGGATGCGCGTGTCGCCCTCGTCGGCGATGACCTGGACGTGCGGGTTGATGTTGCGCTGGTTGGACGGCTGGGCGGCGACATGATCGATCACGGCCCGGTTGAAGGCGTCGAGGCTCCAGCCCTCGGTGATCGCGCGGGCGATCATGTCGGACGGCAGGCCGAGCTGGGCGCAGGCGGCGCGGCTCTGGATGTGGGCGATACGATCCGCCTCGGCGGCGCGCATGGCGGCCAGGGGGTCGGCCTCCGGCTGCGGAGCGGGGGCCGTCGGAGCGGCCTGCGTCTGGACGGGCTGCCCCTGCGTGGGTTGGGCACGGTTCTCAGTGATCGACGACGGCTGCGGGGCCGCCGGCTGCTCCGTGATGACGGACATGCGGTTCTCCATGTGGTTGTCCGTGGGGGAATGCGCGGCGGGCGCGCGGGTGAATTCGGGAATGTTGACGTTGACGGTGACTGGGGCCGCCTGGATGGGATTGCTCGGAGGCGGCGAGGCCGGGACGTGCTCGGGCATGGATCGGGTGCCAGCGAAGCCATCCGCCCCGACCGGAACCAGCGACACCTCCAAAAGCTCCCACTTGGTGATGCGGCGGGTTTTCGGGCTGGTGGTCTCGTCCACCTCGTAGGCCAGCACCCGGTAGCCGACGCTGACGTTGCGGATGATCCCTTCGCCGACGTCGGACACGATCGGCGCGACCTCATCCCGTCCCGAGAACTTCAGCGTGAGGATGAGCTTGCCATCCTCGAACTGCGCACATCCCGCAAGGCAGGTCCCGAGCACGTTCGAGATGTCGTAGGTCCAGTGCCTGTTGAGGACCGGCACGCTGCCTGCCTCACACCGCGTCAGGTCAACGGCCTCAGCGCTGACCACCAGCAGCTCATCGAACTCCTCGCCGGTCCAATAGTCGCGCCGGCGAACGGAAGCGCCGGAAGAGGCGACAACATCGACGGTACGCTGCTCGGCGTTGAATGTCTTCGGGGCGAGATCCATGGAGCGCTGCTCACCGGGTGGGGCTACGCGCGTGGAAGGATCGACGGCACCGGCCGGTGCCGCCTGTTCGGTCGGTGTGGTCATTTTCGTCCTTTCAGGAGTTAACCGCGGCCTGATAGAGCGCGCGGAGCCGCGGTGCGTCCGGATCGCCGTCGGCTTCCAGCGCCCGCAGGATTCGATCAGCCGCAGCGTCCATCTGCTGAGGCGTCAGGTTGTTGGCTGAGCCGGACTTGGTGACCTTCCGGGCATCGGAATCGAACACCAGCCCTTCGCCGTCCACCGCATCGAAGTAGGTGCGGAACTCGGCCAGTACGGACTTCCAGTGGTAGCCGCGCTCACCGATGGCGGCGATGGGGCTCTTGAGGCCGGCGCGCATCTCGATCAGGTCGGCCAGGGCGTCCTTGTAGGGGTCGATGGAGATGAACCGCGGCGTGTCCCACTCGACGCCGTAGTTCTTCTCCCGGATGCGGCCAGCAACGAACATCCCGTCCACGTACCAGCGCCACAGCGGGTCGAGCTGGAACGGGATGAAGAACGCCCACTGAAGCTGTTCGATCATCGCCCGGAAGTCGTTCCGCCCCGCCCGGATGGACGAATAGTTCGTGTTGCTCAGGTCCCCGGTCAGCAGCTCGTACGTCATCAGCGCGCCCGAGGCGATCTGCTGCAACTCGGCCCGGATGTAGTCCGGGTAGCTCTGGTTATGCGACGGTGTGTTGAACCTGATGTCCCGCCCATTGCGCAGCGTGGCGATGGTGCCGGGCTCAATCGTTTCGAGCAGCTGGTTGTGGGCGTCGTAGGCACCAGGCTGCTCGGCCGCCGTCCCGGTGAGGCCGCTCGGCCTCCCGTTGTTGTCGTCGTCATCACCGGCCCCGGGGAGGATGAAGGCGGCAACGCTCGCCTCCAGCTTCTTGCGGGTCTGCTCGGCCAGCCGGTAATCACCGAGTTCAGAGATGGCCAGCAGCACCGCGCAGAGCCAGGGCACGCCACGGGCCTGCCCGATCCGCTCCATGGCGAAGAGGTGGGCGATGTCGCTCGCCGGCACGGGCTTGGAATCCATCCTGCGGGATGCTGCCATTGCCGACCGGTCGCCGGGGTGCGCATCGAACACCCGAGTGGGATTTTACTTCAATGGCTTAGCTAGCCATGTCGCGAATTTGTCGCATCGGTGAGTGCGAGAAGCGCGCCGGCGGCTCGGTCTATTGCTTCGTGACGCCGACTGCCGTTGACGATGGGATGAACGTAGATCTGCAAGGTCATGTCGAACTTGCTATGCCCCAACAGCGCAGCCACCTCGGGTAACGGCAGTCCATGCTCAACCATCCAGCTAGCGGCGAAGTGCCTAAGCGCATGAAAATGCAGATTTTTTTGCCCTCGAACCCTCAACCCAGCTCGTTCCAACAGACGTGGCCAGTACCACTTGTGGAAGTTCTGTTGCCTTACCTGCGTGCCGGTTTCGTTCCGGAATATCAAACCACGCTCGTTCTCGACATAGTGTTGCTCGATCCACGAGCGAAGCAAGTCACGAACACGCACCGGCATCGGAACATCCCTAATTCCAGACTTCGTCTTCGGCGCCTTCAATAAATCGAAATCAGTAAGACTGTGCCTCACATGAATAATCCTCTTGTTAATGTCGATGTTCTTAACAGTTAGCCCCATGATTTCGCCAAGCCGCAGACCACAAAATGCAGAGATGTTTACAAAACATTCCATCATATCCCTAACCCTGGGGCTACAGCCGCTATAAAGCTTAGACGAAACAGTCAGCAGTGTTTGCACTTGCTCTGGAGTGAAAGTTTCGATTTTGCCGCACCCCACAGGAGACAACTCCCTACACGCCTCTGATATCACCTGCCCCTTAACCATCCCTCTCTTTTTTGCAAACTCTTCCATAGCCCGCAGCGTTGACAATCGCGTCTTCACCGATCGGGCAGAGTAATTCCGGCTTTTTATGATGAATGATTTGAACGCCTCAACATCTGAGAATTTAACGTCCGACACCTTCATTTTTCCGAAATACGGCAGGATGCAGACAGTGACGCCCTGCTTATGAACCCTTAGATGGTTCAGTCCAATTCGATTGTCTTTAACTTTATCCTCAAGATGCTTCAAAAATAGACCAGCCAGATCCTTAACGGTCAGCGATGAATGAGCGGAGAACCCATCCGTTTTCTCCACTTCCATGCGAGTCCGATATGCGTCGGCGTCCTTCTTCTTCTCGAAGGTCTTCCGATGGCGCTTTCCCTTGCCATCGGTGTACTCACACACCCACGCGGTTTTAGTCTCGCCATTGTGCGTCCATTCGCGCTTGCGCACGCTTGCCATGATGGTTCTCCAGATTGGAACGGGCGCGGCGCCGGGGATGCCCAGCGCCGACGCCGCGGTTCGGGTGTGGTTGGGTGGGTGCGCGGATTGCGCACCCCGTCAGTGTGGCAGGACCGGTCAGGCCCTTGTGATCGCACTCAGCACGCCCACCCAGCGGGCGAGACCGACTTGGCCGCGGTTGGCAAGCTGTCCGCGATCCAACTTGCGAAGGATCGACTTCACCTGCCCCCGCCCCGTGCCGGCGGCTTTGCCGAGTTCTTGGGATGCTTGATCGCTGGTGAAGCCGTTCCCGATCTTCCCGGCAACGACGGCTTCAGCTGGGGTGAGGCCGAAGTCCCGTTGCAGGACGGCGGAAACCTCGCCGGCATCGATCAACGCCGAAGCGACCACCACAACAGCGGTCCCGCCGGGGCCGCTCGCCACCGCCACGGTGTGGGCGATGGGCCAGCGGTCCGGCACGGCGCCGCGAACGCAGGCGGTAGCCGGCCCGGTGAGGGTGCCCGCGCAGGCCGCAGCCACCAGCCGCAGCAGCACGGCGTGATCATCATCGCCGACAGCTCCGATCCGGCCTTGCCCATCGAGGCAGAACCCGTCGCCCACCTCGATCAATTCCGCCATGGCCGCGTTCCGATGCCTGACCGTCAGGTCAGCCCCCAGGACAGCCACACCGAAAGCGAGGCAGTCCAGAGCGGCGGCCAGAGTCTGCACGTGAGGAGGGGGTGGAACCGTCACCAGGGCGCGCAGATCCGCCAGAGCCGAAAGCGCCATGTCCGGGGTGCCGAACTCCCGGTCGGTGGCGTCCCACCGCTCCAGCTTCGCCAGCACGCCCGCCGCGGTGCTGGCCGGGGTCGCCAGTATCGCGGCGCGCTGTTCGTCCTCGTCCGCCGCAAGCCGTTCATAGGCGGCGTTGCGGGCGGCGTATTCCTCATCCGCGTTGATGGCCTTCAGGGAAGCGCCCTTCCCCATCAGCTCATCGTGCCGCGCGCTGGCGTGCTGGTAAGCCGCGCTGGACGCTCGATCCAGGGCCGCCAAGCGGTCGCACATTCCGACAACCGGGTCGGCGTTGGAGGGGTGGTTGGGTGTCATGGTCCATCCCTCCCTCAGTGCGTGGCGCTGGCCGGGCGGGCGCGCAGCGGCGCCGCACCGGGGTTGATGATCAGCACCGCGGCCCAGAGCTGGCGAACGGCGGCAAGCTCCAGATCGGTCGGGAGCCGATTCGCCTTCGAGCCGTTGCAAGCCGCGCAACTCAGCACCTTGTTTCCGAAGAACCGGGCACCGCCGAAGGTCTGCGGAATGACGTGATCAATGGTCCAGCCGTCGGGCTGATTGGGCGCGTGGCTGGCGGAGCTGAGGGGCTTGTCGCAGTAGAAGCACCGGCCCGCCTGGAGCTGGTGCAGAAGGGCCGGTTGGGACACGCCTTCCATCGCGCGGCGCAGCGCCTTCACGCGGTCAAGGTGCTTGGGGGTCGGACAGACGGTCGACTCAAGCATTGATCACCTCCTGCCCGGCCAGCCACGCCGACAGCTCGTTGCGCCGGGCGCCGATCCGCCTCGGGCCGATCTTGATGGTCGGGATGCGGCCCTCTTGGTGGAGGTGGTACGCCTGCCGCTTCGTGATCTTCAGCGCGTTGGCAATCGCCTTCATGCCGTACAGCAGGTCGCCCGGCTCGGTCGCGCGAATGCGGACCTTGCTCCCGGTCAGCGCCTTCGGCTTCTCCGCGGCGATCTGGACGGGCTTGGCGGCACCCGCCACCAGCTCCCCCACCACCGCGGCCAGCCGGCCCACCTCGGCAGCCAGGGCAGCCAGAGCGGCCCCCTCGGGCGAGGCGAGCTTGCCCCGCCTGTAAGCCAAGAACACCTCGATGATCTGCCGGCGCACCAGGGCGGCTTGCGGGGTGCGGGACAGGGCGCAGATGACCAGCGCTTGGCCTTCGTTCAGGTAGTAGGCTTTGCCGGGGCGGCCGCCCTTCTCGGTGGTTTGCGCCACGGTGGCGCAAACCTCCCCATAGGTCTCAAGCTCCGCCCGGTTCCGCTCGATCAGCTTGCGAATGTCGCGCGGCTGAACGAACCCCAACCGCTCGGCCAGGATCACGTCCGAGACCCGCGGCTCCCCGTCTTGGTCGTTCAACTGGTCCGGGGTCAGGGGCGGCAGGTCGGCGGGCTTGGTCGGCACCAGGGCGCCACCAGATTTCCGGCGGCCGGCGCCGGGCAAAGGTGTGGTATTGACGGAATCAGCCATGATCCGATCTCCACTCAGGTCGGGTTGTGGTCAGGCCGGGTCGGGAGGTGCGAACTCTCGGCTCGGCCGCTTGATCCGCTATCGGATCACTGATACGGTATCTCTGCCTCGGCACTGGTTCAACAGAAATCGTATCCGTGATCTGACATGCTCCCTGTACAGCTTGAAATGGCCCTCGCCGCGGTCGGCTGGGGAACTCGCGATTTGGCAAAAGCCGCTTCCGTGTCGCTGGACACCATCGGCCGCTTCAAGCGTGGCGAGGTCGTACGGGAGCGGACGATTGCCGCCATGCGGACCGCCCTGGAGGGGGCCGGCGTCGAGTTCATCCCGGAAGGTCCCTACCAGGGCGACGGGGGAGCGGGGGCGCGGCTGCGGAACGCAAAGCAATCCGGCTAATATTGAACGCATATTATCATGGAAGGCTTAAGCAATGCCTTGGACGGATTGGTTGTCATCTGCTTGGTTCCCCGCAATTTCTTCATCGACGGTGCTTGCTGCAATTGGATATGCCGTGGGAACGGCTTACAAAGCCAAGATTGAGAACAGCATCAAGCACAAGTACGACGCCGAGTTGGAGAAAATAAAATTCGATATTAGGAAAAAGGAAGAGAACACAAAGAGTGAATTAAGGCGGCGAGACGAGCAAATTCTAGCTCTTAGAAGTGGCGCCTTGTCTGGGATGGCTAACCGAAACTCAGAACTTGACAAAAGGAGAATTGAAGCCTCCGAAAAACTGTGGTCAAGCGTAATTGATTATGGACCAGGGAAGGGATTGGTTAAGATTACATCACAGCTTCAGATGACCAAGATGATAGATTTAGCGGCACAGAACAATAGCGAAGGACACAGCATGCGTCAGTTCGCTGAGATGCTATACGAATCATCTGGAACCAAGAACTTTCGTTACCACGGAGAGCCAGACAAAGCGCGCCTGTTCATCAGCCCGATTGCTTGGGCTTTGTTTTCCGCCTACCGCAGCATCCTTGGCTATGTGGCGGCTCAGGTAATCGCTATGAAGGGCGGACTTGGAAGAGAGATGTTCTCTGACCAAAAGCCCTTACTTGATCTAATTAAAGCAGCACTTCCTCATCAGGCCACTGTAATCGAAAAGTACGGAATTGATTGCCTCTCCCTTTTAATTGATGAATTAGAGGAAAAACTGCTTACGGAGCTTGTATCTGGACTTGAAAGCACTGCCCATGATGAAAGGAGCGTTGGGCAAGCGGCAAAAATATTGGCGGCCGTTGATAGAACCATGGCGGTAACGTCGAAAGTAACGGATGATCAGCCGACCATGCCGCCTGAGGTCTCTGAGTTGCGCCGGTAGCGCATAAACTGGCTTATACAGCAGCATCATCCGCTCGATCCTTTCCGCAAAACACAACCACGAACAAAGCGTAGACCAGTTCACGAAGAAGCCCGCCGCAGGAGACCCGGCGGGCTTCTTTATGTCGGGCACCAGCGCGCCGGCCAGCGCGCCTAAAGCGGAGGGGCTACCAAGGAATCCTTCCGACAGAAGGCGACAAGCTCTTTCATTTCTCCAGTTGCTTTTGTTCTAATCGCATCCTGTTACCCCACCAATTGGGAGCGAACTGATCATGAGCATGTATCGCACAGCAAACATCGTGGTCATTGCAATAACAGGCGTGTGCATGACGTCGCAAGCACAGAGCAAGCCATGCGCTGTTGCGCTGGACGTGATAAAGGAGCATGTGGAAAGGTTGTGCTCCCCAGGAGCTCTTGACTCAAAAAAAGAAAAACTCTCTGCTTTTGGCGAATTAAGCTTAAAAGGCTTTATCGCAAAGCTAACGAACCTAGGCTTAAAAATTAATGCCGATTACGAAAGACAGATAACAAGCGGCCCTGCTCAAAATGATGTTGCTCAATTAATATCAAAATCAATTGACTGTAAGCATGACATTGCCATTAAGATGCAGAGCAGCCTCATAGATAGTTGTGATATTGTTTGCAAAAATCTTCCCGAAGACCGACAACCAAGAACAGTCGAAGGTCAAGTTGCACGGTCTCATATTGACGGAAACGACTGTTGTAGCGATGGCCCCGACACACAAGCCCATATAATTCCCACACCTGGTTGGCGTCTGATTGCAGCAACAGCACACCTTGTGCCCAACCATGAGATTGGCGGGACTATGAGCAATATAAGAACGACTTTTAGCTCAGATCATCGAGTGACACAAGTATTCTACGCGAGAAGGCCAAATACGGCAGGACGAGCTGGCGATGTGCAGGCACACCTCGTAGCCACTGAAGTCTGGGATGGACCATGCCCATAGATAGCGTTTAGGAGCGCATTTTCTGGCGAACTGCGTGGCGATCATCACCATGCAGGTGAGCAGCTCCAGGCCGGCGGGTGAGTGCCCCGATGGGATCGGGGCAGTCGGCGCCGACCACCCCTGCCCTTCGAGATGGCCGGCGGCGGGGCGGTGGCGCCGGTCGGGGCATCGGTTCAGTTTCGGATGAATGCGCTTGTCTGTCGGCTCACAAACATCAGGCCGCAAACTTGACAATCAAATCAATAATCTTATGAAGAGTTGGATTTCCTCCTAACGTATTTACAAGAACTCTAATCTGTTGCTCATATGCCAATACGAAATGAGCCGCGCCATACATTCCACACAAACCGCCAGCCATGCGATAGGCGCCTTCACGTACGCCCTTGCCAACCATGCCAGCTTCACTTTTTACCAGCTTGTAGCCGCGCCTTATTAACTCTAAGGCAAGGTTTCTAGTTGATTTAACCAAAAACTCTTTCGCCCTACTAGACGCGGGTGTGTCGCCATTTGTATCGTCAGCGACTTGCTTAAGGCTATCCGCTGCATCTTGCGATACGACTTGTGGGTCAGAAAAAGCTCCATCTGTTACTTTTAGGGCAGCGTTTATCGACGCATCGCTTGCAAGTCTTTCAGCGGGGTCACGCTTTAGCTCATCAAGTTCAATTAACTTTGGTTCGTGCGCAGAAAAGACGTTGAGAGTATCAACGAGGTCGCCAAGCGATGCAGCAATGTTTTCGGGAAGCGGAGGATAATCGGGGTCTGCGCTAAGTCGCGATCGCTCATCGGCTTCAAGCTGACGCCTTAAGCTGTTCATTTGCGACCAGAATGCTCTAATTTTTAGATCTTGAAGATGATCTCCCATAGAATTTACAAGTTTTAATGCACACGATCGCAATTTGC
The DNA here is from genome assembly GCF_022023855.1 of Azospirillum brasilense. Lineage (NCBI taxonomy): Bacteria > Pseudomonadati > Pseudomonadota > Alphaproteobacteria > Rhodospirillales > Azospirillaceae > Azospirillum > Azospirillum brasilense. The sequence goes on from NZ_CP059450.1 coordinate 1,110,545, forward strand.
TTAGTTGATTCCTTGATCCACAATCTTCTGAAATATCAAAACACTTTTGCTTTATGTCTTCGTAACTCTGCCGCTGATCTTCATTATCAACAACACCAAATGCAGAATTTTCAATTATCGCAATTGGTTTGTCGACATCACCTCCAAAGTTCAGGCCGAAACCCAGTTGCTCTGGCACTGCGCTTTCAGGCGGCAATAGATCGCCTTCTGGTTTCCGCCTTGAAGGCAAGAGCCTATGATCTAACCCAAAAAAAGGACCTCTCAATCGCAACCCAACCGATGGAATACTTGAAATTTCCACAAAGTCAAAACTTTGATGTATCGATCCAGAACGCTCATACTCTTCACTAAACTCTGAAATTACGCTAGCATCTACAACAGCAGCATAAGGGCCATCAAAATACTCCGCGATTTGCTTTGATCTATTGATCGCTTCTCCTCTAATTTTTTTGATAGGGTAGCGCTCATCTTTCTCATACTCAACATACAACAAACCGCTAGACACTCCAATCGAGACAACGCTTTCTTTTCTGCCAATAATACGATGGTAAACCCTACGAAAATCCTCATTAAATTCTGGAAACCCACCAATACCTCTCACTGCTTTGACTATTTCGACGGCGGACTTACATGCTGACGCAGAATGGTTTATTGATAGCTTTTTATCACCAAAAACAAACAAACGTTTGTTGTCATTGGTTTTTAATGCGGTTCCACCATTTTCTTTGACAATCTCCTCAATCCTAAAAAAAATACTACTCAATACACCAGATGCTGCACTCTTATCACGCGAGAAAGAAAAAATATACTCTTCGTTCAACATCACAGACATGGATGTCAGTCGCTTCTCTTCATATTTTTCTTTATTTGTAACCACAACGCCTCCAAAGACCTAATGGCAGTATATCCGCAGCTAACTCGCCACGGACAAATGAGCCTCATCATAGCCCAAAAAGTTCATATTCCCAAACGCGTAGCCATAGCAGCAGACACAACCAACTGCCCTCACACCAACAAAAGCCCGTCACGGCGTTCCTCGGTGCTGTAGATGCTGGGGCCGGTATCGCCGGCCATGATGCGGCCCACGGCCATAGCCGGCTGTGCGCCGTGCAACCGTCACTCCGAAGATTCGCAGGATGCTGGGCTTGAAACGTCACATGTGACGAAATACGATTGGAAAGAGGAGGACGGGGGCTGCCACCCCCGCCCTCCAGACCCGATCTTAGCTCAGCAGGTCAAGCAACCGCTTGATGATCTCCAGAGCCAGGATCAGGAGGCTGAAGAAATCCTTCATCTTCTTCTCTCCAAAGAGCGGCGGGGCGGTGACCACTTCACCGCCCGTCCGCGCCCCTCTAGCCGGCCTCCCTTCATTGAGTTCTGGCTGTATCGGCCAGAAGGCTGTCGCAGCAAGGTGCTGGACAGGCACATCGTGACGTTCAGCCTTGGGCGAAGTCAACAATCACACAAATCAATCTGAGATGGGACAAGACTAACCGGAAATGTCTTTCCGAAAGTCGGAACGATCTTTCCGACTGGTTTCGCCCATTTCGGTTCACCCCGGTTTGGGGTGCCGGATAGGCTCATTAGCCACTGGCAGGATACTAGCTTGGAGTGGTCGCGCACTCAACTCCCAGCCGACTCGCAAGGGTGGCCTCGATCAAGGTGGCCTCGATGCCGATCGTACATCGCCCCACGGGTCCGCCCCGGTCGCCACCCGGTACTCTGCCAGCACCGCTTCGCGCAGCTCCAGAAACACCAGCTCATCGAGGCTGACAGCCGGCTTCAGCCGCTTCTTCATGAGGGTGCCCGGCAGCCGCACGAACAGGCGCCCGTCCCGGTTGGTCACCCGAACGTTACGGACCTCCACCGGCCCCACCTGAACGACGGCAACGGCCAGCGTCTGCCCGGTCCCGTCCGACAGGCGAAAGTCCAGCACCTCGACGGCCGGGCACGACGATTCAGGCTTGCTCATGGTCACCTCGCATAGAAAAGCCGGCCGGGCATGACGCGCCGGCCGGCTCCAGGTTCAGACGCTTCCACCCAGGTCAGGCCGCTGCGGTACTCACACCGTCCAGCCGCACCGTCACGGTGCCAGCCCCGTTGCCGGCGGCGGCCACAGCCACGCCCACCGGGTAGAGCCCGGCGCCAGGCGCGTCGCACTGGTGCGCGGTGTTGTCCCAGCTCACCCGGCCGCCCGCGGCGACCACGGCGGCCGGCTTCTTCGGCAGGATGAACACGCCCTTGGTGGCGAGGGTGAAGGCGGCCCCCTTCGATGGCAGCAGCGCCGGCCACGCCGAATTAGGAGGCCGCCGGCCGTGCCCCGCTTTCCAGTAACCTCCCTCCCCTCACAGAAGCTCCGCAGAAGGTTGGAATGAGCACATTGAGCTTTTCAGCTCCCTCCCATCCTACATGGTCCCATCAAGTCGGATCGAGGTTCCGGTCCAATATAACAATTATCGGAGCTGGACGATCCGGGGGCGGCTCACCGACCCACGACTCACATCGCTCGGCTGATGGCATTTTAGGGGGGCTTATCATCAGATCATTAACAAGACCAAATGACTTGGATGACATAAAAATGGCTACAGCCAAAACACTCCCTTTCAGGAGCTTATATTTATTCACGCTCCTCTCGTGATCCCTCAAAAGACCTTCGTTCATGGATATCTTACTCAACGTTATCAAAGCTTCCCTCTCGTCATCAGATCTCAATTTAATCTCCAGGCCTTTAATTAACTTTCTTTTTTCTTCAACATTAATATAATTCTCATGCTTAATAAAGTAAGCAAAAGTTAGAAGAGAAAGCATTGACCCGACGCTTATGAAATTTAGCCATGATAATGTCATGATTTGGCGCGAACCACATCGGGCAGCATAATCGTTTACGTAAAGGTAGGGCGCAGCAGATGCAGCAAATGCAAAACAAATGGCTGCCATAGCACTATAAATGCGAATTAGGATTTTTATTACATCATCTGCAAATTTCATTGATAATAAACTAGACACAGTCAGGGATAAATCCCATGAAATGCTTATGATAGCGCGGCATATTTCCCAAGAAATTCCAATCATTCTTCCTAATGCACGAATAATGTACATATCAGTCCTCTCTCCATCTGAACAGATCCTCCTATGTCTGATATCAAATTATGAAAATTCACAAGGTTGGTTGTGCGTTAGCGGCGCGAGGAGAGATGAAAAGGGCGGAACCTCAGTCCCGCCCCCTCCCTTCGGCCTCGCTCCCTTGTCCCACATAACGTCCGCCCCCGAAGGATCGGCGCGCGGCAGGGAGGGAGCTTTCCGGTATCGGGCCGGCCGCTGGCCCTCAGAGAATCGCCGCGCGTATGGTCGGCGCCCCCCTTAGCTTGCGGGGGCGCCCGGATTCTTGACCGCGCCGCGGTGGTCGATGGCGCCATAGCCAAAGTCGATGGAGGCGCGGACTTTCACCGCCTGCGTATCGAAGTCGGCTTCGGTGAGGATCTGCGGCCCTTCCGCGTCGCCGACGTAGCCGAACACGATCGACGGGCAGAGCGACGGGTCGGCGAACAGGTGCCACGCCGTGCCTTCGATGTTCGCATCCACCACCAGCTCCATCAGTCCGGCCCAGGGATTCACGGCGCTGGACTGGTTCGCGACGATGGCGGCCAGGAGCTGGCGCCCGGCCAGCTCGCCGTCCGGACCGACCACAAGGAAGCGCGGGGCGAGGTTGAGCGGGATATCGTCGAGGCTCTTCTGCTTCCGCAGCAACGCCACGGCCTTCCCGATGCTCTCCACGTTGATCGCCGCGCCGGCGGCGAGGTTTCCGTGCGCGGCATGGAACAGGGCCTTGCCGTCGGCGAGCGTCGGGTTGCTGTTGAGAAGCCCATACACCATGCGATTTTCGTCCGCGGCGGTGCGAACGCCAATCATCATGGCGTAATCACCCAGCGCGCCCAGGTCGTCGTTTACCAGGGTCTGCCGGCTCAAGATGATGCCGCTGGCGTATTCCTTCGCCGACACGGTTTCCCGGTTCTCGCTCATCGTGCCGTACTTCAGTTCGCCAACCTCGGCCATGGGCTTGAGGCTCGGGAAGTCACCCACACGCAGGAACTTCGCCGGCTTGAAGTCGTTGAAGCCGCGCCGGGCCGCCCACAGCCGATACGTCGGCGCGGCCGCGGCGTACTGCGCCAGGAGCACCTTGTTCGCCGCGCTTTCCAGCAACAGCGGAAAGTCGCTGGTGGTGTGAACCCGCTTCATCATCTCCTTGTGGTTCAGCCGGTTCACGTTCTCGCCGCGCGCGGCCAGCAGCTCGCCGACCATGCCCATGGCCGAGCAGCCCATATATTCCCGCGCCCGGTCGCCCGGCTTGACCAGGCCGGGCGCCAAGCGCGCGGCCAGGGCCTCGGCCATGAACGCCCGCGTCGTCACGGGATCATCGTGGCTGTCGTACATCTGAATGTGCGGGTTGATGTTGCGCTGGTTCGACGGTTTGGCGGCGACGTGATCGACCACCATCTCGTTGAAGCGCTGGATCGTCATGCTCGGGTCCGCCGCCGCGCGCTGAACCATGTCGGGCGGAAGCGCGAGCTGCGGGCAGGTCGCCCGCGACAGAATGTGGTCGAGCAGCTCCGCACGGCTGTCCGTGGCGGGAGCGGGCTGGTGCTGCGGCGCCGGGGGGGTCTGGGTGGTCATGGTGATTCCCTCTACACTTCGGGTGCGCGCCGCAGGATCGGCGCCGATTGCGACGATGGAGATTTCGACGGGCTGCCAGCGCCGCGCGATGAACAGCGGTTCGGCGATGTCGTCAGAAGGGCCAGCGGCCCATTCCTGCACGAAGTAGCCCAGCGAGACTTGGCGGATTGAGCCCTGCTGAACCTGCTGAAACGCCAGCTCGCCCGCGTCGGTCGTATCGAAGGTCAGCATGGCGCGGAGTTCTCCGCCGGACTTCCGCGCGCTGAGAACCGAACCGACAACGGCATCGGTGGACGGCCGATGGTCGCGAAGTACGGACGCGCCGGTGAACCGGGAGAGATCCACCCCGGCAACGTCGAGGCGCTCCCTCCAAGCGCCCCAAGTCGCATCCGGCCGCATGCCCACGCGCCGCACGTCGGCGCCGGATGAAGCGGTTACCTCCACCTCGCGCCGGTCGGCGTTCAAGGTGGACGGCGCCAGCGACGCGGCCCGCGTGCTGACAGCGCCGGCCGGTTCGTTACTCGGCGTCGTCATTGTCGTCGCCCTCCAGCCGCTCGACGCGGGCCAGGACCTTGCGGGCGATATCGCCGACGTTCACCGCCACGACGCTGCGCGGCGACTGCATGCCGGTGAAGACCGTCGCCGGGTTGTCGGTCGTCGTGACGGTCCAGGCCCGTCCGCCGTGCTCGTCCACGTCGCCGGTCAGGAGAACCACCCACATGTCGGGCTGGCCGTTCAGCGCCGCTTCCGCCGCTTCGCGGATGTAAATCCCCCCAGCGCCTCTGACGAACTTGTCATACGCCTCACTGACGTCGAGGCGGTGGTTCGCGGTCAGGTCCTGAAGGACGCCGATCAGGACAACGGAGCCGAAGGTGTACCGCGCCCATCCGCCGCCGGGATTCGGCGGGATGAAGCCGCGACGGCGCCAGACGCGCAAAGTTTCAGAGGAAAGGCCGGTCAGGTCTTCGACCTGTCCAGCGGTGAAAGTCTGGGTCGGGTCCATGTCATCTCCTCAGGTCTGGAGTCCTAATCTGGTTCAGACGTAACGCTTTTGAAAAAGCGGGTCAACGAAACTGTTTTTTGTTTTCGCTAGGAAACCGAGGCACAGGAAACCGCCACGCCGTGGCGCACGGGTTGTTTCACATGCAAGGTCAAGGGGTTGTCATCGGCCGGCGGTTTCGAAACTCTGCGGTTTCCATGAATTCAGGGCCGGAAAATCCTCGCGACATGGGGCGGGGGCTGCCCCCGGGCCTTTGCCCTCCCGGAAGGACCCGCACGCTGTCTCGAGCCCTGGATACCCCTTCCGCGCGCCTCCGGTGACCGCTGGCGTGGCTCTGCGCTGTGGTTGGCTCAGCAGGCAGCCGCCAAGCTCCCGCTCACCAGCGAGCGACTGGCGGGCGGCATCGCCCATCCCAGGCAATCACCGATGATCCCCCGGCGCGAGCATGACACCACGCACCGTCGAGCCCGGCCGCCTGTGCTTCGGGCAACGACGGTTCACAGGTTCGGTCAGGGCAATGACGTTTCGTTGGGTCATTCCAGCTTTCCGGATGTTGGCAGGTAAGACACCGCCATGCGGAGGCGGTGTCTTACTCCTCCGTTAGGAGGAGAGGGGTGTGTAGGAACCTGTTTGAAGTGAACGAAATCAAAGACTTACTAACCCTGTCCGTAGTGTCCGTAGGGGTGTATGTGAACATAACGGAATCAATGGCTTAGCTTACCTGTTCGTAGTGTCCGTAGGGGTGTCCGAACCCCCCTGCGCAGACTGTTCGAAGGTGTCCGTAGGGTCGGAGCCTGAGGCCCTTGCCCCGTCCGCATACCCCTTCGGAACGATGATCTTTTTCCGGCGGCTTGGTGGCCCGGCGGTCTCGCCCAAGACCAGCTCCCCAGATGCCATCAGCGAGCGCATGGCGGCCTCAATCTCGCGCACACCGTAGGCCCGCATTTCGGGCAGGTCGGCCGCAAGCTTGGGGGCGTACAATGAGCGCGCCTCGATGCGGTGCGATGGTTCGTAGCCCCGCCCCAGGATGGTCGCGAGGGCCTGGAGGAACGCCTCCTCCACCGCCCGGCGGCGTGCGTTCGCGTCCAGCCGGTCCACGAAGTCCATCCCGCCACCCTCGGGAACGTAGGCGCCACGCTGCCACCCCAGGCGGATCGATTCGCCAGACGGCGCATAGTTGGACTTCAGGCGCGTCAGAATGCGGTGCGTGGTGCTCGGCTCTCCGTCCTCGTCCTTCGCCCTTTCCAGGTGGAGGAATGACCGCGCCCGCGCTTTCCAGTGGGTCGAACCGCTTTCGCCCGTGCCCTGCAAAAGGCCAGCGCGCGACGGGTGCCCACAGATCACGACAGCTCCGTCGATGGCCCGCGCGAGGCGCTTGGCGAGCGTCATGAATTGGAAGACGTGTCGCCGCACGTTCTCGTTTCCGCTGAAGAAATCGGCCAGCGTGTCGAGGATGATCAGTTGCGCCTTGATCTTCTGCGCGCGCCGCAGGATGCGGAAATAATACATGCTCGTATTGCCTTCCCCCGTGTACTGGTCGAAGGCCATAAGGCTTGTATCCTCACACTGGTCGTCATCGTCTTCCGGGACGATGATTTCGAAGTCGGCAAGATCCTCGAACTGGACTCCGTACAACGCGGCCACATCGCGCATCCGGCGCATGTTTTCATCGGGCTCGTCCTCACACAAGACCGCGAGCACAGGCGAGCGCGTTGTCTCCGCTCCAAGCCAACGCTCTCCCAGCACCACCGCCGCGCCGAGCTGAAGGGCGACGGTCGTCTTTCCAATGCCGGAATCCCCCATCAGCAACGTAACTTGGTGGCGGGGTATCCAGTCGTCGGCGATCCATCCCCGCTCTGGAATGTCCTGCCCCTGCCAGTCGGAAACCCGCTGACCATGCAGCTCCGGAAGATAGCCATCCGGATTCGGTGTGCTCTGGCCCCGGCGCGGAGCTTTCCGGCGCTTCGCTTCGTCGAGGCCGAGTGTCGTCATGCTGTGCCCTCCGCCTCGATCTGCACGCGCAATTCGGGCAGCGCCAGCCGTTGCGCCTCCAGTAGCGCCTTGACATGGAGTCCTTGCTCCACGTCATCGAAGATGATTTGTGACAGCGTGCCCAGCTTCGCCCAGGCCTGTGCCTCGTCCAGCAGCACGCCGGCGAAGTTGTCGCCGTCGCGCTCGCCACCGCCACGAACGAAGCCTTCGGCCGTGCCATGCAAGCGGAAGGGAAAGCCGTTGCGCCGCGCGACCTTCAAACCCAGGACGCCCAGCATCACCGCCACGCCTGTGCGCTGGTAAAGCGCGGTGGGATCAGATGGCTTCCATGCGATCAAGTCGACCAATTCGGAAAAGTGGGCCATGCAGTAGCCGGTGTAGGCCGCGCCCGCCCAGGCCGGGATGACCAGCACGCGCGCGCCGTCGGGATGCGGTTCCCAGCTCTTGGTTGACTGGAACAGCGTGGCGCGGGTGATCCCGATCCCACCGACTTGGTGACGCTTGCGCGCCGTCAAACCGCGCCCGGCAAACCACGTCCCCAAATGCCCGGCATCGCTGATTGGCATGCATGCGAGCGCCGCGCCGAACTCGGCATAGAGGTCGATCATCGAAGCCCCTCCCGCTCGACGCGGCCGGCGATCAGCTCCGCCCAGGTGGCAAGCGCCGCCAACTCCGCCGGGTCGGGCTCCTGAAGAGAAAGCGCCCTCAGGTCGGCAGCCAGGCCGAGAAGCTGTTGGTGCACGGTTGGGCGGCGCTGGTCGAGGCGCACGCTCAGGACGTGAAGATGGAAGCTGTGAACGTTGCTCATGCCGCAAGCCCCCGAGAGTGACCGTTATTGACGGAGGTTCTGCGTCGCGGCGTCAGGACAGGCGCCCAACGCCGCTTCAGCCTCTGCAGCGGCGCGGTCGTAGTCGGCGAGCGCACGCCTACCAACGAAGCCGAGCGCCAGCGCCGACTCCACGAGCCAGCGAGCGAGGTCAACTTGCGGCGCCCCGCAGCTCCGCCGGCCGATCTTGACCGTGCCCCAGCCGCACCCGGTGTGCATTGCCAAGGCACGCCTCAGGACGAAGGCGGCAGCCGGCCGGACGTCCAGCGCCGTCACCAAGTCGTCATGCACGACACAGAGGGGCACCAGCTCGCCGCGGCGTCGGCGCTGGCCCGGCTCCAACGGCAGGCGCAGGAAGCGCACCGGGTATCCGTAGACAGCGCCAGTGTGGTTCGGAGGTGTGCTCATCGCTCGTCACCTCCGCGGCCGGCGGGGCCTTCGGCGAGGGTGACTGCTTCCCACCCCTTCCCCAGCACGTCGAGGCGCGCGAGGAGCAAGCGCCCCTGCTCGTCCGGTTCCCCGTCGAGGAGCGATAGACCGGACACCCGCACCAGTGGATCACTCATGGCCGGGGTCCTTCTCGGCGCCGGCGCCGTCGGTCCGGCCGGCAACCTCCCACCCCTTCACCAACTCATCGAGGCTTTCCCGGCGCGCGGCGATCTTGTTCGTGCCGGGCGGCTTGAAGGTCGGCAGGTTGCCCTTTTCGTGCTGGTAATGGGCCTGCCGCTTCGTGATGCCCAGGTGCTTGGCGATGTTGCCCAAGCCCCAAACGAGGGTGCCCGCCTCAGCGGACGGCTGTGCGCTCATGATACTTCTCCGTGGTGAGGGTCGTGTGGGAGGGGCCGGATTTCGGGCGCCCAACCCTGGTCAAAATGCCCCGTTCGAGGGGCCGTCTCTTGTCGCATCCATGTCGCGTCCATGTCGCGCCGTTGTCGCGTGGGCGCGCCGTAACGCCTTGTATCGCCTTGGTTTTTGGCGAATGGCCTTGTCGCATGTGAAAAAGGCCCTCCGGACGGGTCCGAGAGGGCCTAACTTATTGTTTATAAACGATAATATCAGGGTTGGCCTGGGTGAGCATCGAACAGCCAGTAGGCTCGCGGGGTGTCGGTCGGGCTGAATTCCACGCCCTGGAAGATGTAACCGTTGTCGAGCGCGACGGTCTTCTGCTCGTCCAGCAGATCGGGCTCCATCAGCTCCGCCTGGACGGGAACGTACAACCCATCCCGAGCCTGCCGTGCCCGGCGTCGGGTTAGGGTTTCTCCGCCCTCCACCATCGAGCGGCCGGCCAGCACCTGGAGGGTCACGAAGTTCCCGCCCCGCGTCCCAGCGAGGCATTCGCGCGACCACTGCGCAAAGCCGTCGTTCAGCGCCTTGTCCAGCTTCTCATTGCCAGTGGCGGCGCGCGGCATGATCCCGGTGCCGACGATGTTGGTCACCAGTTTCGACACCGCCGACCGGGCCGGGTGGGCGTTCCGCACCGCTTCGCGCGACAGGCGCCGGAGGAAGGCCCCGCCGCGCAGTTCCGAGTTCGGACCGGTAGCCGGCGCGCGCCGACCATTCGCCCGCGCCGCCGATACCGCCTCGTAGGTCCGGACCGTCATCTCCAGCGCGGCCCGGGCCTGGACGCGGCGCAGCGCGGCCCGCGGCGACACGAAGGCAATGGCGCGGTCGAGCGGGTTCATGCGCATGGGTCAGAATCCCCGGCTGAAGCGGGCCACGGTGGTGCAGCGACGGTTCGTGCGCTGCTGGCCAGCCACCGCCGCCGCGATCTGGTCGCGCAGGGCGCGCAGTTCCGGCAGGGTGACGCGGCTGAACTCGTTCTCAGACCCATCCGCGCCGCGAACGCGGACAGGACGCGCGAACGGGTCAGTTGAGAGGTCCACGATGGCCCGTTCAACGGCATCGAGGTCGGCTTGGGTGAAGCTGCTCATCGGCGTGGCCTCATGTTCGGGGTGCGCCAGGAACTCGGGCGGATCTTCGGAGCGGGCGGCGAGTCCGCTTGCGCTTGATCGGGCTCGGCCCGCTCCACCACCACCACTTCACCAGCCGCGAGCTTCATTTCTCGGGAAGCGACCGCACCAATGGCCGTCGCCTCGGCGTTGATCTTCAGCCCGTGGTGGACCAGACCGCAGAAGGCAGCGTAGGCGTAGACCGCGCAATCGAGCGCTTCGTTCGCCGCGTCCGCCGTCTTCTTCTCCCATTTGCTGACCCACAAGCCGCCGATGTATTGGCGCCGGGTCGTCTCCGCCAAAAGCTGGTGGAAGAAGCCGAGTTCCGTGTTGGCCGGAAAGTGGACGAACTCGGCGCCCGGCTTGTCCTTGCTGAGCCGGGCGCGGATCGTGTCCTTGGCCGAGTTGACGTTGATTTGCACCGGCGCATAACCGGTGCGGCGGCGCTTGCGCAGGTTGCCGGCAGGGGGCCAGACCGGCCCCCGCTTCCCATCCTTCGAGCCTTCGCCGCGAATGCCCCACACGTTGCGGCGTCCGCGGTCCTGACAAAACCGGTAGGCGACCTGCGTGCCGAAACCGCCCTGCGTGTCCATGCAGGCCGCGCGCACCTGCATCTCCGTCCCGTTCCGCTTGGCCCAGGTCCGCAGCAGGTAGGCGTCCAGCTTCTCGTAGACCTCCGCGAAAGCCGGGTCGCCCATGATGACGTGATGCTCGATCAGCCATGCCTCTTCGTCGCGGCCATACCCCCAGACGCTGATTTCGATACGATCCGTCTGGCGGTCGATCCCGGCCACCAGCACCGCCACGCCGTCGGGAATCACCGCCTCGTAGACCTCGCGGCGGCGCAACAGCGCCTCGGCGTCCAGGGGCCGGTCGCCAACCTCTTCCCAATCCTCGCCCAGCGTTTCGTTCCAGAACGCCTTGCGGCCTTCCTGTGTCCGGCACTGGACGTTCCAGTCAGCCACCAGCGCCGACCAACTCGCCTTGTCCTGCATGCTGTAGAGCGTGTTGATCGCGATGCCGGCCATGCCGTTGAAGGGCGAATCCTGGCCGCAGCGCGTGCACACCGACCGGCGGCACCCATGCCGCGGCGCGCTCCACAGTTCAGGGGTTTGCCTTTCGCCGCAGCACACGAAATCCGCTGTCTGGCGCCATTCGGCGTGCCGGTCCATCCACGCCTTCATGCCTTCATGGATCGGCTGAAGGCAGTGCCTGCACACATACCGAACGGAGCCGGTGACGACGTTGCCGTGTTCGTCCTTGTCCCATTTGATGCCGTGCGGCGTGTCGCGGCTTCCCCACTCCAGCACCTGGAACCCGGTGGGATGGCCGGCAGCCTCCGAACAATGTGGGCACGGCACGAAGCAACGCCGCTGGTCCGACTGCTCATAGAGGGAGCCGATGCGGCTGGCCCCCTTGTCGGTCGGCGTCGAAACGTAGGCTTCCAGAGAATCCCAGAACGTCTCGGTGCGCTTGTGGGCAAGGTCGATCTGGCTGCCCGCCTTCAGGACCGGCCATGCGTTTATCTCGTCCCCCACCACAAGCCGGGCGGTGTGGGCGCGGAAGTTGTCTGGCGTCTGGGCGCCCAGCATCTCCAGGCTGGCGCCGTTCCTGAAGGTCTTGCGCAGGATGGTCTGGGTTCCATCCTTCGCCCGCTCCGCCGTCAGCAGCTTGGCCAGAACCTCCACGTCGCGAAGCATTGGCCTGACCTCCTTGTGGGAGTGTCGCAGCACGTCGTCTTCGCGAGGGCCGTAGAACAGGATTGGACTTGGCTTCCAGTGGATGAAGTAGCCGACCGCCATGTTGAGGCACATCGTCCCGCCGGTGCGCGCCGACTTCTTGAAGGCAATGCGCTTTACCGTCGGGTCCGTCATGACGTCGAGCATGCCGTACTGGTAACCGAACGGCGTGAACTCGCCATGCTTCGACGTGCTTTCCGGCGACAGGCTGGCGAACTCAACCGCCCACTCCGAAAGAGACATGAACGGCTTCGGCTCGAAGATCAGGGCCACCGTCTCGGTCAGCCTACGGCGCAACTCGGCCAGACCGGGGCTGTAGAATTTCGACCGGTCAAGCGTCAGCACGGACCGCCTCCACCGTATCGCGCTTCTTGTTCTGGATTTCGCGCCGGATCACCTGCTCGACCTCAGCGGCGCGATCCGGCGCGCCGAGAAGAAGGGCGACCTCCTTCGCAATGCCCGATGGCAGATTGTCCAGCAGCTTGGCGATGGCGCTCATGGTCTTCGCCGTCTCGACCGCCACGTCCTCTACCAGCACCACCGCCTTCATGTCGGTGTCGAGCTGCACTGCCTCGCGCAGGCCCTTCTTCGCCTCCCGAAACGCCTGCCATTCACGGTGCCCGACCGATGAACCGGTGATCCGGATGCCAACCGCAGCCATCTGTGCCCGCAACTCTTCGAAGCCCGGCAGTGGTTCGTCGTCCTGATCGTCACCCGCCGCCATCGCCGACGGCTCGTGGCGCTTGGGCTGCGGCTCGGATTGTTGTGGAGCGGCTGGCCGGGCTTTGGCCTTTACCGGGGCCTGCTCGCCCTGCCCCTCCAGATACAGTTCCGCCGCCCGCCCCAGCTTCGACTTCGGCTTGGTCGGGTCCGTGTTGTCCGCCAGCCAGCGCATGGTGACGGTGAAGGTCACGCCGAGCAGCGGCATCTCCTGCCCGTTGACCAGCTTGGACACGGTGCCCTTCGTCACCGTCACCGGCTGGCCATCGTCACCGACGATCCCCAGCGCGTTGAAGCGATCGATGAACTCCTTCGCGCTGGTCTGGGGCCGTTCGCGGGCCATGGTCAGGTTTCGGCCAGGGCCTTCATGACGGCGAACAGCTCGTCGGCATCATGCCACGGGCCGCCCAGCGCCTCCGTCACGTCCTGCTCGCCACGGAACACCCGCACCTCGACACGCCGCAGGGTGTCGAACGCGCCGCAACTGTCGTCGCAGAGGATGCTGATCTCATGCCCGTGGAACGCCAGCTTCAAGCAGACGCCGGCGCCGGAGGCGCTGACCAGAGGGGGCATAGCTTCGATCATCGTGCCGCCCTCCATGCCCGCGTCGCCGGAACGATGAACACCGCCAGCTTGCCCGTGTCGAACCCGCCCGTCCTGAAGGTCGAGGATCTGGCAGGAGAAGATGGTGGGGTGCTGTTCGGCGGTCGGCTCGGCGACGGGCTCGACCAGAACCGGCAGGGCGACGTCATGCACCCAGGCGGCGGCCCGGCGCAGGCCAAGCAGGTTCAGCACCGCCATCACGGGGCGCCCGAAGAAGCTGTGGGTGAACTCGGAGGTGGACATGGGGATGGTCTCCATCGGGTCCGGCGCAGCCACGCCCCGGACGCGGATCAGGGGGTCACGCAAAGGCGACCGCCGGACCCGATGAAGATCGGGGAAACCGTTCGGTCGCGTCCTTCCCGGTGGCTGCCGGGAAACTCGCCGCCCGTGGCTGCAGGCGGGTGGAAACTGGAAAGGCTGGAAACTCTTGGGGCGTGGGCTCAGTGGCGGATTTGCCACTGTTGCCAAACGGTTACACGCCGTTGTTCACGCGGGCGGCGGTTCGGAAACGCGGCGGTTTCATTGAAACCAGAGCCGGAAAATCCTCGCGACATGGGGCCGGTGCTGCCCCCGGGTCTTTTGCCCCTGGAAGGACCCGGACACGTCTAGGAACGCGCCAGGAGCGCGCTGGATGCGTTCTGAGACCATGCCCGCTACCCACCAGCGCCATCGCACGCACTCCATCCACCCCACACAGCCCCGTCAGCACCCCGACGCCGCGCTGCAGCTCTCCACCAGCACCCCAGCGGAGCGCAGGACGAGTGAAGGCATCCACGGCGGAGAGGCGCATGGGCGTTGATCCTGCGGTGACGGTAGGGGTGGAGGAGCTGGGCACCAGGGCCAACAGCGAGGGGCGACGTCGCCGACCTGGGTGAACTGGTCACCAGAACGACAAAACCCGCCGCGGACGAACCGGGCGGGCGGACAACAGGTCAGGCACTTACAAAAATCGCCGCGAGGTACTTTGAGAATATCCCGCGCCCTCCTCCCTGGAGGGTGCCCGAAAGTGGCGGATGTCGCGGCGATCCGTCAAGCGAAATCGCCAGCGCTGGGGGGCCTCCCTCGCGCACGTATGGGCGCGCGCACGCGCGCAACCACCACCAAATAGATTCTCTTCTCTTCTCTTGGAGCCGTTTTCCCATGGGACAACCGTGGGACGTCCCATGGGACAATGGGCTTTGTCCTATGGGACATTCGCAATTGTCCTATGGGACATCGGGCATTGTCCCATGGGACACAACCGCGCCGCGACAATGCGCAATCCCCATTCCCGTGCGAACCAATCGCACCGACCAGTACCGCAAAATCTGTCCTATGGGACAAAGCCGGTTGTCCCGTGGGACATTGGCCTGTGTCCTGTGGGACAAGTGCCGTTGTCCTATGGGACAAACGCCAATGTCTCATGGGACATCGGTCCGGCAAAAAAGTTATCCACAAGGCATTTGCGGGGCTTCACCCGGCCTTCAACGGCCCTTCCCGGCATGTTCCAGACATTACAGCCGCTCCCGAGTCGTAACCGATACGCCGATTCGCCCAATCGGCCAGCACCACGACATTCGGTGCGCGTTGGATCTGGTCAGCCTTCCGTGCCTCCCGCGCCGCCGCCTGCTCAAACCGCACCGGCCCGGAACCGTCGCCGGAGGGCACCAGCGTTCCGCAAGTCGCGTAGGTCTCCGGGTGCTGCGCGGCGCACAGCTCCTCCAGCGTCGCGGCCCGGAAGGTCTCCACCGCTTGCGCCATGCGATCGCGGCGCGCCAAGTAGCGCGACGACAGGACCGACAGAGGGCCAGCGACATCACCCGGCTCCATGCCGTGGCGCGCGGCGAAGGCCTGCAGCCGCAGCAGGTCCACCGGTTCCGGCTCCTCCTCGGTCACCCGCGGGCGGAAGTAATCCAGCTCCGCCGGCGTCAAGGCGACGTCAGGAACGCCACCCAGCGCGCGCAACGCAGCTTCCGCGTCCACCCGCTCTTTGAGGGCCGACGCGCGGAACCGCGCCAGGAATGCCAGCGGCGACGCGCATTCCCGCTCGAAGGTTGATTCCCACGCTTCGGCGACGTAGCGCGTCCCCAGCTTGCGGCGCAGGTGCTGCATGCGGTCGGCGACGTCCTGCAGCGTCACCAGGGCGGCCCGGACCTTCTCCAGCACCCATTGCGGCACCTTGGCCAGGGCGATCGCTTCCGCCGTCCCCGCATCGGGATTCGCCTCGCCGTCATAACCCTGCAGGTCGAGCGGGCAGACCGGCGCAGCATGGTGGACAAGTTGGGCGCCCATGGTGGCGCGCGCCGCATCCTCCATCGGCTCCACCTGGGCAACCGGCGCCGCATCCTCCACCGCAGGAGCGACAACCGGCTCCACGGCTTTGACAGCTTCCCGGCGGGCCGGGACCTTCGCGACACGATGCGGCATCTGAACAATTCGATAGCCGTCCTCAGCGATCATCAGCGCCGGGCTACCCTCGCCGTCCATCATGATCGTGACGGGTCCAGCCCCCAGCGCCTTCGCGGCCTCGCGCATGTACTGCGCGTTGAAACCGACCTGAACCGGCTTGCCGGCCGCCGTACCCGGGGCATTGACGTCGGCGGATGCCCCTGCAGCCGTGGCGCAGCCATAGAGCCGCACCGGCAAGCCGGGCGCCACGTCCAGAGCCACCGTCCAAGGATCGCGCTTGCTGCCCATGTCGGCGACGGCGCGCGCAAGGTCCCGGCCGGTCATGGTCACGGTCGCGATTTCATCGTCGCCCTGACGATATCCCGGGACGCACCGAGCATAGTCCGGGAACGTCCCGTCGATTTCCTTCGCAACCACCGTCAAGGCGCCGCTGGTGATCCGGAGCCCGAGACCGGCGGCCGGCTGTTCGATCAGCACCGGCCCGGCATCCTTCACACCGGCAACCTTGCCCAGCGCCGAGACGAGACAGCGCGGGATGATCGATTCGCGCCACTCGCCACGAACAGCGCGCGGCGCCACGTCGAGGAGGGCCAGCCGATGCCCGTCCGTCGAGACGGCGCGGAACCCCTCCGGCATGCGCTCCAAATTCGGCCGGTGCAGATAGACGCCGTTGAGATAGTAACGGGTCTCCTCCGTCGAGATCGCAAAAAGGGTGCGCGCGGCGAGCTGGGCAACGTCGCACGCCTCGAACTCCAGGGCCGCGCCATTGAAGTCGCGAGAGAGCGGCATAACGTCGAGAGCCGAGTCGTCATCCGGCGTGGGGATCATCGAGGCGCGGCCGTCCAGTTCGAACCGTACGGCAGCGCCGGCCGGCGCGATCGTCAAGGCCCCCTCTCCGGTCACCGCCTTTCGCACCGCCGAGACGGGCACCGCGGCGCGCCAGCTCCCCGCGTCGGTCTCGCTGGTCACCGTGTAGGTCGCGCGAACGTCCAAGTCGGTGCAGGTCAGCGACAGCGCATGGCCAGCGGCCTCGATAAGGACGCAGGTCAACGCGGGGATGGACTGGCGCGTTTCAGCAGCCCAACGGACCGAGTCCAGAGCGTTGCGGAAGGCGGAAGCGGAAACGGTGGCGGACATGGCGAAGCCTCCAGAATGGGTTGCGCGGACGGCGCGTGTTCATCTGCGTTCTGTATGGCATCGCGTGGCGTTTTCGTCACCACGATATGCCATACCAATAGCTCATGAACGCTATGCTATTATGTATGGCGCTGCGTATTGCATGAAGGGCGCAAACGCCATACATTCGAGACATGAACAACGCGGCACCCGCCGCTAAGCGGAGACCTGGCAATGGCCATCCTGTTCATGCACACGCCAGAAGGCGGCTTTCTCGCTGGCGATACCGAGACCGGCTTGACGTCTTACGCCTACCCGACCAGCACGCACGCCACGCGCGCCCGGAATCATCCCGGCAAGGTCGCCGCAGAGATGATGACCAGTGAAACCGCCTCTTCGCGCAGGGCTGTTCCCGATGCGGCTGCGCGTGACGCAAAGTGGCTGGAACAACTGCGCGCATACCATGAGGAGACTGCCACCCTCAGCGCCGCGGCACCGCGCATGCTGGCCACCCTTGAGCGGATCGCCGCGGCGGACCCGAACCACAGCCAATTTGCCGTGCTCGTCAGGTCCGCGGCACGCGCCGCAGCTGCTGAAGCCCGCGGCGAGATCTGACGCCATGGGCAACCCAAAATTCGTCGTCGTCTACGCTATCGACGTTGCCGACAACAGAACGGAGATCCGCCGGATCCCCTACAGTGAGCGCGCTTGGCAAGGCGAACTGCAGTGCGCCGACATGCACAATCGCATGCGCAGTCCGGGAGGATACGGCGGAACACGCCTCCTTGTGAACGTGGTCAGCTGACCGCTCTGCGCCGGCTATTAAGCCGGCTTCCCCAAACCCCCGCCCCCTGCGGAGGTTTCGGGAAGCATCCCTTTCACCATCCCCTTTGATCGCTGGCGCCGCACTGCGGCTGCCTCACACCCGGAGTCTGTCCGATGCGCAGCACCGTCAAATTCGCCGACCTTGTCGCCCTTCCCAAGCACGATCGCGCGGACGCGCTGCAAAGCCTTTTCCCGTTCGGCGGTTTGATGGAGCGAGACGGGCGCCACATGCCGAACGCGGACCGCAACAAACTGATCCGGACCGCCATCAAGGAAGCGGTGAAGGCCGGGACCATCCCGGAAGGCATCAAGGTGTCTGTGCGTTCGCCGCATCATGGTTCAGTAACGGTCGAAATCCAGGCGGTTCCGTTCCTAATCCCGAACCCGGAAAACGTTCGTTGGCAAGCGGACAACCCGCACAGTGTCGCGGCTTATGACGCGCCATTCGAGGCGAAGGAGTGGCGGACGGACGCCGCACAAGCTCTACTCGACATCTTGGAGACGATCGCGTCGCAGTGGCGCTATGACAAGTCCGACTCCATGACGGACTATTTCGACACGAACTATTATCTTCACGTTCAATACGATTACGAGTTGGAGCGCGCGCACAAGGCCTGGATCCTCTCCGTTCCCCGGTCCGTCACGATCAAGCCGAAAGCGATCATGGCCAAGCCCGTCCGCGTCGTCTCGCGGCGCGCTGAGGCCCGCACAGAAGCGCAGGAGGAGGCGCGCACCGAGCTGCGCACCGAAGTCCGCGCGACCGTCAACGGGCCGGCGGTTGCTGAGACCAGCGCACCCCCGTTTACCACTGGGGCCGCGCCGCTCCGGATTGAGCCCTACTCGGAAAAGTCCATCATCGTGAAGGGCGAGACGCTGGCCCATAAGGACCGGATCAAGTCCGCGATTTCCGGGCTTGCCCCGTTCTGGCATCGTCGATCCGTCGGATGGATCTTCCCGACGTCGCGTGAAAGCGAGGTGCGCGCCTCCCTGGCTGATCTGCTGAGCGGTTCCGACACCCCGTCGGCCGGTCCGGATGACGGACCCGGCAACGGCAAGCCGGACATTGACGAGCGCACCAGCGCGGAGGAATCCACGGATGCCGCACCCCCTCCGGAGGTTTTTGGGAATCAGTCCAAGCTGTTCGCCATCGCGGATCGGATCGAGGCACGGGCGCAGGAGGTGCTATCCCGCGATCGCCTGACCAACACGCCGCGGCGCGTCAGCATCGCGGCCAGCGTGGAAGCGGACGCGCAGAACCAAATCACTTTGGCGCGCTCCCTCCGCGCCATCGGCGAGGCGCAGCAGGATGGAACCGCCGGCCTCCTGGCCAAATTGAGCACGGCCAAGCAAGCCGAGCTTTTCCGCTCGCTCATTCGCCGCGCCTGTTACAAGGCGGACTCCGGTCTCAGCTACTCGGAACAGCTTGACCGGAAGGGCCGGAAGGCCAGCGAGTCCGACCTGATCCATATCGACTTCCCGAAGGATGACGACGGCCACCGCTTGCGCGCCATGGGGATCTTGACCACGGGCCAGCTGCGGCAAGCGGCGGCGCGGTTCGTGGAACTCTCCAGCGAGGCGCCGAAGGCCGACCCGATCAAAGCCGCTTTGCGGGATCTCGTGGGACGCAAGATCCCCGGCTTCTTCCGCACACCGGCCGACTTGGCGCGCCGCGTTCTGGACCTGCTCGACCTGCAGCCCGGTCATTCGGTTCTGGAACCATCCGCCGGAGCTGGCGATATCGCCGACGCTATGGCCGAGACCATCGGTAAGGACGGCGTTACCGTCCTGGAGATCAACGACACCTTGTGCGGCTTGCTGGGGGCAAAAGGCTACACCGTTGCCGGGCGGGACTTCTTCGACCATGAGGGGCTTTACGACCGTATCGGCATGAACCCGCCCTTTGAAGGCTTGGCGGATACCGACCATGTGCGCCGCGCCTTCGGCATGCTGAAGCCCGGCGGCCGTCTGGTGGCCATCATGTCGGAAAGCCCCTTCTTCCGCTCCGATCGGAAAGCTGAGGAGTTCCGGGCGTGGCTCGACAGCGTGGGCGGCACGTCGGAGCGGCTTCCCGCTGGAAGCTTCCAGGAAAGCGGTACCGGCGTCGCCACGCGGCTTGTGGTAGTGGACGCCTGACCACCCCCAGAGGGGTTTTTGGGCGGACATCCCTGGCGGGGCTTTTTGGAGAATGGACAAGCCCCCGCCAGACCTCTACTGACCTTCTCATCTCCTCAGCATGGACATATAAAATGGCCCACGTCTCCTATCTGAACCTGCCGAGGTGCGCCGAGGTTTCGTTCTGGGTTCAGGGCGGACTCCCAATGTGCAAGGCGGGCCAAAAGGCCGGTCCCTATGGAGACGTCTTCCCCAGGATCATCAACGACGCTGGGGATGATGCCGGGGCGCTGCAGCAGGCAGCCGACTTGGCACTCTCCATTCTTCGCGGCGGCTTCGCGGAGAGGATGCGGGATGACGCGCGGTTTCGGGCTGCAGGCAATGGCCAGCCGTCCGACGTCGCAATCCCGACAGATGCATTGAGGATTGCTGCTCCAGGCCTGGATATTGCTGGGTGGCGGGATGCGGAATCCGTGTTCATCGCCGTTGGGGGAAAAGCCTACCGTCTGTCAAATTTGGATCACTTCGCGCTGGGCTCGGACGAGGAGGCGGCCTACACCATTAAGGCTGCAGCGTCGCTGATCTGGAGCGTCTACGCCATCAAGCGAGCGCAGCCCCGCTGAGGGTTTTTGGCATGGCACGCTGCCCGTGCTTGCGCCATACATCCCGCCATACTAGGGTTTTGCCATGCCTGAGACGATGACCTTCGCCGAACTCTCCACCCGCGCCAAGCGCGCCGGCCTGCCGGCCCCAGTCCTTACGGCTGATGGTGTGGCAGTAATCGCTGTTGTCGTGGCGAAGGCAGAGGCGGTCGAGGCCGGTGAGTCCAATATCCAGGTGGCTGTCAGCCCACCAAAGCTCGCGCTATCGACCGAAGACTATACAGCGTGGGCCGATGGTGTTGGAGGTTGGCAAGCTGCCGCTAACTGGCTGAACGCGAAGCTGGGAACCAGTTACACCCGATCGGACACCCGGCGGTGGGGACATCCGGAAGAACCCAGCCATCGACCGATACCGAAAAAAGTCGTGCAATTGCTGGCCGGCGTAGCAGCGAGGTAACCCCCTCCCCAGCGTGGCTTTCGGGGCCACCCTGGAGAGGGTTTTTGGGAATCAAAAATTCGCTTCTGCGGCCAAGAACTTCTTTGCCCGGTCATAGAGCTTCGACATCGTGGGCGCTGTCTCCACCCACCGTATGCCCTTCAGCTTGATGGCGCGCGGGATGATCCTCGGCTCTCCCGCCTCGTCGAGGCCGTCAATGTCCTCGCAGTAGCGCATCTCGATGGGAACGCCGTTGAACAAGACGCGCGTCCGCTTGATGTGCGCCGGCAGCTCGTAGACGTCGCCCACGACGTCCAGGGCGATGCGGAGCGCGGTCTTGGTGCGCTCTCTAGCCTCCTTGTTCGAATTCCGACCGCCGACAGCTTCGGTGAGTGATCGTTCCCGAATCACTATGTCCTCCACGATGGTCCACAGGCTGATGCCGTCGTACCAAGGCAGGTCACAGCACGCCCGCTTGACCAACTCGAGGTTCCGGCCTGCGGCGACGGCGAAATCCTCCCATGCCCGGCCGCCGATCGGGGAGTATTCCGGGGCCGCATCGTCCCGCGCCTCCCGCGCCCCAGCCACCGTCTTCACGTCCTGCGCCAACCGGTCGCCCGCCTCGAACTGGCGCATGGTCAGCAGGTGACGCTGCTGAAGGGTGCCAAGCGAGGTCAGCGCCCGGCCGCGGGTCACACCGGCCTTCATGGTCTGCTCGGCCACCACGTCGCCACGGGCGGCGCGGATCTCGTTCGGGCTGCGGGCGCCGATAAGGGCAACGCGGGCGCGTTCAGCGGCTGCAGATGCGTCCACCTTCTGGCGGGCGTGCTCGACCAGCTCCAGCGCCACAGCTTCGGTCGCATCCGTCAGCAGCAGTCCGCCGGCGACCTGCGAGACGCGGAAATGGCGAACGGTCTCACGCCCGTCGACAGGGCCGCGGAACGTGTAGACGCCGGGCACATTCAGGTTCTTCGACAGCCGGTCCGGCGCGGCGGTCCAAAACGCCGGGACCGACAGGCCAGTTGGAGCGGCAGCCTGGGCGTCACGCACGCGGGCCTTGGTCTTCTTCTTGCTCATCGCGCGTTCCCCACGTCGGTGTCGTCTTGCTCGTTGGTGAAGGTTTCGTCCGGTTTCCGACGCACCGGGCGCCCGCCGTTCTTTGCCCAGAACTCCTCCATAAGCCGTTCCGTGCTTTCGCTCATGGAGCGCGGGCCTGCCGGGCTGTCATCCTGCTGCCGACGGTTCTGATTGCCAGGCCGGCGGCGCACCTCTCCCCCGCGGGCGATCACGACCAGCCGCTCGAAGGTCTGCCGCAGCCGGTCGCGTTCGGCGTCCAGCACCGGGGCGAGTTCGGCCCAGCCGGGGAACCACTTGAACTGGCGGGCGACGCGGCGGAGCATCTCCAGGTCTTGGAACATGGCCGCCGGATAGCCCTCCTCGACGATGTCCGTCACGGCGGTGGCCAGCTTCGTCTCAGACGGCATGTCCCCGGCCATGCGCTTCGCGAGGTGCGCGACCCATCGCTCGGCAACATCCACAGGAACCGGGGCCGACCGATCTCGGAGCCATGCCACAGCGGTGGCGGCTTCTTGCTGTGTCTCCAGTGGGATGACCGCGGGCGGCTTCCAGTCTGAAGGGCGCATCACCCAAGCCCCGTCGACCATCGCACCGTTCTGCTGATCAGCCAGAGCCTCCCGCAAGGTCCCGCTCAACGATGGCCTCAAATCGGTTGGGAGGTGTGGCGCGGCGGCGGCCGGAATCAGTTCGTTGGACATCGGAAACCTCGGGGAGCGGACGGGAGCGGTCGGCGATGGCCCGTGCGATGGGGTCATCGAAGTAGTTCAGCGACCTGGGCGGCCCCTGCCCCTTCCTACGCTCGCCCATGACCCGCGCGACCGTGCCGACGATCAGCTCTTCGTCGGCGCCCTGCTTGAGCCACGCCATGACGCGCCCGTAATCCCCGAACCAGTTGGGGTTGTCAGCCACGCCCATGATCGCGGCGACCGTCTCACCGATGCGGACATGTTCCGCTTTTGGCTTGGGGGGCGCAGGGTCCAGAGGCGCGTCGTCATGGCCCGCCGGTTCGTCCAGACCATCGTCCTCGGCCTCCTCTCCATCCTCGTCCTGATCCAGCTCGTCCACCTCATCCGCCGACGGCACGGCGGCATCAGCCAGATCAACGGCATGATCGGGCTGCTGTTGAGCGCGAGCGCGGGAATCGGCATCCCGCTGGGCCAAGAACTCTTCGAAGGTCGGCAGATCTTGCTTCGGCAGGCCACGCTTTTCAGCCCGCTGGTTCGCTTTGCGGATGCTGGAGCACACGGTTTTCCATCGCTGCTCCAGCTTCTTTTTCCACGCGTGCAAGACACCCTCGGCCACCACGCGATGGTGAAGACGGCCGTCGGAGCACAGGAACCACCCGTGCAGCGCCATCTCCTTCACCTCCAGCCACGTCCGCATGTCACGGCCAAGTTCAGCGAGGCGGCAGAGGTCGACGTCGTTCGCTGGCAGGGTCCCCGCCGGCACCTGATCCCACGACTTCAGCCAGAGCGTGACCCCGGCCCGCCATTCCTCGGCGGTGGCATGGGCGTGGAAGGTCGAGCTGAACAGCGCGTGCCGGAACAAGGGCGTGTGCGGAAAGTCCCGCAGATCAACATCCGACGGCACGAGAGGATCAGGCTGCGAAGGCGTGTTCATGACCGCCTCTCAGGGGTTGGGGTCGAGCGGCTGGCCGGGCCGCCGTCGGCGATCAGCGAGCCTTGGCGGCTGTCGGCCGGCGCCTTGGGCAAGCCCATGCGGGCAATCTTCGTCCGCACCGCGGCGACGCTCCGTCCGACGGTTGGCGCCGTGACAGCTTCGACCTTGCCGGCGAGGTGATCCCGCTCGGCGCGGCGCTTCTGGCCAGCTGTCCAGCGAGGGCACGGGAAGTAGCGGCGCCCCGCCATCACGCATTCTCCAGCGTGGCCAACCGCAAGCCCCGGACCTGCGCACGCATCAGCGCCGCATCGAGGAGGCGTCCGCCCACGCCGTGCCCTTGGTGGCGGGGCGACGTGCCCCAATAGGCGATCTCCCAGCCCAGCGCCGAGATGAAGGCGGAGCGGTAGGCCACCACGCCGATGATGTCGCCGTCGACCACCGCCACCAGCACGTTGGAGCCGTGCGGGCAGATGGCCGCGGTGGCGTCGTAGAGCATCCTTCGCAGGGCCGATTCGCCGTAGCGCGGGGGCACCGCTCCGTCCGGCCGGCGGTGGCAGGACTGGAGGAGGTCGATCACCTCCGGCACGTCGACACGGGCCAGTGCGCGGATGGAGATGTTGCGGGTCAGCGCGGTCATGGCGTGGCGCCCTCCAGCAGGGGGTGGACAAGGCCAGCGGCGAACCCTTGCCATGGCTGGGGCTTCGCGCCGTCGGGCACCCGCCATTTCCCGCGGGCCAGGGGATGCCGGGGCGAGCCCTCGTCGTTGGTGGCGAGGCAGTGGAGCCGTTCGTCGGCGTCGACGTCGCTGGGCTGTCCGAACGCCTCCAGTACCGTGTCGAGCATCACCGGCTGGCGTCGGACGATCTCGGCACCGAAAGCGACGACGCGAAGCGCCGCGCCGCGGGCCGCCTTCTCGACCGTTCCGAGGTTCGCCTGCCATGCGTCGCGGGCCTGCCAGTCCGGCCCATTGTCCTGCCAGTTCAGCCACGGCCACAGCTCCGCCGGTTTGCTGGAGCGGAAGGGCGCGAAGTTGACGATGATCGCGCCGGGATAGCCCCAGGCGTGGGTGAACTCGATCACCCGCCAGGACGTGGGATCGTCGCGCAGATCGTCGGCGGTGCTAGGGTTGCACATCAGCCACGCGACCAGGGGGCCGGGCGCCCAGCGGCGAACCAGCGTGCTCCGGAACCGAAGGTCCCCTACCGATTCCCGGATGATGCTGGCCGGGCGCTTGCCGAGCCTGGGGCCAGCCTCGCCGGCAAAGAGCGATGCTTGAGCGGAGGTCACAGCCGACCTCCCGCCAGCCGGCGCCGGGCCGAGGTGGTGAGGTCCACAGCGAGCGCCAGGGCGTCGAGCGGCTCCAGTTCGACGCCCTGCAGTTTGCCGTCGGCACCGATCAGGGCGAGCGCCAGCGGCTTTCCGGGAACATCGAAGATCACCGGGCGCGCCACCGGATCGGTCTGGGGTTTGTGGTCCATCACACCACCTCCAGCAGGCTGTCCGCCGGCGGCGTGGGACGGCGACGAGCCGCAGGCTTGGCCAAGGGGGTCGCCTTCGGCTTCGCCGGAGCGGCCTCAGTCTCCATAAGGTCGAAGAGGGACGGCATGGACACCTCCCGCTCCATGGCCTGGAGGTACTTCACGCCATCGAGGAAATAGCCGGTGTGCAGCTCCGACGCCCGGCCCCGGCGCTTCAGCCTCAGCGCGCGATAGGGCACCGTCATCAGCCCGCCGAAGGGGTCGAACACCTCGTCGCCGGGGTTGCTGTAGCGCTCGATCAGCCGGTCCACGATGTCGAACTGGAGCGGGCAGACGTGCATCTCCAGCCCGCGCTTGGACTGCTCGCCGTTCAGTGTCAGCATGCGGTTCACGTCGTGCCAGATGCTGTCGGACCAGCTTCCCGGCGCGAGGCTCATGAAGCTGCTGGGCAGCGCGCCGCGCGCCGCCAGGGCCTCGCCAATCCGGACGTGGGCCTCGAAGTCGTAGATGGTCTGCAGGCTCTGCTCGGTGAAGAGCTTCGCCAGGGCATCCGGACCGAGCTTGGACAGCTCATCGACGCTCAGCAGGCGGTTGCCGCTGGAACGCCAGAAAGCGTGCGCGTCGACCTGCCAGCGGGCGAGGCTGTAGTCCTCGGGAGACTTGGGAACGCGCACGTCGGCGTAGCCCTTGGACCGATCGCTCTGAGGCTTGCGGAAGATCAGAACGTATTCGGGGCACCCCTGCCCCATCTTGGTCCCGTCCTTGCGCAGCTCCTTGTAGGTCAGGCGGTTGGTCTGGTTGTTCTCCCGAACCACGTCGGTCAGGATGATGTGCATCCCCATGTACTCGAAGCCATGGCGCATGTAGTGGAAGATCGCCTCGGCATGGAACGGCGACACGGTGGGGTAGCCCTTGCCCGTGACATTGCCGAAGACGATCCGGTCCTTGACGTGGATGCAGGCTAGCCGGCCCGGCTGCAGGACGCGCAGCAGCTCCGGGGTCAGGTGGTCCATCTGCTCCCAGAAATGGTGGTTGTCGTCCGTGTGACCGAAGTCGTTGTAGCTGGCCGTGTATTCGTAGTGGTTGCTGAAGGGGACGGATGTCACGATCAGACCGACGCTGTCGGTCGCCATGCGCCGGGCCTCGTCCACGCAGTCGTTGTTGGCAACGGTCCAGCCCTGGCCGGACACCTCCAGCCGCTCGACGCCGATGGAGCGCGTCAGTGCCTCGACCATGGACAGGCTGTTCAGCCCATGCTTCTTGATGATCTCGCTCATCTGGTCCGCCAATTCGTTGTGGCGCGCCCATTTGGCCTGGAGGTCCCGGACGATCTCGCGCTCCGTCTCGGTGTGGATGATGTCGATCTCCACGGTGCGGGGCTGGAGAAAGCGGTGCAGCCGGTGGACGGCCTGGATGAAGTCGTTGAACTTGTGGGAGACGCCGGCGAAGACGGCCCATGCGCAGTGGCGCTGGAAGTTGCAGCCGCTGCCGGCGATGACGGGCTTGGTGGAGAGCCGGGCGATCCGGCCCTCGCTGAAGTCGATGATGGCGGCCTCGCGCTCGTCGAGATCCTGCGTTCCCCAGACGGAGACGACGCCGGGCACCGCCGTGGCGATGGCGTGCCGCTCGGCCTCAAGGTCGTGCCAGATCACCACATGATCGGCGGGACGCGCCTCGATCAGCTCGCGCAGCTTGGCGATGCGGGCCGGCAGGGAGTCCCGCCGCTCCTTCGCCTCGCTGGCCAGCCCGACGGCGCCGGCCCGGAACAGGATGCCCTGCCCGTCCCGCTCGCAGCCGGCGGCGGCGATGTCGCTGGGCACCTCGTGCCACCGCACCACCAGCTCGGGCAGGTCGTAGCCTTCGTCGCTGAAGCCCAGGTCCGACGGCCGCTGCAGGAAGATCGCCCAGCTGTGCAGCCACGCCCAGAACTCCTGCTCCTTGTGCGGGAACAGAGTCAGGTCGTTGGCCTGCTCGCTGTTGCGCTGAAACCAGCGCGTCAGGGCCTGACCGGTGTCCATGATGCCGAGGAAGCCGGCATAGTGGATCAGCTCCTTGTACCGGTTGGGCGACGGGGTGGCCGTCGCCACGAACCGGAACCGCACCCGGTCGAACAGGGTCAGGAAGGTCTGGTAGGTCTTCGAGCCGAAGGAGCGCAGCACGCTCGCCTCGTCCAGGCTCGCCGCGGTGAACTCGTTTGGGTCGAGCTTGCCGTCGCGGACCGTCTCGTAATTCGTGATGTAGAGGCCTTCGGCGCCCGCCTCGTCGATGGAGCGGATGAACCGCATGTCGATGCCCAGCATGCGGGCGTCGCGCATGAATTCCTGCCGGACACCCAACGGCGCGACGATCAGCCCGCGTCCGCCGGCGCGCGCCAGGATCAGGCGCAGCACTTCCAGCTGCATGACCGACTTGCCCAGGCCGAACTTGGCGAAGATGGCCCGGCGGCCACCCTGGACGGCCCACCGGACGATCGCGCACTGGTGCGGCTTCAGCAGCGGGTTGATTTCGGAATCGTCCACGGTGAAGCCCATGGCGATGGCCGTCTTGATCTTGCGCTCCAGGAAGGAGCGGTAGGCGTCGGGGACCATCATGCCCGCCTCCGTTCATTCAGCCGTTCGCGCATGCGACGGGTCGCGTGATGCACCCACCCCGGATTGAAGCCCCTCACCAACGCGATGCGGCGAAGGTCCATCTCGCTGGTGGCAATGCGTTCCAAGTCCGCCACCGGCATGTTGCGGATCATGCTGTCGGCCAAGGTGGACAGCAGCGGCACGGCCGGCCGGTCCCAATAGCGGAACTCGTGCCGGCAGCTCGGGCAGAACGGGCCGGGGGCGAAACGGCGGTGGCACTTCGGGCATCGGATCGTGCGGTGGACCTGCGGGACCAGCCCGCTTTCCAGCGTCCACACCCGGTCGGCCTCCGGTAGGCCGTGGAGTTCGACGTTGCCGGAAAGATCAAGGATGCAGGAGCGGATCTTTCCATGGCAGACGCGCAAAACGCGGCCCACCTGCTGGATGAAGAGAAGAACACTCTTGGTTGGGCGCAGTAAAATAGCACCCGAGACAACTGGTAGGTCCGTCCCTTCACTTATAAGCTGGCATGAAGTCAGGACTTGATAGTATCCAGAGGCCAACCCACGGATCGCCGCATCGCGATCATCATCCGACATTTCTCCATCGACGGAAGTTGCTCGCCAGCCTCCAGCGCTGAACAGTTCCGCCACTCGACGGGCGTGCGCGACCGACACGCAGAAGGCGATGGTCGGCTCACCCGGCATCCGGGCGGCGTAGGCGTTCATTGCCATGCGCGTAATTTTGTCGTTGTTCATGAGGCGGTCGAGGTCCGCAGCGGCGAAGTCGCCACGGCTTATCGCCACGCCAGACGTGTCCGGATTCCAGGGCGCCCAGACTTCCGCTGGGCAGAGCCAGCCCGCATCCGTCAACTCCGCAACGGACGGGCCTCGCACCACTTCGTCAAAAAGAGCGCCAAGAGGTTTTCCGTCGCCTCGGTAAGGCGTGGCTGTGACCCCAACGCGCTTGGCATTCACCATCTCCTCCAGCAGGGCCTGCCAGCCGGGCGCCACCGTGTGGTGGGCCTCGTCGATGACGACGAGCCTGATCGTGCGCAACCAGCCGGCCAGCCGCTTCTTGCGGGCCTTTAGCGTGTCGATTGAGCAGACGTGGACCAGCGCCAGCGGATCGGGATCATGGTCGGGGTCAACCACAGACGCCTTGATGCCCACCTTGGCGAGCGCACGAACGGATTGATGCAGCAGCTCGCGCCGATGGACGAGGAAGACGACAGGCCATCCGTGGTCAACAACCACACGGATCACGCCGGCAGAGATGGTCAGCGTCTTTCCGCCAGCCGTGGCGAGGTGGTAGAGCACGCCGCGGACACCGCGCTCGATCAGGGCCAGTATTTCGGCCGCATTCTGGGCTTGGTAGGGGCGCAGCATCAGGAGCGCCCTCCCGCCAGATTGTCGAGAACCGTTGTCGCGGTCTCGCCGGATAGGATTCTCCTGGAAATTGCTCCCTTGGCACACCCAAGGCGTTGCTCCCAGGCAGAGACAAGCAGGCGATCTCCACGCCATTCGATCCAGCGGCACCGGCTGGTGTTGCGCGCCTGTTCAGCCTGAGTGATCCAGCGACAATTCTCTGGTGTGTAGTCGCCATTGCTGTCGCGACGGTCAATGGTCAGGTTTTCGGCGTACCCGTTGGCCTCAGCCCAAGCAAAGAAGATTGCCGGGTCGGAAAGCCACTCAGTACAAACCTTGATCCCGCGACCACCGTACAGCGCATAATCCACGTTCTTTGGATTTCCACAGCGCTGCTTCATGTGCATGTAGATGCGCTCCAGACGCGTCTTGCTGCGACCATGGGTGACTTTGGCTTGCTGGGCCTTCTTGATGGTCTGATAGCCACGCTCACGCGCGCGATCCGACTTCAGGCATCCGCAGCTCTTCGTGTTCCCCCTGGTCAGAGCGCTACCCACAACGACGGTCTTGGCGCCGCAGTCGCATTGGCATAGCCACCGGCTGGACCGATTGTGGTCGATGCAGACGAACGACACTGCGACGAGGCGCCCGAAACGCTGACCGGCGAGGTTTCGACGGAATGTCATGCGCCCCTCCGTTGGCCGGGCCGGGGCTTGCTGTCGCGCGAGAACCAGAAGATCGGGTGCGTCACGGCGTCCGCCGGCACAGCAGCCTGACCGAGGCGCTCCACCTCCAGCGCCCATACCTTGTGCTTGCGCGGCTGGCGCGCCTTCACCTCACGGCTGGTCAGCACCAGATAGGCGCGGCGGGACTTCGGCCCCTGCGGGACGATGTACGAGCCGGGCAGCGGCTGGACGTCGGAATGGTAGGTGATGCGGGGGAGCTTCATGCCGCACCTGCCAGCATCAGCGTCGCCTTGTAGACGGCGACCTCTACCCGCGGGCGGGCCGGATCGACGAACCCCTCTTCGTGCTTCAGCCGAATCTGGCGGTCGTTGACGATCAGCCGCTTCTCGACGCGGGCCTTACGCTCCTTGCCCTTTCCGATCCAGGTCGTGCGGTTCTGCAGGGCATCGTAGACGAGGCTCCCGTCCAGATCGGGCCGGCGGCTGGCGTAGAAGATGCGCAGGGAGACGCCCACGTCCCCGCCGTAGGGTTTTTCCAACTTCGGGACGTGCAGGCCGGCGGTCGATTCGAAGGCAAGCGCCTTATCACCCTTGCGCAGGGCCGCGCGCCCGCCGAACTGAACGATCTCACGGCTATTCCCCTTGGCGGCCGGTTCGCCGGGGACGACGAACCGGGCCAAGAGTTCGCCCCAGACCCATTTCTGTTGCGGGACTGCCATCGGATCAGACCGCCGCGAACATGTTGGTGGAGATGGCCGGGTGGGAGAGCGGCGGCGACAGCAGTCTGCCCAGCGCCAGCGTGGAGCAAGCGTTGACCAGCTCGGCGCGCGGCACCTCGGCCAGCCGACCGCTGAAGTGCTCGTTGATCTTGTCGGCCCAGACCTTGCCGGAGTTCTGGCCCGGCGCGTCGATCAGCGGCTGACGCTCCTTCAGGTCGTACATGACCCACTGGCCGATCTCGTCTTCCTGCACGCCGACGCGCCCCTGCTCGGGGTCCCAGGCTTCCGGCTCGACGGTGGCGATGACCTCCGCCTGCCCGGCTTGATCGTCGCCCTGCTGGTCGGCCTCGCCCGGTTCATCGGCCGGATCGGCGCCGCCGTTCTCCGCATCGACCGCGCCCTGCTCATCGGTGTTCGGCTCGGCGCCGCTCGCCTCGCCCTGCCCTTTGATGTCCGGGGCGATCCCGGTCACCTCGCTGCCAGTCTGCTCCTCCACCGGAACCTTCGCCGCCGGGCGCTCGTGCTTCGGCTCGGCCCCGGTCTGCTGGTCGCGGTAGCCGGCCTCGATCTTCGCCTTCGGCTCGCCGCGACGCCCCTTGGTCAGCACCTCCAGCGGCGTGCCCGCGGTGGCGCCGTCGTAGCCGAAGAAGTAGGCCTCGATGCGCTGCTGCTTCGCGCTGCCGGTGAACTTGACCTTCTCGTTGGTCGGGGTGGCGGGCGCCTGCTCCTCGGCATCCGGCGCGAACTTGCCCTCGAACACCACGCCGAAGTTGCCCTCCGGATCGGCAAGGCAGGGGTGCACCACGTCACGGATCTGCGCCGGAGACAGCATCTCGTCCGCGGCGGCCTGCGCGGCGTTGAGCGCATCGGCGCAGCGGGCGACCAGCTCGGCGTCTGCGTGGCGGAAGACGACAATGCCGCCCTCGTCCTGGCACATCAGCGGGTGACCGCCGGTCTCCCTGATCTCGCCGACGAAGAACCGGGACGTCCAGGCGGCACCCGCGACCCGGCCGCGCTCCCACAGCGCGTGTTCCGGCGTCTCGGCGTCGTGCGGGTTGGCGTCGGGACCGTGGCCCTGCTTGCCGGCCGTCTTGCCATTGTTGAAGGCGTAGCCGGCGCCTTCGGGCATGTCCTCCGCGGCGACCAGCGGCGGCGGGTCTTCCGAAGCCGGCTCGTCGTCGGGCACTTGGGGCGGAGCTTCGGCGTCGGGCGCGTCGGACGAATGGGTGTCTTCGCCGTCGTCGATCTCGGGCGGCGGGGCCGGCGGTTCGACCTTGGCGAGGTTGTCGCTGGCCTGCTGCAGGGCCTTCTTCACCGCCGGCTTGATGCTGGTGGTGAAGCCGAACAGGTCGAGCTTCACCACATCGCCCAGCAGCGCGTGCATGGCGACGTGGAGCTTCTTGATGCGCTTCTGCCGCTGGGCATCATCGTCCAGGTGACGGATGCCGTGGCAGAGCCGGAAGATATCGAAGTCGATGCCGGTGGCCTTGATCTGGCCCTTGGCTTCCTTGATCGGCGCGCGGGCGGCTTCCAGGGCCTCCTGCGCGTCGACCAGATCGCTCGACGCTTGTCGGAGCGTGTCGGCGACGTCTTCGTCCGCCATGTTGGTGGGGTTGTCCTTGGCCTTGCGTGCCATGGGTGGACTCCGGTTCAGAGGGTGGGGGAACCGAGGCGGGCTGCCTGCATGGCCCACGCCTCATCGACGACCTCAGCCGGCCAGAGGCCGTACTGACCGGGCAGAGCGCGCCCGACCGCGGTCGTCTCCTCGATGATCATCAGTTCGCCCTTCATGCAGGCGATGCGGCGAACGATGCGAACAGGTCGGCCCAGCAGAATCACGACAGCGCCCAGCGGCGCCTGCACGGCGATCTGCTGGACGATGGCGGTTGGGGCTGGGGCGAAGGGGATGCGGATCACGTCACCCGACCTTCATTCCGCCACGCCCAAGGCCGGGCGCGGAAACGCGAATGTCTTCCAGGTAAGTGTCGGACTTGGTCCGCCCGTAGACGCGGGCATGGTGATGCGCGCACCATGACGAACCCGGCTGATGCGGTTCGGCTTGGCAGTAGGACCAGCTCTTACCGGGCTGGCCGACCTCGTCGTCGATCCAGCGGCAGCCGTGCGGCTCCTTCGGGTCGAGAGCGGCGGGCTGGGGATGCTGCTCAACGGGGGTCGACTTCGCGCGGCGCCCGTGCGTGATGCGGCGCTTGTGACCGCCGACGCCGGTGCCCTTCGTGATGCCCAGGCGCTGCGCGCGGCCAGCCACCACGTTGCGGGTGGTGCCAAGCGCTTCAGCGGCCTCCTCATAGGTCATGCCCTGGTCGATCAGCAGGGCGCGCAGGCGATCCGGGTCGATGTCAGCGGCGAGGCCTGTCCTCAGCTTGCGCGCCGGTCCCGCAGGAACCCGTTCGCGGCGAACACGCGGGGGACGAGCGGGCACGGCTGCGACAGCCGGTCCAGCGCCACGTCCGTCCGCGTCCGCGGGCTGAAGCTGTCCAGCGGGCGCGTCGGCGGTGCTTTGATCATGCGGCGCATCCTTCTGCTGGTTGGCCGGCTCGCGGCCATGGTCACCCTGCGGCGGGCTGCCCAGGGAATCGGTGGGGGCGGGGCGGCTCGATTGGCCTTGCAGATTCACCGGTTTGACCGCACCAACGGCCTCTCCGACCTCCCGCAGCGGCGGCACTTCATCGAGCCCTTTCCCGACTATGGAAAGAGGCTGCCCCGTCGCTTCTCCAGGCGCGGCTGCTGTTCCGGCATTTTCGCCGCTGGCGTCACCACCAGCTTTGGGCGCCCCGGACGGCGCCGTCTGTGCCACGGCGAGGGCGCCGCGGATTTCCCACACCGTCGCGCCGAACCATTCGGCCAAGGTCTTGACCTTTACGCCCTTGTCGGCGTGGTGCTTGATAGTCGCGATCTCGGCGGGAGTGAAGGTCTTCATGGGACGCGTCCTTCGGGAAGAAGGAGGCGGGGTAGCGCTATAGCGCCGGCCCCGCCCAGGTCGCCCGCCCACAGGGAGGAGAAGGGCGGGTAGATGAAGGCTGTCAGGTAGCGGTGTTCGCAGCCCGACGGCCGGAACGCAGTCGCGGGAAGCCGGCCTCAGCGAAGATTTCGCTGAGGCGAAAGCGGGATATGCCGTAGCGCTTGGCGATGTTCGCCGCGGTTTCCTTCCCGGAAGCCGCAAGCGCATACAAATCAGCCACTCGCACAGCGGTATCGTTCGGCCCAAGGAAGAAGGTGCGGCCCTCTGCGCTGTGCTTTCGGCGTGCCGGGCGCGGTGATGGTTGAGCGCATTCGGCGTCGGTGGAGGTCATCGCGTTGATCCTGAGATGGTACCCCTTTAGACGTCCATATTGTTTTGCTGCACCAAACTGGTCAATGGGAATCGGTTTGGCATAAGCGGAAATTTCCTATGTTCTGATTTTCCAAACAATGATAGGGTGACTGCAACTGACCTATCACCCTCAAGGAAATCGCCTATGTCCGCCGCCACGCTTGAACAGGCTGAGGCCCTCTCCAGCATAGCCTTCGGCATCCGCCTTGAATCGGCACGGATCGCACTCGGCCTAACGCCCGAGGATATGCAGCAGCTGTTTGGGGTGACAAAGGGCACTTACTCCGGGTACATCCACGGGCGCTTCTACCCAGGCCCAGACAAGCTATATGCGCTTGTTCAGAAAGGGATATCCGTCGATTGGCTCTATTACGGGATAGATACCGCCCTTACGGTGAAGATGGCGAACGCTCTATCCGATGCATCCGCTGAGGCCGCCGAGCTGATTGCCAACCCTCAGACCGGGCGGCGGAAGGCCAAGTAACCCGGCCGACCGTCGACCCCACAGAAAGCCGCGCCTGGGCAACTGGGCGCGGCTTTTTCGTTTGCACACGCTCATTCGCGTTGAGTCACAAACAAGTTTTGCTAAGCCAAACTTTTCCGCTTGACGGTTTTGCAATTCCAAACGAACATCCCCTCACAACCGACCGAACGGGGTAGCCCGGCGGCGGTCCTGATGAGGGAAACCGCATGTCCTCCACCGACCACTGCGCCGCCAGCCGCCTGACCCGTTGCATGGGTGCCGCTTCCCTGGTGATCCAGCCGCACCCCGAAGAGGCCAAGAAGATGCTGGCTTTCATCGAGGATGCCGCCGGAAAGCAACGGTCGGTGCGCCTCCCCGTCACGCCCGAGACCGCCACCAAGCTGCGGATCGATGCGGACGGCCAGTTCTTCAACACCGCTCAAGACGCGCGCGCTTGGCTCTTCAAGCAGTCGATGGCCCTCGCCTGCCCGGCGGCCAGCAGCAGCAACGCCGCGTAGCGTCCCCTCCCGCCTTTTCCTTTTCACCCCAGCACCGAACAGGAGCTTACTCATGAACGCCGTCTCGTCCCGCCGGATCGCCACCGAAGAAGCCCCGTCCTCCGCGCGCGGTCGCAAGGGACCGAACCCGATCGACGTTCACGTCGGTTCCCGCGTCCGGTTGCGCCGGACCCTTCTGGGCATGAGCCAGGAAAAGCTGGGCGAGGCCATCGGCCTGACCTTCCAGCAGGTGCAGAAGTACGAGCGCGGCGCCAACCGCATCGGCGCGTCGCGCCTGTTCGACCTCAGCCGCGTCCTGGACGTGCCGGTGTCCTTCTTTTTCGACGACATGCCGGCGGAAGCCGCCGCGGCTCCGGTTGACGACGAAGAGGGCAACACCGCCGGTTTCGAGGAGCGTTCGGGCGCCTTCGAGCCGGACCCGATGGCGAAGCGCGAGACGCTGGAACTGGTGCGCGCCTACTACCGCATCCCCGACGCCACGGTTCGCAAGCGCATGTTCGAGCTGGTCAAGGCCGTCGGCAAGTCCGGTGCCGAGCAGCCGGCGGTCTGACCGATGGGCTTTTTCAGCAAACAGGAACGCGACCTTCTGGCCGCCCTGTGCCGGGCCTTCCCCGGCTGGTGGGCGACCGACGAGACCGCCGGGGTCTGAGCCCCCTCAACCCGGCGCACCGGGGAGTGCCCTTTCCGTCCCTGCGGGCGCTCCCCGGGAACCCTCTGCCCTCTTCAACCCCCCACTCAGCACGAGGAACCCATGAGCAACCCGGTCACCTTCCCCTTCAGCATCGGCGACACCGTGAAGATCAAGGCCAGCGGCGAGACCGGCACGGTGCGCGGCCTCAGCATCCTCTCCAGCGGCACCACGTCCGCCCTGCTCCACTACAAGGCCGGCGACGGTCGCGCCGTCGATGCTTGGTGGGAAACCGACGTGCTCGAAGCCGCCTAATCCGGGCGGCAACCGAACAGCCCCGTGGACGGTGAAAGCCCGTCGCGGGGCTTAAGGGCGTGAGAGAGCCGCGGCGAGTCAGCCCGCCGGGAAAACTGCGGATCGCGCAGGACCGAGGTGGGCATGTGGCCGGCGTCGGCGCGGAGATAGAAGCCGGCTCTCTCGCCCCCACAGCCAGCAGGGAGGCCGAGATGTCCATGTAGCCACAGCGCCCGCGCCGGGCCGCAACAGGCGCAGCACCAGACGAAGAGATTTTTCCATTCGTGTGAGTGCGATTCGCAGGCCCAGCGGGGCGGTCCCATCCACCGTCCCGCCGGTTGCCGAGAGCAGGGGAAACCGCCTGCTGTCGCCAGCCGAATTCAGGAGCTTTCCCCCATGGCTTACGCCCCGAAAGACCTCAGCGTCCTGGTCTACGCCAACGGCTTCACGCTCTGGCACTATACGACGCAGCACGACCTCCCCCAGGTGGACACGCCCGGCTACTTCGACGCCGCGTCCGACGCGCTGCACATCGGCGACCAGATCACGATCAACGCCGGCGGGCGGAACGCCTTCCGCTTCGTCGAGGCCGTGGACAGCCGCGCGGGCACCGTCCGCATCGGCAAACCGGAGTGACGGCGATGCTGATGACCGAGGAAGAGGCCCGCACGAAGTGGTGCCCGATGGCGCGAAACGCTGGCGTCACGAACCGCGACACCGGATCGACCGCCAGCGTCAATCGCAACGGACGCGAGCACTATGGCGTGGAGAACTGCTCCTGCATCGCCTCTGGCTGCATGGCGTGGCGCCGTGAAAACGCCACGGACGCAGCTCTGGCAGCGCGTGCCGCCGGAGACCGCCGGCCGGATTGGGAGATCAAGGCGAGCATTGCGGCGAACCCGCGTGGCTTCTGCGGCGCTTTCGGCAAGCCGGAGGCCTGACCGCCATGGCCCAGGTCTCCAACCGCGCCACCTTCTTCTGGCTGTGCGCCACGGCCCTCCGCCACGGCGGCCCGGTGACCAGCAACTACGTCCGGGACAGCCTCCTCCACATGGCCCAGAACGGCGCCGACCCGCTGATCCAACGCCGCGCGGCGATCGCGCTGGGCCTGCAGGTCGGGTGACAGGCCATGGACCCGATCGACGAGGCTGAAGCCTCCGACGACATGGCCCACACCTGCGGACGGGTGCGGGCGCTGCAGCGCCGCAGCTACACCAACGACCCGACGGCGGCGGCTGACCGCTGGGCGGAGCGGGCCGAGCGGTTCCGCAACACGGCCCTTCGGATGGCCTTCATCTGCAAGCTGCTGCGCGCCTACCCGAAGTCCTCGCCGCTCGAAGACCCGGAACTTGGGCGCTCGTACACGCTCGCCGAGGCGCGGAAAGAGCTGCGCTTCCAGGTCGAGCAGCACGTTCGGGCGAGGGCGCAGGAAGCGAACTGGCGTCGGATGGCCGAGCCGGACGCAGAAGCTGAAACCTCCGGCCGTGGGCCGGGAGCCATGGAGAAGAACCATGGGTGAGAACAGCAAAATTGAGTGGACCGACGCGACGTTCAACCCTTGGATTGGTTGCACCAAGCTCTCCGCAGCCTGCGACAACTGCTATGCCGAGAAGGAGCGCGCGGTGACGTGCCTGGGGGTGACCTGGGGCGCCGGCCAGCCGCGCCACCGGACGTCCGCCAGCACCTGGAAGCAGCCGCTCGCCTGGAACCGGAATGCCGCCAAGGAAGGCCGCCGGATGCGGGTGTTCTGCGCGTCGCTGGCCGACGTGTTCGACGCCGAGGTGCCGGATGACTGGCGAGACGACCTTTTCGCACTGATTGCGGCCACACCACACCTCGACTGGCTGCTGCTGACCAAGCGCCCCAAGGTGATGCGCGACTATGCCGACCGGGCGGCGCGCTGCGGGGAGCACTGGCTGGCCGACAAGGGGGCGCCGCCCGTCCAATGGCCGCTGCCCAACGTGTGGCTCGGCACCACGGTCGAGAACCAAGCCATGGCCGAGGCGCGCATCCCGCACCTGCTGGCGACCCCCGCCGCCTTGCGGTTCCTGTCCATGGAGCCGCTGTCGGGGCCGGTGGACCTGCGACGGTGGCTGGCTGATCTGTGCCCGAACTGTCTGCAACCGGGTTGCGTCCCGAGCCTCCGTTTCGACAGTGCAGAAGTGTTCAGCATCTGCGGTCGCTTCGTGATGGAGACACCAAGACCGCTTATCGACTGGGTCATTGCTGGCGGCGAGTCCGGCCCGAAGGCCCGCCCCAGCCACCCTGACTGGTTCCGGTCCCTGCGCGACCAGTGCGCCGCAGCGGGCGTGCCGTTCTTCATGAAGCAGTGGGGAGAATGGCTGCCGGGCCAGAATGAGGTCCACCCGAATTGTGATGGCCGAAAGGTCGCACACCATCAGGACGGCACCTGGGGCCTCCTGGGCGGGAAGATTCGCGCTCGCAACTACGTCACCTGGGAGCCGAACGGGACGCTGCATCACGGCGACATGCGGCGCAAGCACCACACGGTAGCAGCCTGGGCAACGCGCGTCGGCAAGAAGGCCGCCGGTCGCCTACTCGACGGCGTGCTGCACGACGCCCTGCCGGAGGTGCGGTCATGATCGGGCGCACCTCCTCCAACCCGTTCGCCGCCGCGAAGCGGAACGCCGACCCGGAGTTGCTGACCTCCCCGCTGGAGCAGGCCTGCACCCACTTCGCCCGCAAGCCGACGCTACCGATCGAGGCGCGCGACCGCCTCAAGCTCGCCTACGCCGCTGCCCACGGACGCTTTGCGCCGGGCAATCGCGTTGGGTGGATTCTTCGGAAAGGCCGCTGACATGCCCTCCACCTACACCATAGAACCCGCCGACGCGAAGTTCGACGCCGCGCTGATCCGGCGCAACGGCGCCTCCCTGCTGATCACCGGTCTGAACTGCGACCACCCCGACGGCCACAACCGCCTTGCCCAGCTGCTGGTCTACATCCTGGCCCGGCCGGAGGTGGATGCGCTGATCGCCGAGGTGATGGGCGAGCGGCCCGCTGTCGAAATCCTGCATGAATCGCCGCCGTGCGCCCTTCTGGCCCTCCGCGGTACCGGTCGGCCCGTCAGCAAGCTCGATCCGGTGGACTGAGACATGGCCGAAACGCTCCCCACCAAGCCCACCCTGAAGTGCCCGGACTGCAGCGCGCCGATGCGGCTCCAGCCGACCCCCAGCACCTTCAAGACGCCGAACCCCTTCGTCTACCTGTGCGACCGCCGCGCCGCCGGCTGCGGCGGGCTGATGAGCGCGCATCCGGACGGCACGCCTCAGGGCGCCCCTGTCGCGGCGGAACTGCGCCGCGCCCGCCGGATGACGCATCAGGTGTTCGACCGGCTGTGGCAGACGGCGCCGCACCATTACCAAGTCACGGAAATCGGCGCCGCCCGCGTGGCAGCCTTCAAGCGTATCCAGGATGCCGCCCGGAACCGGGCCTATGCCTACGTCGCCGCGCATCTCGGCATGAGCCGGGACGCCTGCCACATCGGCAAGATCACCGACATCGAAACGCTGCGCGCCTTCTACGGCATCGCCCGGCGCGCCACGCCCCTGACCGTTCGCGACTGGTGGAAGAAGCTGCAGGCGGAGGAGGCGGTGTTGAAGCCGATCCCGGCTGACGCGCTGCCCACCCTGGTCGGCCAGCCCATCCGCCTGAAGGGCGCCGGGCTGGGCATGACCTGGGTCCTCGAACGGATCAAGGGCGACACGCTGTTCCTGCGCTCCCCCACCAACAACCGCAAGCGGATGGCCTGCGCCAATCAGGCGCTGTACCCGCGTGCGGCCCAGCCCTCCGAGGCCCCATGACCGCCGCCTTGATTTTCGACACCGAAACGACGGATTTGCCGCTCTGGTCCGAGCGATCAACTCATCCCGACCAGCCCCACATCGTGCAGCTGGCCGCGCTGCTGAGCCGCGCCGACGGCGACGTCTCGGGCAGCATGAACGTCATCGTCCGCCCCTCCGGCTACACCGTCATGCCGCAGAAGGCATTCGAGACGCACGGCATCACCTTCGAACGGGCAATGGACGAGGGAATCCCCCTCGCCGATGCGCTGGACGAGTTCAACGCGCTGATGGCCCATACCGATGAGCTGGAGGCCCACAACATCAGCTTCGACGTCCGGCTGATGCGCATTGCTTTCCTGCGCGCCGGGAAGGAGCCCGCCCGCGAGAACCTGCCGAAGTTCTGCACGATGACGGCGGCGACCCGGCTGGTGAACCTGCCCCCCACCGACCGCATGCGGGCCGCCGGCTTCAACAAGCCCAAGCCTCCGAGCCTCGCGGAGTGCATCCGGCATTTCTTCGGCGAGGATCTCGACGGGGCGCACGATGCCATGGTCGATGTCCGCGCCTGTGCGCGGGTCTACTGGCACCTGAAGGGGCTGGGCGTGGCTCCGGCCAAGGCTGCGTCGGCCAAGGCCTCGGCGCCGAAGGTCAGCGCCGTCGGCCTCGACCTGACGGGGGTGGTGTGAGATGAGCGCCCCCTTCGAACCGACCATTGTCCGCTCCTCCTCTCTGTCCGGCTATCCGGATTGCCCCCGCCGCAGCGCCGCCAAGCTGTTCCGCCGCGAGGTGCTGGCCGCCGGCTACGAGCTGCGCGAACTCCCGAACGGCATCGGCGCCGCGGTCGGCACCGCCGTTCACGCCGGCGCCGCCGTGATCCTGCAGGAGAAGGCCAAGACGGGCGGCCTGCCGCCGGTCTCCACCGCCACCGACGCTGCCATCGACAGCCTGCGCACCACCGCGGCGAAGGGCATCGGCTATGACCGCGAGACGCCGGCGCTGAACGAAGCCGAGCAGCAGGCCGAACGGATGGTACGGGTCTACCGCGCCCAGATCGCGCCCGACGTCCAGCCGCTGATCGTCGAGGAGCGGCTGGAGGCGCAGGTGAGCGCCGACATCATCCTGTCCGGCCAGAGCGACGTGATCGCCCGCGAGCCGGGCCGGGTGCGCGACCTGAAGACCGGCAAGGCCCGCTCCAACCACAAGCCGCAGCTCGGCAGCTACAGCCTGCTGGCGCGCTCCAACGGAATTGACGTGACCGAGGCCTGCGAGGACTTCATTCAGCGCGCGCCGCTGAAGAAGCCGCAGCCGGACGCGATGATCATCAAGCACGACCTGGCCGCCGCCGAGACCGCGGCCATCGCCGTGCTTCGTCACATCGAGGACGACTTGAAGTCGTTCCGCCAGGGCAACCCCAGCGTGGGCGTTCTGCCCGGCGACGCCTGGGCTTTCCCCGCCAATCCCAGCAGCAAGCTCTGCTCCGCGAAGTGGTGCCCCGCCCATGGGACGTCCTTCTGCCGCGAGCATATGAGCGAGGAGTGATTCCCATGGCCACCGTTGCCACCGAGAGCGCGGGCAAGCCGCCGCAGATCGCGGCGCCCCGCTCCCCCGAAGACATCCGAAAGGCCGGGCGTCTCGTCGCCCGGCAGGCGGGCGGGGGAACCGTCGCCGCCTTCTTCGAAGCCAACAAAGACGCAATCAAGGCCGTTCTGCCGGCACACATGACGCCCGACAGGATGTTGAAGATCGCGCTTCGGGCGCTGCGCACCACGCCGAAGCTGATGGAATGCACCATCGAGTCGCTGTTCGGCGCCGTCATCTCCTGCGCGCAGCTCGGCCTGGAGCCGAACACGCCGCAGGGGCACATCTACCTGATCCCGTTCAAAACCACCAAGAAGGTGCGTGACGAGCGTAACGCACTGATCAAGATCGAGGTCTACGAGGTCCAAGTCGTCATCGGCTACAAGGGGTTGGTGGAGCTTGCCCGCCGCTCCGGTGAGATCGAGACCATTGCCGCTCGCGTCGCCTACAAGGGCGATGATTTCAGCGTCGAGTACGGAACCGCCGACAGCATCACCCACAAGCCGAACCTCAACGGCAAGCCCGGCGCTCCGCTCGGCGTCTACGCCGTCGCCAAGCTGAAGGGCGGCGGCTACCAGTTCGAATGGATGTCCCTCGAACAGGTCAACGCGATCCGCGACGAATCGCAGGGCTACAAGACCGCCAAGCGCTTCAACAGCGACAAGAATCCCTGGATCACGAACTGGGAGGAGATGGCGCGCAAGACCGTCATCCGTCGCCTCTGCAAGTACCTCCCGATGTCCGTCGAGCTGGCCGCCGCCGCGGCGCTGGAAGGGCGCGCCGAACGCGGCGAGACGCAGGGCCTTTCCCAGGTGCTGGAGGGCACCGAATACAACGTCCTCGACACGGTCATGGACAGCGAGGACGCGCCGGACGCTTCGGAAGAGACCGGTGAAGCGGAAACCGGGCAGCCGCAGCTCGAACACAAGCCGGAAACGGCCATGCCCATGCAGCAGGTTGACGCCCAGACGGCGGAAACCGTGTCGGAGGGCCAGCCGGCGCCGGGCAAGGCCGGCCCGCCCTCGGACGCCGCCAGCCTGTTCGCCGCCACCTGATCCGGGAGACGTCATGAAAGCCAACATCAGGGACTTCCAGGTGGTCGAGCGGGCCGACCTGGAGATCAAAGGCATCACGCTGGTCGCCGGCCGCAACAGCCAGGGCAAGTCCAGCATCGCCAAGGGCCTCGCGGCCGCGCTGACCGGTACCGTCCAGCTCGGCGGGCTGCTGAAGAAGGACGGCGGCAAGCTCGTCCGCGCCGGCTGCTCCACGGCCTATGCGGTGGTGCAGTCCGAGTCCGGCAAGGCCACGGCCTCCTGGCCGAAGTGCGAGTTCATCACTGACGGCACGCCGCAGGCCGTCAACGCCCACGCCGCCGGGCTGGAGCATCTGGTGGACATGGCGCCGAAGGATCGCGCCACCTTCCTTGCCAGGGCACTCCACACCGCGCCGGACAAGGACGACCTGTTGCAAGCGTTCACCGACGCCGGGATTCCGGCTGCCGTGGTCGAGAAGGTCTGGGCCGACATCGAAGCCACCGGCTGGGACGGCAAGGCCGCCGACGTGAAGGAGAAGGGCGCCCGGTTCAAGGGCCGGTGGGAGGGCGTGACCGGCGAGAAGTATGGGTCGGAGAAGGCCAAGGGCTGGCTCCCGAAGGACTGGACCGCCGACCTGACCGAGGCCGAATTGGACGACCTGTCATCGGTGGTCGGCGAGGCCCAGCTTGATCTGGAAAAGGCCATCGCCGACGCCGCGGTGGATCAATCCGAAATCGACCGCCTCACCGCCGCCTGTGCCGACGTCGAGTCCCTGCACAAGGCGTCGATGGATGCGGAGGTCGTCGCGTCGCAGGCCGAGGCCGCCTACAAGACAGCCAAGCGGGAACTCGACGATCTGCCCCCGGCCCAGCAGCCGGACGCCCTCACCTGCCCCTGCTGCAAGGCGACGCTGCAGGTGAATGGGCACGGCCCGACCATGGAACTGGTCCCGGCCGCCACGCTGCCCGACGCCGAGCTGAAGAAGCGCCAGACGGCCATCAACCTCGCCTCCGGAAACGCCTCGC
Organism: Azospirillum brasilense; assembly: GCF_022023855.1. Classification (NCBI taxonomy): domain Bacteria; kingdom Pseudomonadati; phylum Pseudomonadota; class Alphaproteobacteria; order Rhodospirillales; family Azospirillaceae; genus Azospirillum; species Azospirillum brasilense. The sequence goes on from NZ_CP059450.1 coordinate 1,153,717, forward strand.
ACGCCAAGAAGCAGCTCGACGCCGCCAACCAGACCGCGGCGGATGCCCAGAGGGCGCATCAGGAGGCCCACAACGCCTCCCAGCGGCTGACCGATCTAAAGGCCAAGGGAGGCACCGGGAGCGCCGCCGATGTCCAGGCCGCGCGCGACCGGCTGGCTCTGGCGCAGCGGAGGCACGCCGCCCTGAAGGCGATGCTGGAAGCCGAAGAGTTGTCCAAGCAGCTGGCCGTGAACGCGCTGGTGCAGACCCTGCTTGCGCCGGAAGGCTTGCGCAAAGCGAAGCTGCTGAAGGTGCTGGACACCTTCAACGGCGGCCCGCTGGCCGAGCTGTGCTCCGCCGCCGGCTGGCAGCCGGTCCGGATCGAGCCGGATTTGTCCGTCACCTATGGTGGGCGCGCCTACCCGCTGCTGTCCGGTCTCGGCCCCCAGCTCTCCAGCGACCAGTTCCGCGTTCGCGCCGTCCTGCAGGTCGCCCTGGCCCAGATGGAGGGGCACCGCCTGGTCATCATCGACGCCGCCGACGTGCTGGACCATCTGGGGCGCGGCGGTCTGATCCAGATGCTGCGCGCCGCCGATGTGTCCGCTGTGGTGTGCATGACCTTCGGCAAGCCCGACCTCGTGCCGGACCTGCAGGCCGCGGGCATGGGCATGTCCTACTGGATCGACGGTGGCATCGCGCGACCGCTGGCCGAGGTGAAGGCCGCCCAGCAGGAGGCTGCATGATGGGTGCCGCGATCATCAAGACCATCGAAGCCATGACCGCCGCTGCCCTTTTCCTGATGGCGGTTCATGGCCTCCCCGTGTGGGCGGAGAACGTTGCGTTCTTCGCCGCCTACGGGCTCGCCGGCCTCTACTTCATCGGCGCGCTCGTCATGCTCACGACCGAGAAGCGACCCGCCCCCTCCACCCGAGCCCAGCGCTATCTGCGCCGGTCCATCGTCTTCACCTTGGTAATCGGCATGGCCGCCGCCGGCATGTTCATGGCCGCCACCGTCGCCGCGATCAGCCTTTTCATCATCGCGTCCGTCGCCGACGGCCGCGCCACAGGGGAGACCGCGTGATGGACACCACCCCCAGCACCCCCGCCGCCCCGGCCGCCGAATGGGCGAAGGTCGAGCTGCTCGGCCACCGGACCCGTTACGGGCTGGCCCGCGAGGTCGAGCGCTTCGGCACCAAGATGCTCCGGATCGACGTGTTCGGTCCGGGGTCTGACACCCCGATCCTGACCGAGTTCTACGCGGGCCAAGCCCTCTTCGGCTACCGGCCCTGTACCGAGGAATGCGCAAGGGCCTGGGCCAGCGACCGATGGAACCTGCCGGAGGAGGTCCGCCCGGCCCTCCCCGCCCCCGACAGTTCCAGCGTGGATGCCGAGTTCGACGTGGTGGACGGCGACGTCCGCCCGGCCGGCTCCTCCGAAGACCTGACATCCTGAAGGTGCCGATGATGGACGAACTGACCCACCGCACCGGCATCACCGCCACCGGGCGGCTGATCGAAAGCTCATTCCCGCCGACGCAGCCGCAGCGGCACGCCAACCGCCACCTTCGCGCCTGCGCCACCATGGCCCCGCCGCCCGCCCCTCTGACCGTCGAGGAGCTGGTCACCGCCGACGGCCGCGTCGCCTTCCCCACCATCGTGCAGTACCAGCTGAAGCGCTGGGACCCGGCGGCGCAGGCTTACGCGCCGGCCGAGTTGGTCGACCTGCCGCCGACGTTCGAGACGCACCCCGACGAGCACGCTCATGATCTGGCGCGGAAGGCTGGCCAGCAGCCGCGCCCGGCTACCCTGCCCTATGTGGCGGTGGTCCACGACCTGGACGCCTACGACCGGCTGAAGGCCACGGGCGTCCTGCATGCCGCGCACATGACCGCGCCTGAAGACGAGCGCACGGCGGTGGACAACCGCGCTGCGCCGGGGGCGTGACCGGCCATGACCCACAGCCCTCACCCGCCCGCGTCCCCGCTCCACCAGCGCATCGACGCCTTCCAGGCCCTGCGCACCCAAATCGACCGGGCGTTCGCAGCCGGCCGGATCACCCCGCAGCGGCGACGTGAACTGCTGGCTGCCGCCCGTGACCGATCCGGCATCTCGACAGGCAATCCTCGCCTCCAGCCCGCGCATGCGCGCCCTGATCGGCGACCCCAAGGCGTAAGGAGTTCGCTATGAACACCAAGCTCCTGAACTCGGACGCCATCGGTCACCGCACCTGGACCGATGCCGAGTACCGCATCATCACCACGAAGGGGTGGATGACCGCCAGCGGCAAGACCCGAGGCTTCTTCGGTGTCCACCATGATCAGGACACCGAGCAGCATGTGCTGACCCACCTGCCGACCGGCGTGTCGCTGGGTGGCGCCCCGGATCCGGAAGCTCCCCGGCGCGCCGTAACCGCGGTCAAGAACATGTGGGACTGGAGCTTCACCGACTACAGCGGGCAGCCGCCGCTGGGATCCATCATGGCGATCCGGATCGTCTTGGAGAGCCACGGCCTGACCCACCCCGACAACGCGCCGCGGTGGACGGGCCCGGAGGTCGTCGAGCGGCTGGCGGCGGCTGGATCTGCCGGCCTGCCCTCGCTGTCCACCGTCCCTGCGGTCTGAGGAGAAACTCATGAGCGACATCAACGACATCTGGGACGACGACGAAGACCGCCAGGGGCATGTCCGGGACGACCGGCCCTCCGTGCAGGACGCCGCCCCGCTCCCGGTCGGTTACATCCCGTTGCCGGCTGGCCTGCATCCCGACACCGCCAAGCTGGTCTGCGCCTTTGCAGAGGCCCTGGCCGCCAAGCTGCGGCTGGCCGAAGCCAAGTACGGCTACAGCGACGGCTGGCGCCGGGACAACTGGCTCGACGAGCTGGTGGCAAAGCTGGTCGAGCACGTCCACAAGGGCGACCCGCGCGACGTGGCGGCCTACTGCGCATTCGCGTGGTTCCACGGGTGGAGCATCGCGCCCGCCGCCCCCACGGCACAGGGGCAGGGGTGGCAGGACATCGCGAGCGCGCCGAGGGATGGCCGGACCATCATTGTCGCCTTCAGCCGTGGCTCGCACAGCCCAACCCCGCATCATGGCGCTTACCGCTGGAGCCGCCCGTTCTGGGTCGGCATCGGTGAGCAGCACGAAGACCAGTACGCCACCCACTGGATGCCCCTCCCCTCCGCCCCCTCCGCAGGGGAGGCGTGAGGTGATCCAGTACCTCTCCGGCGTCGTGCACCCGGCTATTTTTGGTGAGCGGAAAGACCTTCTGCCGGAACCTCGTCCCGATCTCGGGGTGATGCTGACGCCAGCCATGGGCAACCGCCCCGACCTGTCGTCCACGGCCTGGGCGGGGGACAACGCCTGCTTTTCTGATCCCGAAGGCTTCACCGTCGAGAGGTTCACGGAGTGGCTCCGCAGCATGGCGCCGTGGCGCGCGACATGCCTTTTCGCGGTAGCGCCAGACATCGTCGGCGACGCTGTTGCCACTTGGCAGCGGTCAGCGCCAGTCCTGCCGCTCATTCGCTCTCAGGGCTACCGAGCGGCCTACGTCGCACAGGACGGCCTGGAAAAGCAGTCGGTAGAGTGGGACGCGTTCGACGTCCTTTTCATCGGCGGACTCACCGCCTGGAAGCTGTCGCACCATGCTCGGGAACTGACAGACGAGGCCCGCAGGCGGGGCAAGCCTGTGCACATGGGTCGCGTGAACAGCAAGAAGCGTCTGCGCACTGGGTCGATGTGGGACTGCACCAGCGTTGACGGCACCTTTCTCGCCACCGCTCCCGACCACAACCTGCTGCGCCTCGTCACATGGCTGGACGAACTCAACCGCGAACCGTCGCTCCAGCTCGGCGGCGCTCATCAGAATGGACGTGCCGCATGACCCGCACTCTCGGATATGCGGCGCTTGCCGCCTATGCCGCCACCATCCCCGCAAGCAACTGGCTGATAGACAATGTGGGAACCGTGTGCGTCCCGCAGGGGCCGTGCCTGATCCCGGTCGCCCCCGGCATCCTTACCCCTAGCGGCGTCTTGCTCGTCGGCGCCGCGCTCGTCCTGCGGGACGTGGTGCAGCGCGCCCTTGGCCTCCGCTGGTCGTTGGGCGCCGTCCTGGTCGGGACGCTTCTGGCCGCGCTGATCGCCCCGCCCGCGCTGGTCACGGCGTCGGCTGCAGCCTTCCTGTTCAGTGAGCTGGCGGACACCGCCGTCTACACCCCGCTCCAGCGTCGCGGGTTGGTTCTAGCCGTGGCTGCCTCCGGCGCCGTGGGCCTCCTGGTGGACAGCACCCTGTTCTTGTGGCTGGCCTTCGGATCGCTCGACCACCTCACCGGCCAGATCATCGGCAAGGCCGAAATGGTCCTGCTGAGCCTGCCGCTGATCGACATGGCGCGCCGTGGACACCTGGCCCCGGTCGCCTCCACCTCCGTAGGGGAGCGCTGATCATGCTCAAGCTGCGCATCGTTGACGAGCCCGGCGGCTTCTGGTTCTGGCTGTGCCGGTTCTCCTACCGTCGCGTCAAAGCCATGGGGTGGGAGAAGATCCCGGTCGGTCTGCCTGGCATGCGGGACCCGCACGCGCCATGCATCGCTTACGCCCCTCGCCTTCGCCTCAAAGGCGAGATCGGTGAGTGCCTGTCGGACGGGCACTACCAGTGCGCTGACTGCGCACACCTCAAGCGCTGCCCGGACTGCGGTGAGCGGGTAAGCAACTGCGAATGCGATGACAACAGCCGAGCCGATGCTACCACCAGGGAGGCGCTCTGATGAACAGCAGCCTAGGCCATAACACGCTTTCGCGTTGTTCGATTGGGAGGCTCGACCGAGGCCACGGCATACTCGAACCGCAGGATTGCCTCACCCAGAGCCTCGTTGATGTCCTTGCCATCCGCGCCATGATGGATGCGTCGGTGGCAGGTTGGGCAAACCCCTGCAACGTAGCGAGGATCGTCTGGACCACCGTCGCTCACGCGTCGGATGTGATGTGGCTCCAGGTATGGTTCACCATTGGTTCGCAAGAATGGAGCAGGCGACTTGCAGCACTCGCAGATGCCGGCGGCACGCGCGAGCACATATCGGCGCACCACCTCGCTGCGCTGGTAAACACGCCGGCGAGCACCTTCGGCTGGCTCCTCTTCACCAGTGGATGCAGCTCCCATTGCGGCGTTCCTAAGTGCAGCCAGATCGAGCCCGCTGGCACTGTTGTCACCTTCCGTTTCCGCAGCGTCTGCCTCCTGGAGCGCTTCCACCGGAACCAGGTTGAAGACGATCCCATTCCTCATGTTCCCATGGCGATCTGGTGTCAGTTCTCTGGATGTGCTCACACAGACGAATTGGCCGAGAAACCTCAGCATCCCGGAACGATGCTGCTTCTGGAAGAGGAGCAAATCCTCTCCTTCGGCGACATGATCGCGGATGGCTTTGTTCCCAGAGGTGAAGGTCATATCGCCTTCCTGGCCTTCGCCGAAGTAGCGGAAAACCTGGCCATCTTCGGTCCAACCATCGAGATAGCCATGCTGGACGCCGCTTTCCCCGGTGATCGCAAATATGACTGGGTGCTTCGACGGCGTAATGATGCCGCCCTGCCGTTGACCGCCGTAGGGATCATGGAGATCGCGCCGGCGATTGTAACGGTGATCACGAACGAAGTTTCCAAAGGTCATGTACGAAGCCTAGAACCTGGATTGTGCGAACACGCCTCCTCTACCATCCCGTGTTGCGCTGGGGCCCGCAAGCGGGAATGTACCAGACCCCTCATAGTGCAACTCGACCACTGGGCCATCGCCTGGACCCTTGTCGCGCCCCATAGGGCACAGGCGCAGATCAACCACGGCCAGACTCTGGAACGGCTGGCCGAGCGCGGCGGCCTCGCTCTCTGCAAGCTGCTGGCCGTGCTGGAGGATCGCCCCCACCCCCGCATGCACCTGGAAGACGCCATCCGGCAGGTCCGGGCGCTGATCGAGGCGTTCGAGTTGGGCGTGGCGAGCGTCCGGGACGGCGCCGGGCGCATGGAGCCCGCCGATGCGTGACGTCCCGATCATCTTCAGCGCGCCGATGGTTCGGGCGCTCCTCGACGGCCGGAAGACGCAGACGCGCCGCCTTGCCACGTCGCCGCTCGCCAAGGTGCAGCCGGGCGACCGGCTGTGGGTTCGGGAGAACACCTGGCAAAACGGCACCTGGGTGCGCACAGAGGACGAAACCGGAGAGATTGGCTCGAAGTGGGTGGGCACCAGCAGCGTCCGGATGATGGCCGATGAGACGAAGCCGGCCGGGTCCGGTAATTTCGTGTGGCGCTCCATCCCCTCCATCCACATGCCCCGCTGGGCCAGCCGGCTCACGCTGGTGGTGGAGCAGGTGCGAGTCGAGCGGCTTCAGGACATTACCCGCGAAGACGTCTATGCCGAAGGCGCCATCACGGACGAATGGCTCCAGTGGCGGGAGGACGCCGGAAACATCGGAATGCCGGAGGGGTCGAGCATCGAGGATGAGCGCGATGTGTTCGCCCGGCTCTGGACCAGCCTCCACGGCGCCGACGCTTGGTCAGTTAACCCTTGGGTGGTCGCCCTGACCTTCGCCGTCCATCGCTCGAACATCGACAAGCTGGAGGCTCGGGAGGTGGCGGATGCCTGACCGCCCATGCGCCACCTGAATTCCTCAATTCAACATTCGAATGCATAGGAACTGGACGATGAAGAATGGGAACGGCTTGCCGCCCTACAACGACGTCGTGATCCGGAATCGCGACGAAATGCTGAACATGACCGACATGTGGAAGGCAGCAGGCTCGCCGGACGGACGAGCGCCTGGCGATTGGCGCGCTCTCGAAAGCACAAAGGAATTTGTCGCACATATCGAAGCAGCTTTCGTTGCCGGAAAATCCGGCATCGAAACGCGCAAAGGCGGAGGTGGCCGTGGCGTCGGTGGTGGCGCAACCTGGGCGCACTGGCAGATCGGCATGGCCTATGCCAAGTACCTCAGCCACAAGTTCCACGCGTGGTGCAACAGCGTGGTCCGCGCGCACATGGAGGGGAAGGTCCTCGATTCCTCTCCGTCTGGCCAGCCCTTCCATCAGCGCCTCGGCGCCGTCCGCACCGGCATGCATCTCTGGGGCAAGGAGACCGGGAGGCAGCTTTGGGTCGAGATGAACCTTCCCATCGTGCCGGGCATGCGTCTTCCGCCGCGGCAGCGCGACCTGTTCAGAAAGCCGCCGGAGGAAGGTGAGAAGGGCGAAGACGATCCGGAAAAAGACGACGAAAGCGGGAATGACGGCGATGCGTGAAGCCCAGGCCGGCGTCGCCTTCCATGCCGTGGCCCAGACGATGATGCCACGGAATAGCTTGCTGCTGTCGGTGGGGACGTAGATGGATCAGCCCGAGGCCGAGCGCATCCGAGCAGATCGCGTCGCCGCAATTACCGGTCTATCCAAACGCTCTGTGCAGTTGCTCGCCAAACAGGGCAAAATCCCCAGCGCTGCACAACTCGTCGAAGGAGGTGCTTGGACCTTCGTTGAGTCTGAAGTGCGGCGTTGGGTGAAACTTCGCGAGGATGCTACAGCATGCCTAAGCAGCCATCGGCTGCCGATGACCGGAACCTGTACCAAGTCGACGGAACTTGGTACCTCCGGGTCAAGATCGACGGCCAACCAATACGTGAAAGTCTACGAACAAAGGATCAAGCGGAAGCGGTCGCACGTCGCGACCGTCGCTTAGCGGAGCTACGCGGCCACCTCCACTCCTGGCCCGAGGCGGTGGGCAAATGGCTGAAGGAGTACCTGCCCGACAACGTCGACGACACGACGGCGCAGCGCTATACCGTCTCCATAGGCCAGATCGCGGCGGCCGTCGTCACCGATTCGACGGCCGGTAAGCGCGTGCCTCTGGAGGAACTGCCGGTCGAGAGAATCGCCCATAAGACGATCGGCGAGATCGTGAACTGGTCGAAGCAGCGTCGGGCCGCAACGAACGCGACCCTGCGTCGCGATCTGACGGCTCTGTCGAGCGTTCTGCATGCCTGCGTCGGCTGGGGTTGGCGCGACGACAACCCGGCCCGGACCTGGGATCGGTCGCACATCAAAGAGCGGAGGGAGCCCATCACCTTGCCGACCGCGGCCGAGATTGAGCGGTACTGCGCCAACGTGAAGCCAATGTGGGCCGCCCTGATTCGCTTTCTCGCCACCACCGGCATGCGAGAAGCTGAAGCGGTCGGCCTTACTCGCCCGCAGATCGCCGCTGACGGGTCCAGCATCACCCTCACCAGGACGAAGGGCCGGCGCGCGCGGGTGGTTCCCTTGAGCCGTCAGGCCGGTGTCATACTGGGTGGCATACCCCGCCACATCAAATCCCAGTACGTTTTCTGGCACGACGACGGCCAGCCGTTCCGAAACGTGGCGTCCCGCCATATCCAAATCCGGAACAGGATCAACGCAGCGGCCAAGAAAGCTGATAAGGGCTTGGAACCACTGTCATTTCGACTGCACGACCTACGGCACCTCTTCGCGGTAAATTACCTGCGCGACGGGGGGAGCATCTACGATTTGCAGCTTATCCTCGGCCATTCATCAGTGAAGGTGACCGAGATGTACCTCGACTATGTCGACCCTGCGACCCGGCAACGGGTGATGCGTATTGGGGGAGGGGTGTCACAGAAGTTGGCATAGCTGCAACGGTTTCACGAAGGTTGTAGCCTTCATCCTGCCCGTTGATCTATCGCTAACTTATTGATGTGAAAGGAAGTGGCGGAGGGGATGGGATTCGAACCCACGATAGGGGTTTGAGCCCCTATAACGGTTTAGCAAACCGCCGCCTTCAGCCTCTCGGCCACCCCTCCTACCGGGTCGGCGCTCTGTGGCGCCGCTGGCGTGGGTGCGTTCTAACGATCCGGATGGGGCCTGTCAACGCTTACTCACCAAAAACGTGATCAAACCGAGAAAGAACAAAATCTGTATAAAATTTTATGTACTTTTTAGAAAATCAGAGGTAGTTTACTACCAGAACGCGATAGCAATTCTTGGTCAGGGGGACGCCATGAGCTTGTCACGCCGCTGCGCCGAAACGCTGATCGATCTGGTCGAGATCAAGCTGAGCTGCCTGGAGATCACCGACCGCGAAGACCTTCGGGAGAAGGAGTTGCTGTTGCGTTGCGTTCAGGAATTGAAAGCCGAGGTTCGCGGCGAGGATGGTGCCACGGCCGCATTCGCGGCGCCCAAGCGGCGCGGCCGCCGGCCCAAGCATCTGCAGCCTCAGGATTTGCACGCCTGACGCAATCTCCCGGCGTTCATCAGACCGGCACCACTGGCCCCGACACCGATCCCGGTCGAGACGGCAGCGCCGTTGGCGCGACGTCCTCCTGCGTGATGCGGCGGGGCAATCGCAGAGTGAAGCCCGTCCCCTGCCCGCTCACCGAGCGCACCGCCAGCGTACCACCCAGCACCCCCGTCACGGTGCTTTGCACGATGTGCAACCCGAGACCCGAACCGCCCTCGCCACGCTTGGTCGTGAAGAACGGCTCGAAAACCTTGGCCAGATGGTCTTCTGGAATGCCGGACCCGTCGTCGGAAAAGTCGATGACGACGTGATCACCACCGTCCGGGTGGGCGGCGATCCGGATGGTCCCCCGCTGCTCCTCGCCATAAGCATGGATCAGCGCATTGATCACGAGGTTGGTCAGCACTTGACTCAGCGCGCCGGGGAAGCTGTCCATTTCCAGCCCCTCTGGGCAGTCCACTTCGACCGTCACCAGCGTGCGCTTCAGGCGGGGCCGCAGGGAGAACAGCACCTCGTCGATGTAGGTCCGCAGATCGAAGGTTCGTCGCTCGCCGGAGGTCTGGTCCACCGCCACCTGTTTGAAGCTCTGCACCAGCGCCGCCGCCCGGTTCATGTTCGACACCAGCAGGCGGGCGGCCTCCGTCACCACATCCAGATACTCGGCCAGATTGGTTTTCTTCAGCGCGCCCGAATCGAAACGGACGCGCAGGTCGCGGGCCTGTTCGGCGATGTGGCTGGCGGCGGTGAGGCCGATGCCGATGGGCGTGTTAATCTCATGCGCGACCCCGGCGACCAGCTGGCCCAGCGAGGCCATGGCCTCCGCCTGGATCAGGCTCTCCTGGGCGGCGCGCAGGTCGGCAAGAGCGCGCTCCGCCTCGTCGCGGGCGGCCACCATGGCGGCCTCCGCCGCCTTGCGGTCATTGATGTCGTAGAGCCAGGTCAGCAGCGCTGGCTCCCCGTCCATCTCGATCTCACCCCAACTCGACAACACCCAGATGATCGTTCCGTCGGGCTTGCGGAAGCGCACCTCGGCGTCGCGGAAGGGGCCTTCCCGTTCGAAGCGGTCGATCAGAGCCTGACGGTCCGCCGGATCGGCGTACAGCCGTTCGGCGGGCATCGGCAGCAGGTCGTCGCGCGACCGGCCCAGAATGATCTCCGACTGGGTGTTGCAGAACACCAGCAGGCCGTCGCGGCGCGTGATGTTCACGGCAATAGGGCTGGCCTCCAGGATCCGGAGCAGCCGCTCCTTGCCGGCGCGGACCTCCTCCTCCTGGCGGCGGCGCTCGGTGATGTCGGTCATGATGCCGACATAGCGCACCGCCTGCCCTGCGTCGTCGCGGATCGCCCGCCCCTGCGCTGCGATCCACATCCAGTCGCCATCGGCGCGGCGCAGCCGGTAATCGTAGGCGTAGGCCGCGGTCTCGCCACGCAGATGGGCATCGATGGTGGTCAGCACGCGCTGCCGGTCGTCGGGATGCAAACGCACGTCCCAGAAATGGGCCGGCATCTCCGGCGGCTCGGCGTAGCCCAGCATGCGCGGAAAGCTGTCGGACCACCAGCAGGTTCCCCGCGGAATATCGGTGTCCCACACCGCGGCGCCGGTGGCGTCCAGCGCCATTTCCAGGCGGTCGGCCAGATCGCGGCGAACCGCGTCGGCCTTCTTCTGTTCCGTCAGATCGTAGAACCAGCTGATGTGGCAGCGTTGCCCTTCGAAGTCGATGACAGTCGAACTCAGCGAGCCCATGCAGGTTTCGCCATCGCCGCGGCGCAGCAACACCTCCTGCCCATCGAAGAGGCCATCGGCGTAGAGCCGATCGATGGCGGCCCGGCGGTCCCGCGGGTCATGGTAGAGCGGCCACATGCCGTCGCGCTGGAGCTGCTCGCCGCTGACCTTGAAACAGGTCGCGGCGCTGGGGCTGTGGTAGAGGTTGTCGCCGTCGCGCGTGTTGATGAGGACGCCGATGGGGGCGGTGTCCAGGATGGCCCGCAACCGCTCTTCCGTCACGACGGAAGGGGGAGCCATGTTCTCCGCCAAGGGTCTTCGCCCAACGCGCCGCGCCGCCAGCAAGCCGGCGAGAAATCCGGCCAGGAGACCGGCGAACAGCGCGAACAGCGCCACCGTCAGCGAATCTGCAATCATTGGGCCTCCCGCCGGCCCCACTTGAAACCGACGGGAGAACAAAATCAACGGTTATGACGCCGCACCATGCCATGGCACGGCGTCACAACCGCTTCCCAATCAGCCCTTCAGCTTGGTCATCAGGATTTCGTTGACCAGGGCCGGGTTGGCCTTGCCCTGGGTCGCCTTCATGACCTGACCGACGAAGAAGCCGAACAGCTTGTCCTTGCCCGACCGGAACTCCGCCACCTTGTCGGCGTTGGCGGCCAGCACGGCGTCGATGGACGACTCGATGGCGCCGGTGTCGGTGACCTGGCGCAGGCCCTTCTTCTCGACGATGTCGGCAGGCTTCTCACCCGTTTCGAACATCGCCTCGAACACCTCCTTGGCGATTCGGCCGGAGATGGTGTTGTCAGCGATCAGGTCGATCAGGCCACCGAGATTTTCCGCCGAGACGGGGCTCTCCTCGATCTCCTTGCCGGCCTTGTTCAGATAGCCGAACAGCTCGCCGGTGACCCAGTTGGCGGCCAGCTTCGGGTCACGCCCCTTGGCCACCGCCTCGTAGAAGTCGGCGCGGGCCTTCTCCGACACCAGCACGTTGGCGTCATAGGAAGACAGCTTGTACTCGCTGATGAAGCGGGCCTTCTTGTCATCCGGCAGTTCCGGCAGGGTGCGCTTGATGTCCTCGACCCAGTCCGGATCCAGTTCCAGCGGCAGCAGGTCCGGATCGGGGAAGTAGCGGTAGTCGTGCGCCTCTTCCTTGGAGCGCATGGAGCGGGTCACGAACTTGGTCGTGTCCCACAGCCGCGTCTCCTGGTCGATCTTGCCGCCCTCCTCGATGATCTCGATCTGGCGGCGCGCCTCGTACTCGATCGCCTGCATCACGAAGCGGATCGAGTTGACGTTCTTGATCTCGCAACGCGTGCCGAAGGGCGCGCCCGGCTTGCGCACCGACACGTTGACGTCACAGCGCATGGAGCCTTCCTCCATGTTGCCGTCGCAGGTGCCGAGGTAGCGCAGGATGGAGCGCAGCTTGCGCACATAGGCGCCGGCCTCCTCCGCGGTGCGCATGTCCGGCTCCGACACGATCTCCATCAGCGCCACGCCCGACCGGTTCAGGTCGATGTAGGTCTTGGCGGGGTGCTGGTCGTGCAGCGACTTGCCGGCGTCCTGCTCCAGGTGCAGGCGCGTGACTCCGACCGTGCGGGAAGAGCCGTCCGGCAGATCCAGCACGATCTCGCCCTTGCCGACGATGGGCTGCAGATACTGGCTGATCTGATAGCCCTGCGGCAGGTCGGCGTAGAAGTAGTTCTTGCGGTCGAACACCGAGTGCAGGTTGATCTGCGCCTTCAGCCCCAGGCCGGTGCGCACCGCCTGCTCGATGCAACGCTCGTTGATGACGGGCAGCATGCCGGGAAAGGCGGCGTCGACGAAGCTGACCTGGCTGTTCGGCTCCGCGCCGAAGGCGGTGGCGGCGCCGGAGAACAGCTTGGCGTTCGAGATGACCTGGGCGTGGACCTCCAGCCCGATCACGATTTCCCAATCGCCCGTTTCGCCCTGAATGTACGACATCGGTCTCTTCTCTCGTCCGGCTCAGGCCATGAACGGCGGGGTGGCGGTGACGGCGGCGGCCTTCTCGATGACCTGACCGACGCGCAGGACGGTCTCCTCATCGAAGGGCCGGCCCAGGAGCTGGAGCCCCAGCGGCAGCCCGTCCGACCCGACGCCCGCCGGAACCGACATGCCCGGCAGGCCGGCCAGCGAGGCCGGGACCGTGAACACGTCGTTCAGGTACATCTGGATCGGATCGTCCATCTTCTCGCCGATGGCGAAGGCGGTGCTCGGCGCCGTCGGCGTCAGGATGACGTCGCACTGCTTGAACGCCTCGTCGAAGTCCCACTTGATGCGCGTGCGCACCTGACGGGCCTTGTTGTAGTAGGCGTCGTAATAGCCCGCCGACAGCACGTAGGTGCCGATCAGGATGCGGCGGCGGACCTCCTTGCCGAAGCCGGCGCCGCGGGTGTTCTCGTACATGTCCTTCAGGCTGGCGCCCTCGACCCGCAGGCCGTAGCGCAGGCCGTCGTAGCGCGCGAGGTTCGACGACGCCTCGGCCGGAGCGACGATGTAGTAGGTGGCCAGCGCGTACTTGGTGTGCGGCAGGCTGATCTCCACCGGCTCGGCGCCGGCCTGCTTCAGCCACTCGATGCCCTGGTCCCAGATCGCGGCGATCTCGGCGGGCATGCCCTCCACCCGGTATTCCTTCGGAATGCCGACCTTCAGGCCGCGGATGTCACCGGTCAGCGCGGCGCGGAAGTCCGGCACCGCCATGTCGACCGAGGTCGAGTCCTTCGGGTCGAAGCCGCACATCGAGCGCAGCATGATCGCCGCGTCCTCGACCGTGCGGGTCATCGGCCCGGCCTGGTCCAGCGAGGAGGCGAAGGCGACCACGCCCCAGCGCGAGCAGCGACCGTAGGTCGGCTTGATGCCGACGATGCCGGTGAAGGCGGCGGGCTGGCGGATCGAGCCGCCGGTGTCCGTGCCCGTGGCGCCAAGAGCGGCGCGCGCGGCCACCGCAGCGGCCGAGCCGCCCGACGAGCCGCCGGGGACGATCTGGCGCGACCAGTTGCCGACCTCGCCCGGGCTCCACGGGCTGATCACGTTGCCGTGGTGGGAGGTGATGTTGGCCGAGCCCATGGCGAACTCGTCCAGGTTCACCTTGCCCAGCATGATGGCGCCGTCGCGCCACAGGTTGCTGGTGACGGTGGACTCATACTCCGGCTTGAAGCCGTCGAGGATGTGGCTGGCCGCGGTGGTCAGCACGCCCTTGGTGCAGAACAGGTCCTTCACCGCGATGGGCAGACCCTCCATCGGGCCGGCCTCGCCCTTGGCGCGGCGTGCGTCGGACGCCTTGGCCATGGCCAGCGCCTGTTCCGGCGTCTCGGTGATGAAGGCGTTCAGCGGGCGGATCGTCTCCACCGCCTTGACGTGGGCCTCGGTCAGCTCGACCGCGGTGAACTCCTTCTTGGCGAGGCCGTCGAGGGCCGCCGCCATGGTCAGATGCGTAAGTCCCGTCATCACTCGACCACCTTCGGAACGACGTAGAAGCCTTCGGCCGTCTCCGGGCCGTTGGAGAGGACGGCGTCGCGGTAACCGCCATCGGTCACCTCGTCCTTGCGGCGGCGCAGGGTTTGCGCGGCCACGCTGGTCATCGGCGGCACGTCCTGCGTGTCGACCTCGCCCAACTGTTCGACGAAGGTCAGGATTTGGCTCAGCTCACCCGCCAGGTGATCCAGTTCATCGTCCGGCACCTTGATGCGGGCCAGATGCGCGATCTTGGCCACGGTGGCCTTGTCGAGCGACATGCCTTCCACTCTCTTCCGAAACGTCTGGAAAAACGGCTTGGAAGCTATCACCCGAATTCTATTACCGCAATGATTCAGGGATATCCCTTCCATCGGCGGCTCAGCCCAGGACAAGCGGCGGGAAGGCACCGCGAGGAGGACGCGCGGCAAAAGGTTTCCGGAACCGACGCCGCATGGTGCGGGGGCGGGTTCCCTGTTAGATTGTCCAACATACGAAACGAACTCGCGCCGAAGCCACCCCATCGCACCCAACCCGGCAGGCTCTCGATGACCGCATCACTGACGCTGGCGAAACGCCTTTTCCTTGGTTTCGGCATCGGCGTGGCGGGCTTCGCCGCCGTCGCCCTGTTCAACACCATCGCCATGACGCGGCTGAGCGACCTGCAGCAGGAGGGAATGCGGCGGGTCGCCGACGCCACGACGCTGACCGAACTCGCCGGCTATGACGGACGCCTCTACAAGATCGTGGCCGACGCGCAGATCAACGGCTACGCCCCGCAACACGAGGAGCAGTGGAAAGCCGTCCGCCGGAACGCCGAACTCTACATCCGAAAGACCGCCGAGGTGATGGACACGCCGGAGGAGCGTCGTTGGGCGGATGAGGCCGAGCGGCGTTTCCGGGCCGCCGTGGACATCTTCGAGATGGAGATGCTGCCCATCCTGCGCAGCGGCCCCGCCGACGCGCGGACCCGTACCATGGACGACCGGATCGACCGCGAGTTGGCCGCCATGTCCGAGCTTTACGAGAAGATCAAGGACTCCACCGCCCACGAGGCCAGGGAAGCGGACAAGGAGTATGACGACACCGCCGAACGCTACGGCATGATCGGGGTGTCGATCTCGCTGGCGATGACGGCGATCCTGCTGCTGACCGCGCTGCTCACCACCCGCTCGGTGGCCGGACCGGTGCGCGCCATGACCGAGGCCATGCGCCGGCTCGCCGACGGGGATCTCTCCATCGCCATTCCCGCGCAGAACCGGCGCGACGAGATCGGCGCGATGGCCGGCGCCATGCTGGTCTTCAAGGATAGCCTCCAGCGCAACCGCGCCATGGAGGAGGAAGCCCGGCAGGCCGACCAGCGGGCCGCGGCGGAGAAGCGGCGGCTGATGAACGAGCTGGCCGACTCCTTCCAGACCGGCGTTCGGGACATGGTCAGCGCCGTCGCCGCGGCGGCGGGCCAGCTCCAGGGCAGCGCGCGCAGCATGACGGCCATCGCCGAACGGACGACGGCCCAGGCGTCGTCCGTCGCCACGGTGACCGAACAGGCGTCGGGCAATGTCCAGACCGTCGCCTCCGCCACCGAGGAGCTGAGCGGCTCGATCGCCGAGATCGCCCAGCAGGTCGACAGCGCCGCCCGCACCAGCCGGGCCGCGCTCGAGGAGGCGCAGCGCACCAACGCCACGGTGGAAAGCCTGTCCGGCACGGCGGAGCGCATCGGCAGCGTGGTTCAGCTCATACAGCAGATCGCGTCGCAGACCAACCTGCTGGCGCTGAACGCCACGATCGAGGCCGCCCGCGCCGGTGAGGCCGGCAAGGGCTTCGCCGTCGTCGCCAACGAGGTGAAGGGCCTCGCCAACCAGACCGCCCGCGCCACCGAGGAGATCGCGGCCCAGATCCAGGCGATCCAGGAGGAAACCCACGACGCCGTGTCGGCGATCCGCGACATCGCCGACACGGTGCGGCAGGTGAACGACATCGCCGGGGCCATCGCCCTGTCCGTGGAACGCCAGTCCGCGGCGACCGGGGCGATCTCGCGCAACGTCCAGCAGGCCGCCGAGGGCACCGCCAACGCCTCGCGCAGCATTCTGCAGGTGAACGACGCCTCCCGCGAGGCCGGGCAGGCGGCGGCCGACGTGCTGGAGGCCGCCAACAGCCTGGGCGACCACGCCCAGGCGATGCGCCGGTCGGTGGACGAGTTCGTTCAGCGCATCCGCAGCGCCTGACCTTGCGACGACGCCCGGCGATGAAAGAAGGGCCATGTCACCCCTCGCCACGGCCCGCGTTCCAGCCCGCCCGGTCGATGCGCAGGGTGAAGAGAGCAAGCCGGTTTCCCCAGGGCGCCGTCCGCTCCTCAATGGTGATCGGGACGAAGCCCAGCGCGGCGTAGAGAAGAAGCCCCGGCGTGTTGGTGTTGAAGCAGCGCAGCACAAGCTCGGGCAAGCCGTGATGGTCGAAGGCACGGTCCATCATGGTCCGCACCAAGCGCTTCGCCACGCCCGTTCGTCGCGCCCAGGGTGCCACGCTGACGTTGCCCAGGCTGGCGCTGCGTCCCTCCTCGAAGGTGGCGAAGTTGGCATAGCCGACCACCTCGCCGCCGCGCAGCACCACCGTGGGATCGCGGCGCAAGGCCAGGGAATCGCGCACCTGTTGCGGTGTCAGAGGCCACGTGGCGCGGGGAAAGAGAAAATACAGTTCCTCCCGATCATGGGGGAACCGGCAGATGTGGGGAATGTCGGCATCGGACAGGGGGCGGTGGCTGTACGCGGAGGCGGGGGGTGGAGCCGGTGCGGCAGTGGACATGGACGAACTCCGGAATTCATGCGTGATAGAATAAGTACGCCGGAAAACAACTCAAGCGGCTTCGCTGCGCCGTCGCATCGCCCAACATCTTCGCCGGACTTGCCGTTCCGGCTTGTGGCTTCTATGGTTCGCGGCATGATCCACACGCTTCCCGAACTGGCCGCCCGCCTGGGCCGGGGCCAGCGCCTGCTCGGCCTCGACGTCGGCACCAAGACCGTCGGCATGGCCGTGTCCGACCCGAACTTCGTCGTCGCCTCGCCGATCGGAACGCTGAAGCGGACGAAGTTCACCCAGGACGCCCGCGAGCTGTCGCGGACGCTGCGCGATTACGGGATCGGGGGGCTGGTGATCGGCCTGCCGCTGAACATGGACGGGTCGGAGGGGCCGCGCGCCGAATCCACCCGCGCCTTCGCCAAGAACCTTATGGAGCGGTCCGACCTACTGGGCTGGGACGCCGAGATCGCCTTCTGGGACGAGCGGCTGTCGACCTCCGCGGTCGAGCGTTTCATGATCGGCGAGGCCGACATGACCCGCAAGCGCCGGGACGAGGTGGTGGACAAGATGGCCGCCGCCTACATCCTGCAAGGCGCGCTGGACGCGCTGGCCCACATCCGCCGCATGGAGCGGGAACAGCGGGAGCGCGACGAGTACGACAACGACATTGGCGGCGACAGCGGCGGCGGCCACAGCGGCGACCACGGGGACGCCTGACGGCTCCATGCTGCCCATCACCGGGGCGCTGGCCCCGATCTTCCTGCTGATCCTGTTCGGCCAGGGGCTGCGCCGCCGCGCCGTGATCCCCGACTCCGCTTGGCCGTCGCTCGACCGGCTGACCTATCTGCTGTTCTTTCCCTGCCTGATCGTGGACGAGCTGACGCGCACCGACCTGCGCGCGCTGTCCATGGGGTCCATGGGCGGGACGATGACGGTGGGGATCTTCGCCGGGGCCGCCCTGGCGCTCGCCGTCCGTCGCCCGATCGGGCTGGACGGTCCGGCCTTCACCTCGGTCTTCCAGGGGGCGATCCGGCCCAACACCTATGTCGGGCTGGCGGGGGCCAGCGCGCTCTACGGGTCCGCCGGGCTGACACTGACAGCGGTGGGCATCGCCGTGGTGGTGCCGCTGGTCAATCTGCTCTGCGTCACGGCGATGGTGCGCTATGGGCGCGTGGCGGACGGAGCGCCGCAACGCAACGGCGTCGGCGCGGTCGTCTTCGGCATCCTCCGCAACCCGATCATCATCGCCGTCGCCATCGGCGCCGCCCTGAACCTGAGTGGGATCGGCCGCATTCCGGTGGTCAGTGACGTGGTGGGCATTCTGGCGCGGGCCGCCCTGCCCATGGGGCTGCTGTCGGTCGGTGCCGGGCTGGACCTCGCCGCGGCGCGCGGCGCCGGGCTCGGCGTGGCGCTGTCCAGCGTCCTGAAGCTGCTGCTGGTCCCCGCCGCGACGGCGCTCGCCGGGCTGTGGCTGGGGGTGGACGGGCTGCCGCTGACCATCGCCGTGCTGTTCAACGCCCTGCCCTGCTCGGCCAGTTCCTATGTCCTGGCGCGGCAGATGGGCGGCGACCACGCGCTCGTGGCCAGCATCATCACCGTTCAGACTCTCGCCTCCGCCGCCACGCTGCCGCTGGTTGTCGCCTTGGCGGGATGATGACCAAGCGGCCATGGCCCACTCTCCGCCAACGGTTCACGGCGGTTCGGGTGCTCCTTGGGGAAAGCGTTCCAACCCGTCGTCAATGGCGTAATAGTCGCCCTTGTCCTTCGCATAGATATGCCGGAGCGTCGCCAATCCCGTCGGCTGGTCCAGGCTCCCGGCGGCAACGTCGAACAGGTCGGACTCATCGCCGCTCCAGAACAGCGACGACCCACAGCGCGAACAGAAGCCCCGCCGCGCCTTCGCCGAGGAGCGGTACCAGGACAGGGTGCCTTCCGCATCGGACACCGCCACCGTCTCACGGGGAATGGTGATGTAGGCGCCGAAATGGCCGTGAAAGCGTCGGCACTGGCCGCAATGGCAGTTCACCACCCCCATGGGCCGCTCGGTCACGTCGTACCGAACGGCGCCGCAAAGACACCCGCCCGTCAGAACTCCGCCGTCGCTCATCGGTCCGCTCCCGTCCGTTTCCTCGATAAGGGATGAGTCAGCCCTGCCAGAAGGGCTTGTCGGCCTCGGTCACCGCGTCGGCGCGGGACAGACCGATGTCCTGCAACAGATGATCGGGCAAAGCCTCCAACGCGCGCCGCTGGCGCCGCCGCTCGTTCCAGGTCGCCACCGTGTCGAACAGGGCGACCACCGCACCGCCGATCCCATGAATGGCGCTGCCCTGGCCGGGCCGCTCCTGCGCGTCGATGCGGGTGTTCATGCTGCCGTTCATGCCGTCATTCATGCTCTGGGCCATGACCGCGTCTCCTCTTGTGTCCGGTCGTTGTCGGTGCCTGTCGCCCGACGTTCCGGACTGTGTTCCGTGACTGGAGGATGGGCCACCCGGTCCTTGCGCACAAACGACGCTTTCTCATAGTTTGGATTAGGAAAACTAATCCGAAGCCCGAGTCCCGGAGTCGCTCCATGGCCCGCCGCCTGCCGCCGCTGAACGCTCTGCGCGCCTTCGAATCCGCCGCCCGTCACCTGTCCTTCACCAAGGCGGCGGAGGAGCTTCACGTCACCCAGGCCGCCGTCAGCCATCAAATCAAGGGGCTGGAGGAATGGCTGGGCATGCCGCTGTTCCGCCGGATGAACCGTGCGCTGATCCTGACCGAGACCGGGCAATCCTATCTGCCGCCGGTGCGCGATGCGCTCGACACGCTGTCGCAGGCGACGGAGCGGCTGTTCCGCATGGACGGGTCCGGCGCACTGACCATCTCCACCATGCCCAGCTTCGCGGCGAAGTGGCTGGTCATGCGGCTGGGCCGCTTCCAGGCCCGCCATCCGGAGCTGGAGGTGCGGCTGCACACCACCCCGCAGCTCGTGGATTTCACCCAGCAGGATGTCGACATCGGCATCCGCTTCGGAGCCG
Source organism: Azospirillum brasilense (assembly GCF_022023855.1). Classification (NCBI taxonomy): domain Bacteria; kingdom Pseudomonadati; phylum Pseudomonadota; class Alphaproteobacteria; order Rhodospirillales; family Azospirillaceae; genus Azospirillum; species Azospirillum brasilense. The sequence goes on from NZ_CP059450.1 coordinate 1,173,964, forward strand.
GCAATTGGCCCGGCCTGCGGTGCGAGCGGCTGATGACCGAGGACATCTACCCGGTGTGCAGCCCGTCCCTTCTGAACGGCCCCCGCCCCCTGTGCTGTCCGGAGGATCTGCGCCACCACACGCTGCTCCACGACGACTACTTCATCACCTGGGGCACCTGGGGCGAGGCCGCCGGGATCGCCGGACTGGACCACGCCCGCGGCCCGCGCTTCGACGATTCGGCGCTGCTCCTCCAGGTCGCGGCGGAGGGCGGCGGCGTGGCGCTGGCCCGCGGCGTCCTGGTGGCGGACGATGTCGCCGCCGGGCGGCTGGTCCGGCTGTTCGACGTCCATCTGCCAGGCAACTATGCCTACTATGTGGCCGCCCCGCCCCATTACTTCGCGCGTCCGAAGGTCAAAGCGTTCCGCGACTGGCTGTTCGAGGAAGCCACCGCCGATCACAGCCGGACCTTGTCCGCGGCGGAGTCCGCCACAACCTCTACCCCAGACGCCTGAACAGACGCCTGACCGGGGAAAGGATGCGCCATGACGCACGCACGCCCACTCGCCCTCGCCGCCCTCCTGTCCGCTTCGCTGGCTTGGCCCGCCGCCGCCCACCATGGCTGGGGCGGCTATGAATCGGGCCAGGAGATGACGCTGACCGGCACCGTGCAGCAGATCGCCTTCAACAACCCGCACGCGATGCTGAACCTCCAGGCCGGCGGCAAGGTCTGGCACGTCGTGCTCGCCCCGCCCAGCCGGATGAGCACACGCGGCCTGCCCGCCGATTCGATCAAGCCCGGTCAGACCGTGACGGTGGTCGGCTATCCTGCCAAGTCCGACCCGGCGGAGCTGCGGGCGGAGCGCATCACCGCCGCCGACAAGACCGTCGAGCTGCGCTGACGGCGGCCGGATTGCACTGACGGCGGCCCCACGCATGGACCACGATCTCGGACCCGCCGGCCCCGGCTGGCTCGTCGCGCTGGAGACATCCGGGCTCGGCGAGTCGCTGCGCCAGTCGGTCTGGCTCTATCCGCTGGTCGAGATCACGCACATCCTCGGATTCGCGCTTCTGGTCGGGGCGATCCTGGCCTTCGACTTGCGTCTGATCGGGATCCGGGCGCCGCTGCTGCCGGCGGATGCGCTGGCGCGGCTGCTCCTGCCGGTGGCGGTGACCGGCTTCGCGTTGGCGGTGCCCACCGGCTTCCTCCTCTTCACCACGGAGGCGACGGCGCTGGCCCGCAACCCGGCCTTCCTGGCGAAACTGGGGCTGATCGTGCTGGCCCTGCTCAACATCCTGGCCTTCCACGGGCTCGTCGGGCGGCGCATGGCCGAGTGGAGCCTGGCGGACCGCCCCCCGCCGGGCGCCCGGTTCGTGGGTGCCGCCTCGCTCGCGCTGTGGGTCGGCGTCCTGGCCTGCGGGCGGCTCATCGCCTACCTTTAAAAAGGGCGTAGGGCGCGCTTGCGGGCGTCCGGGACCGCTCCTATAGTCCCGGCCCATGACCGGATCGCCCCATTCCACGACGGTTTTCCCGCACCGCCACCTCCTTGGCATCGAGGGGCTGACGGCAGGCGAGATCACCACCATCCTCGACCTCGCCGACGGCTACGTCGAACAGAACCGCCAGCCCACGAAGAAGTCGTCGCTTCTCGACGGGCGGACGATCGTCAACCTCTTCTTCGAGAACTCGACCCGCACCCGCACCAGCTTCGAGCTGGCCGGCAAGCGGCTCGGCGCCGACGTGATCAACATGTCGTCGGACGGCAGCTCGGTGAAGAAGGGCGAGACGCTGATCGACACGGCGATGACGCTGAACGCCATGCACCTCGACGCGCTGGTCGTTCGCCACGCCGATTCGGGGGCGGTGAAGCTGCTGGCCGACAAGGTCAACTGTTCGGTCATCAACGCCGGCGACGGCCACCACGAGCACCCGACGCAAGGGCTCCTGGACGCGCTGGCGATCCGCCGCCGCCTCGGCAGCCTCGACGGGCTGATCGTGGCGATCTGCGGCGACATCCTGCACAGCCGCGTCGCGCGCTCCAACATCCATCTGCTGAACGCCATGGGCGCCCGCGTCCGCGTCGTGGCGCCGCCGACACTGATTCCCTCGCAGATCGACCGGCTGGGCGTCGAAATCCACCACTCCATGGCGACCGGCCTGAAGGACGCCGACGTGGTGATGATGCTGCGCCTCCAGACCGAGCGGATGAGCGGGCAGTACGTCCCCTCGACCCGCGAATACTTTTACTTCTACGGCCTGGACTACGAGAAGCTGGCGGTGGCGAAGCCGCACGCGGTGGTGATGCACCCCGGCCCGATGAACCGCGGCGTCGAGATCGATTCGGAGGTCGCCGACGACCTCAAGCGCTCCATGATCCTCGATCAGGTGGAGCTGGGCGTGGCCGTCCGCATGGCCGTGCTCGACCTTCTCACCCGAGACCGCCGGGGCACCGATGTCTAACGCCAACGCCCGCGTCGCCTACCGCAACGCCCGCCTGCTCGACCCCGCCAGCGGCCTGGACCAGCGGGGCGACCTGCTGACCGAAGGCGCGAAGATCGCCGACTTCGGCCCGTCCCTGTTCGCCGACGGCGTGCCGGAGGGGATCGAGGTCGTGGACCTGCAGGGCCAGTGCCTCGCCCCCGGCCTCGTCGACATGCGCGTCCTGATCGGCGAGCCCGGCGAGGAGGAAAAGGACACCATCAAGAGCGCGTCGCGCGCCGCGGTGGCCGGCGGCATCACCGCCGTGGTCCTGCTGCCCAACACCGACCCGGTGACCGACGAGGTGGCGAGCCTGGAGTTCATCGCCCGGCGCGCCCGCGAGGTGCGTCTGGTCAAGGTCTTCGCCTACGCCGCCGCGACCCGCGGGACCGAGGGCAACGAGATCACCGAGATGGGCCTGCTGTCCCGCGCCGGGGCCGTGGCCTTCACCGACGGCACCAAGGCGATCGCCAGCGCCAAGGCGATGCGCCGCGCGCTCAGCTACGCCCGCACCTTCGACAAGCTGATCGTCCAGCATCCGGAGGAGCCGAGCCTCGCCAGCGGCGGCATGATGAATTCGGGCGAGCGGGCCACCCGCCTCGGTCTCGTCGGCATTCCGCGGGAAGCCGAGATCATCATGATCGAGCGCGACCTGCGCCTGCTCGAACTCTCCGGTGGCCGGCTGCACTTCGCGCACGTCTCGACCGGCGAGTCGGTGGACCTGATCCGCCGCGCCAAGGCGCGCGGGCTCAAGGTCACCTGCGACACCGCCCCGCATTACTTCGCCTTGACCGAGACGGACGTCGGCGACTACCGCACTTTCGCCAAGGTCTCCCCGCCGCTGCGCGGCGAGATGGACCGGCGGGCCATCGTGGAAGGTCTGGCCGACGGTACCATCGACGCCATCGCCTCCGACCACACGCCGCAGGACCAGGACCAGAAGCGCCTTCCCTTCGCCCAGGCCGCCTGTGGCGTGATCGGGCTGGAAACGCTGTTCCCGCTGACGCTGGAGCTGGTGCACAAAGGAGCCATGCCGCTTTTGAAGGCGTTGGCCTGCGTGACCGTGAAGCCGGCCGAACTCCTCGGCCTGCCGCTCGGCCGCATCGCCAAGGGGGCGCCCGCCGACCTGATCGCCTTCGACCTGGAGGTGCCGTGGAAGGTGGACGTGGCAGCCTTCAAGTCGAAGTCGAAGAACAGCCCCTTTGAGGATCGCCCCGTCCAGGGCCGTCCGCTGCGCACCGTGGTGGACGGGCGCACCGTCTGGCAGTTCGAGGGCTGACCGGGTGACTCTCCTCATCTCGGCCCTTCTGGGCTATCTGCTGGGCTCGATCCCCTTCGGGCTGGTGCTGACGCGGCTGGCCGGCCTGGGCGACATCCGCCAGATCGGGTCCGGCAACATCGGCGCCACCAACGTGCTGCGCACCGGCAACAAGCCGCTGGCCGCCGCCACCCTGATCCTGGACAGCGGCAAGGGCGCCATCGCCGCCCTGCTCGCCATCGCCTGGGCGGGGCCAGAGGCCGCAGTCTTCGCGGCGGGCGGCGCCATGCTGGGCCACAGCTTCCCGGTCTGGCTCGGCTTCAAGGGCGGCAAGGGCGTGGCGACGGCACTCGGCGTGCTGCTGGCGGTGTCCTGGCCGGTCGGCGTGATCGCCTGCGCGACGTGGCTCGCCATGGCCTTCCTGTTCAAGATCTCGTCGCTGTCGGCCCTGACCGCGCTGGGCCTCAGCCCGATCTTCGGCTGGATCTTCGGCGGACCGCTGGTGGCGGGTCTCTGCCTGTTCATCGCCGTGCTGGTCGCCATCCGCCATTCCGCGAACATCACGCGCCTGCTGAAGGGCGAGGAGCCGAAGATCAGCTTCGGCAAGAAGAAGGCCTGATCCCCCCCGGTCAGGTCTTCACGAACACCCGCTCCATCGCCGTCAGCAACTCCCCCGCCAGGACGGGTTTCCTCAGGATCACCAGCGGACCGCCCTCCCTGTCCTGCAGGCCGGATATCCCGTCATCGGGCGGAGAGGCCGACAGGACGACGATGGGCAGGTCGGGCCAGTCGCGGCGCAACTGGCGGATCATCGCCTCGCCCCCCAGCCGGGGCATCACCAGATCGGTGATCACCGCATCGAAGGAACCGTCGGCTAGGGCGCTCAAACCGGCCTCCCCGTCCGTCACGGTGGTGACCGTGCAATGGGCCATCTCCAGCATGCGGGCCATCGCCATGGCGGTGAGCGAGTCATCCTCCACGAGAAGAATCTTGAGCGGCCTCGCGAAACGCACCAGGAACCTCCACGGGTGGCGAACGGGCCGACACTCTCCACGAAGGCCGGTGTCTTCGCTCCTGCAAAAAAGTGTGTCGGCGGGCGTTATTTAGGACGCCGGCTTCACCGTACCATGGGGTGGCGTCCGGCGGGATGGTTTTGAAAAGGCCGTGACCGAACCCGCCCCACGGGCCTTGCGGCGGCTCGACCAGCGGTACTGCGGGTCGTCGGCGATCAGATGCAGATGGTCGGAAATGCGGTTGCGCTCCAGCCAGCCGAGGGCGGCCTCCAGTTCCGACAGCGTCATCTCCGACCGCGCCTTGTTCATGCAGCGCTTCAGCACGGCGTTGTAGGTGTGGTAGCTGACCGGCCCCTCGGCGACGAGGTTGTTGTCCTGGTCCTCGATCACCTGGGCCGCCACGATCTGGCCGATGCGCTGGCGAAGATGATGCTCCACCGCGCTGGGCACCTGCACCCCTTCCTTTGAGGGGCGCTCAGCCGAGGGGCGGTCGGCGGAATCGCGCCCCGGCGACGGGTTGCCGAAATCGGGGCCGGGAGCGACCATGGCGAAGCGCAGGGCCGTCGCATTGGATTCCAGCGGGATGATCTCCGGCTCCGCCTCCACCGTGCGCTCGAAGGGCAGCTCATGCTGGCGCCGGGTCTTCACCATAGCCCGCGTGCCCTGCTGGGTTTCCACCATCTGGCGGAACCGCTCGAACATCATGTCGGAGGGGTGGTAGATCACCGCCCGTTGCTGCTCGTAGGCGCCGGCGTGGGGATCGACGCGGGTGGCCCGCGCGATGGCCTGTTCCAGCCAGGGGCGGGAGCGGATGTGGGTCAGGCAGGCGACGTGCGAGATGGCCGGCGCGTCCAACCCCTCGTAGGCCATGGCGACGGACACCAGCACGGCGGGTTCGGGGCGCAGGCGGAAGGCGGCCACCACCTCCTGCGCGTCGCGCCGTTCGGAAATGGCGATCTGCGCCATCCGCGCCGCCTGAGCCCCGGGCATCCAGCCGCGCAGCGTGTCGAGATAGTTGCGGGCGGTTTCCTGGTCTGGCGCGATCACCAGCAGCTTGCCCAGCCCCGCACCGTCCGATCCGTTCGCCGCCGCGCGCCGCTTCGCTCGGTGCTCGCGGCAGGAGCGGTAGGCCTCGCGCAGCATGGCCTGAGCGAAGCCGGTGCGCAGCGCGGTGAACAGGGCGTCGCGGGTGTTCTCCCCGGCGCGGGACAGCGCGTCGACGCTGCGCGTCGTCCGCTCCGCGTCCAGCCATGTCGCGGTGCCGTCCATCGCGCCGAAGGTCACCGGCAGGATCGCCTTCTCGGCCAA